>JANQQN010000048.1 GCA_028289325.1 Myxococcota bacterium | reverse complement strand
AATATGTCGCGGGAGGACCGGATCGGCGCCGGCGGGGTCTCCATCGTCGTCGGCGGCGCCGCGCTCAAAACGCTGGCCGCTCAAGACGAAGTGTTGGATCTCGCCGCGCTCCCCACCGACGTCCGGGTCTTGACCATCGTCGGCGCCCAAGCGCTCGACCGACTGGGTTTCTGGAATCGGACCGGAGACGCGACCGGGGACGGCGTGGCCGACCTGCTGATCAGTGCTGACCAGCGGGACCGAGGCGACGAAACCAACGCCGGCGCGGCCTATCTCGTCCGCGGCGGCGCGCATCTGAACCAGACGCTCACGGTGGACCTCGCCGAGTTCGGCGCCACCGCGCTGTCGGGCCATGTCGCCCGCTTCGACCCGCCCGCCTCCGCCGCCGACTACCACTTCGGCGCAACCTTGGAGCTGATCGATCTCGACGCCGACGGTCGCGCCGAGGCCCTGATCTCCGCCTCGCTGTCCCGGGTCGGCGGCATGCTCGAAGCCGACGGTGCACCCGCCGGTTCGGGGGCGCGCAACGGAGGCAACGCGGGGGGCAGTCTATTCATCTACTGGGCGGACAATGTGCCCGGCGGCGCGACATGGCCCGCCGGCTTGACGATCGGGTTCGACGAAACGACCGGGTCCGTCAGCCGCATCGACGGCGGAACCATCGGCAACACGCTGACCAGCGTCCGCTTTGGCGAAGAGCTCGTGGGCGGCCTCGACTATGACGCGGACGGTCGTGCCGACCTGTTCGTCGGCGATATCCGAGGGACGGCGAGGAATCTGCGCGACGCGGGGCTCGGACATGTATTCTTCGACGCCGCAACGCTGAAGGGGCAACGCTTCGGGCTGGGGGCGATTCCGAACGACGTGCGGGTCACCCACGTGCTCGGCCCCGAGGCGAATGCGATCTCATCGGACACGGCCCTGCACGGCGATATCGACGGCGACGGGATCGCCGACCTGGTCACTGCGTCCCCCCTCGCCGACCCGAACGGGCGTCGCGACGCAGGCGTCATTCACGTGTTGTGGGGCCAGCCCGGTCCGTGGCCGACCGTGCTCGACCTGGCGGACCGTGCCCCCGAAGACCGTTTCATCACCACCGACATCCTGGGCGCACGAGGCGCGGGGAGCCCCGAAGACTTCGGCGACATCCTCATGTATTCCGCCGTCGGTGCGGATGTGGACGGCGACGGCCGGACCGACCTCGTCGTTAACGAGATGACCGGCAACGGGGTCGAACGGGGGACGGTGGATGTTGGCAATCTCATCGTCATCAGCGGCCGAATCGTTCCCAAGCCCTAAGCTCACCGCTTTCGCGGACCATGATCTGCCGTACTAGCGCAGATCCGTCAGGAGCCGACACAACACGACGATGCGAGGGCCAACCTCTTGGCGCATTCGAGCCTCACTGATCGCGAATCGAGGCGCCACACAGGTGACCACCAAGACGCGACCGTCGCCGGTAATCAGCGGGGCGGCCACCGTCTGGGCGTCGTGGGCAGAGTCGCCGTCGGAGTAGACGAAGCCGCGATCACCGAGGACACCGCGCGCGGCGTCCAAACGCTTGGCGACCGACCTCCACTCCTTTCGGTGCCGCGCGCGCAACTTCGCCGTGATGCGCGCGCGCTCCTCGTCGCCGATCGACCCGAGGTACGTATAGCCTACGGCGGAATCGACCATGTTCCGTCGTTCGCCGACATCGAGCCGGATCGGCGCACCGGCCGACACCGTGCACGTATCGATGAACACCATCGACAATCCCGCCGCTTCCGCGACCGCCACGCTCACGTCGCCGAGTCGCGCGATCTCGAGGAGATAAGGTTGCGCAAATCGGCGAATGCGCGACGCCGCGAGCTTGGGATAGCCGAGCGAAAGGACCCTGGGCGTGAGCTCCCAGCGACGATCCGGACGTCGCCGCAGGTACCCGAGCTTCTCTAGGGCTCCGGCGAGGCGAGTGACCGTCGCTGGCGTGAGTCCGCTGAGGGTCGCGAGCTCGCCGTGGGTCAGCGGCTGCAGCTTCTGCTGGAAGGCCTCCAGCAGTCGCAGCCCCCGCGCCAGCGTCGCCGCGCCGGCCTGACCGGCCGCCATCTCAGCCTGGCTGGTCGTCGATGCATCGGCGCCCCGACCGGCCGTCGATGCGACCGAGTTTTTCGGCGAGGAAGTCATGAATCAAACGCCGGCGCCGTTTCGAGAACCGGAAGGCACGAAGAACATCAAGACCAACCTCGAAATGTCGAGCCCTCTTGCGCCCATAGTGATTGGCGCGCCGCGGCACAACGACGGAGACGTCCGGGATTATGAGTCGCTTGAAACGAAGCCCGAGACTTCGACAAGGCAACTTCTTTCTCTATCGACCACGGTTTGTGCCGCGCAGTAGGGCTCGGCAACCGCTTGCGGCGCCGCAACGAAGACGAGACTGCACCAGCAAACCCGCCAACGCTACGCGTCAATCTAACTTGGCGGTCGAAAGTACAGATGACAGCGACTCGTCGACAGATAAGCGAAGCGACCTCGAGTTCCGAACTTCGGTTGTTCTTGTCTTTGTTTTTCCGAAGCACGGACTAGCAGTCGCAATTGGCGTTGATTTGTTCCCGATCGCCTGGTAACTCGCGGGAACTCGGTACGGACGTCGGTGCTTAGGTAATTGAGCAGACATCGCTATGCAAGCCGCACTGCACAAGCCACGTCATCGCCAGCGCGAAGTCGCCGCTGGCGCTCGGGCGCAGGGCCCGAGCGGCTTGCGACGAGGTCGTTACGACGCCGTACCATGCCTCGCGCGCCGCGCGTGTCGCAGACCCGAAGGGAAGGGAGATAGATAGATGAACAGAGAGGACGTGCGACGCATCGGAAGATTCGGGCTCTTTGAGCTTCTGTGCGTTGGTGGTTTGCTGGCCTTGGCGCCGGCGGCCTACGCACAGACGGAGTCCGAACCGTCCACTGGAGCTCAGGCCGAGACCCAGCCTGAGGCCGATGATGCCGATTCGGAGCAAGCGCAGCTCGCGCAGGCTCAGACCGGCGACAACCAGCCCAAAGACCGCCGCGGCTCGACAGCCGCGGTCGAGAACATCACCATCACCGGCACCAAGAAGGCCCGAGGTCAGATCGCGAACGAAGCCCCCGTCGCGCTGACCGCGCTCGGTGAGGATCAGCTGGAAGCTTTTCAGTTCCGAGATTTGGAGAGTCTGACCTTCTCCATTCCGAACGTTTCATTCGACTCGGTCGGTACCGCCAAGGGTGTTGCGAACTTCTCGATCCGCGGTCTCGGCGCCAACAGCTCGATTCCCACCATCGATCCTACGGTCGGTATCTTCATCAACGGCGTCTACCTCGGGTCCAACGCCGGTGCGGTCCTCGATTCTTTCGACCTGGAAGCGGTGGAAGTTCTTCGTGGACCCCAGGGTATTCTGTTTGGTCGAAACGTCACCGGCGGCGCGGTGCTGTTGCGGACGAAGCGCCCGGGAGACACCTACGGCGGCGCGGTCAAGACGAACGTCGAAATCAACGGCGCCGACCCGGATAAGGGTCTTGAGTACCGTTTCTATGGTGCTGTCGACCTGCCGCTCTTCCCCGACTTCTTCAAGGCGAGGATCGCCGGTCAGTTCCGACGAGACGACGGCTGGTTCACCAACATGGCGCCGGACGGACAGGGCGGCTTCAACGAGGAGCAGTTCGGTGAGGAGACGACCTGGCTGGTTCGGCCGACCTTCACCATCACCCCGACCGACAACATCACCCTCCACGTCACGTACGAACACGGCGACACGGAAACCCAAGGTCCGCCGTCCCAGAGCACCAGCACCATCGGAAACCTAGGACGCCGGGTCAATCCCGGCTTCGTCGGTCCGTTCTCGGACTTCGACTTCTCGATCGATCTTCCCGGCTTCGCCGAGTACGAGTGGGACCAGATCTTCGGCGAGCTGGTCATCAACATCGGCGACAACGTCACCCTGACCGACGTGTTCGGTTACCGGCGGGTCGACTCCGCGGCGGCATCGGACATCGACTCGCAGCCCATCTCCCTGTTCCACTCGGGGTCGATCACCAACATCGAGCACTGGAGCAACGAGCTTCGCCTCGCCCTCAGCTACGACCGCTTCGATGCGACGGTGGGCGTCTACCTGTTCGGACAGACCATTGAATACCGCGAGCGACGGCTCCTGTTCGAAGACGCGCCGCAGTTCTCGCCCACGACCCAGGTCATCGACTCGACCTTCGGCGGAGACCAAGATCAGTTCTCGTTCGGTGCCTTCACCCAGCTCGAGTACGGATTCACGGAGGCCCTCACGGGCATCGTGGGCGGGCGGATCACCTACGAAACGAAATCGGCCGAGGTCGTCACCTTCAACGGCCTGGCGTCGCCGACGCCGGGGCTCCCCCCGCCGTTCGTCGGGGCCGGCGCGCCGTGCGCGGGCACGCTCTCTTTGGACTGCCCGTTCGAAGACGGCTTCAACGACGACGAGAACTGGTTCAACTTCTCGCCCAAGGTCGGCGCGCAATACGACATCGGGGCCGATTCGACGATCTACGGGCACTGGACCCGCGGCTTCCGAAGCGGCGGCTACAACATGCGAAACACCAGCGCGGATCCGACGTCGACCCCTGGGCCCTTCGACGAGGAGCAGCAGGACGTCTTCGAGATCGGCGTGAAGGGCGCGGCGTACAAGCGGAAGATTCGCTTCAGTGCCGCCCTGTTCCGCACTGAGATGAACGACCTACAGCGTGAGGTCAACGTCCCCGGCGCCGCGGGCGTCGTCCAGATCATTCAAAACACCGCCGACGCCACCTTGTTCGGTGCGGAACTGGACGTCACGCTGGCCGTCATTCCGAACCTCGTGATCCTCGGTTCGTTCGGTTACGTCGACGGCGACTACCGCGACGTTCGTTTCGACCTGAACGGCGACGGCGTCGTCGGCGCCGGCCCGCTGGGATCGGACCGCAACCTGGAGCTGCCTCGTCTGGCCAACATCACCGTGAACGCGGGGGCGGTCTACGACATCGATATGGGGAGCGTCGGGTTCCTGACCCTGCGCGGCAACTACGCCTACCGAGACGAGTCGTTCTTCACCGATAACAACTACGGCCTGCTTCCCAGTGGCCATGTCGTCGACGCCAGCATCGCGCTGACCATCGCCGACATCGCGTTCGCCGGTGATAGCTACATGGTGCCGAAGTTCACCATCTACGGCCGAAACCTCGCCAATGAGGCATTTCTCGGTGGTCAGACCGTTCTTCCGTTCGGCGGCAACTTCTCGCCGCTCAAGGAAGGCCGTGTCTTCGGCGCCGAGCTGCGCGTCGACTTCCTGTAGGCGCTCTCCCCTCAAGGCAGTGAGCCCGTGGCTGCGGGCTCACTGTCTCGTCCTCTGCCCCTCGAATCCGCGCAAGTGCACTACGGCGAAGAAGGCTGGGGTGCGTACGGTCCGGGCGGCAAACCTCGCCGTCGATTATAGAAAATGTCTCGGTTGAGCTGCCGCGATAGCGGCATCGACGGGTCGGACAACGTGTTGGCGACCTGCGTCGCGGCGGCGGCAATGACCAGCGAAAGCAGGCTGCCGTTGTTGCCGCCCGTGTTGTCGGCCGTTCGGGAGACTCGACCTTCCCACAGCAGCTCGCCGCTCTTCACATGAACCAGGCGAAAGGTCACCGTCACCTTCACCTGGGTGGTGAGCACGAAGTAGGTCGAGCCCCAGTCTTCGATCTGCGCGTACAGCACCGCATCGGCGCCGAGAATCTCGTCGATCCTCCGCATGGCGACGGCGTGCATCTCGCCCGCCGTGGGCAACCCGTTGTCGCGCATGTACGCCGCGACGACATGCACCGGAAACACATAATAGCCACGTTCGGCCAGAGGACGGGACACCGTCGATAGCCACGCCCCCGGCGCCTGAACCTCCGGCGAGCCGTTGAGCGGCGGCAAGACCAGGATCGATACCGGTTCGTGCTGTCGAAACGCGGTGTAGTCGTATCCGGGGCTCGATGCGCACGCCGACGCGAGCGCGACCATGATGACAAAGAGGGCTTTGGTCATCGTTTTAACCTCGCCAGGAGCCCGTCGATGAACGCTGTACTCTCCGGGTACAGCGCCTTTTCTTGCTCGAAGTGCCCCACTGCCTGCCCCAAGTCACCCTGCACGGCGTACAGGTAGCCGAGGTGCGCATGAAAACCGGGGGGCAGAGGCTGATCCCGGCTCCGCGCGCGCTCGATGTCCTCGTTGAGCGCGTCGATGCTCTGCTGCACGGCGCCCGGATCGTCCGCGTCGACCTCGAGCCGATATACGGACGTCTCATACCGCCCCCAGTAGTAGCGGGTGTTCGGCGCACACGCGCCGAGCGCCAGGGTGATCAGCACCCCCGCGCAACGTCGCTTCATGAGCTCGGACTCCAGTTCCGGTTCTCGATCCCCTCCACGAGACGATCGACGGCTTCGGTCACCGCGAGACCCAGCACCTTGCCGTTGAGCGTGGAGTCATAGGCGGCGGTGCTGCCAAAACCGAGGACCTCTCGGTTGCTCAGCGCGTACTCGCCCGCGCCTTCCACCGAATAGATGATGGTACCGGTCTTCACGTCGACGATATTCAGTGTCACACGCGCGTACGCGCTTTGCGTCTTTCCGCGACCGCCGATGCCGAACAGCTGCTTATCGCCCACCTGCTTGCGGCCGAACGCCGTTACTTCCCCGGTGACCACGACCTTGGCCGCTACGAGCTCCCGCTCCGCCCCGGCGATGGTCGCCTCTTGGTCGGCGTCCTCCATGGCGTCCCGGTCGACGACGACAAATCGTCCGCTTTGAACCAAGTCCTTCTTGAGGAGGGTCTTCGCCTGGGCGCCGAGACGATCCTGCCCGTCGGAAAACACGCCTCGCAGATACGGGGACGCGTTCTTAAACGCGCCCACGACGAGGGTGTGCTTCGGCCCAGAATACGGACTCTGAGCGGAAGCAACCGCGCGGGAGGGCACGACGGCCCGCGAAGACTCCGTCGCGCACGCCGCGACCAGCGCGAATCCCGCCGCGGCGACGAAGAGGGAAAGCCGACCAGCTGATGGTTTCATACCGCGCTACCTAACGCTGGACTAACCTGGCCTCAAGGGAATGTAGGGGCGTGGTCGCGGTCATCGAGGGTGGCGCACGACCACTCAAGTGACATACGCCAAGGGGCATGAACCTTCGTCCTTTGGGTCAAGGGCTCGCCGTCGTCTCCCTCGTGGCTTGCGCGCGGGCGACGCCGCCGAACACGGTGTTCGATCCGCCGCCCTCTCGAGTGAGCAACGCCGCTTTCGTGGTCACGCCGGGCGTATACAACAGTGAGCTGATGGCCCCGTACGATGTGTTTCATCACACGTACTTCCGCGACAAATCTGACTACATCGCCCCCTACATCGTCGCCGCGGACACCGGCCCCCTCGTCACCTTCGAGGGAATCACCCTGCTGCCCCACTACACCTTCGACGAGGCCCCTAAGGCGGATATCCTGGTCATTCCGAGCACAAAAGGCAGCATGGATCGGGACCTCGAGGACGAGGCGTATATGCGATACGTCACTCGAGCCGTCGCCGATGCGCAATGGGTGATCACCGTCTGCGACGGGGCTTTTGTTCTCGCCGCGACAGGGGCACTCGACGGTCGGGTAGCCACGACATTTCCCGCAGACCGCGCCGCGTTGCGCCAACGGTTTCCCAAGGTCGACGTCAGAGAGGACGTCCGGCTGGTCGTCGACGGCAAGTTTGTCACCTCCGTCGGCGGTGGGCTGAGCTACGAGCCCGCGTTTTTCCTCGTCGAGCACCTATGGGGGTCGGACCGAGTCGCCGAAAATGCAAAGGGCCTGGTATGGCCATGGCGCCTGGCTTCGATCCCCCACCTCATTGTCGGACAAGGAATACACACGCGTTCCCCGTCCCGCCGCCAGATGCGCATCAGATGAACATGTGGGCGGCCAGCGGGCACAAACGAAGAACTATGCGGTCTTCAGGACCGGGCATTGTCGCGCTGGGGGCATGCGTGCTGGCGGGTTGCGCGGGGGCGCCGCCACCGCCAGCGGCACCGGCGGTCGTACCTACGTCTGCCCACACCCTCGGGTCCGGCGACGTGGTGGAGATCAAGGTGTATCGAGAGCCGGACCTCACGGGCGTCTATCGGGTCAGCGACAGCGGGGTGATCGATTTTCCACTGATCGGCGAGGTGGCGTTGCTCGCGAAGCGGCCGCAGGCCGTCGAGAACGACATTCGGTCGCGTCTGGCCGACGGATTCTTGGTCAATCCGAAGGTCACTGTTTTCCTCAAGGAGCGGAATTCGAAGAAGGTCTACGTTCTCGGCCAGGTCAATAAGCCGGGTACGTTCAATTACGAGGCGGGAATGACCGTCATTCAGGCCGTCACGTACGCCGGCGGCTTTACGAACCTTGCATCTCGAAACAACGTGCAGCTGACTCGCGTCATCTCAGGACGGGAAGAGCGATTCCGGGTGCCGGTCGGAGACATCGGCCAGGGAACGGCTCGAAACATCGAGCTTCAGCCCGGAGACATCATCTTCGTGCCGGAAGCCATCTTCTGACCCCGCGGGTCGAGGACAGATCATTGACGAGCAACAGTGAATCCGTGCCCAACAGCAGCAGCTTCGCGATCGAGCCCGCGGAGGTGTTGGCGGCGCTCCGGCGACGGAAGTGGGTGATCGTTCTGACGACCATCATCGTCGGCGGCGCCGTCGCCGCCGGAACCCTCCGGCAGCCCAAGGTCTACGAGGCTAAGGCCCAAATCCTGATCGATCCCGTCTTGCCCAAGATCCTCGGGGACTCGATGGCCATCGAGAACATCTCCGAACAAGCCCGCCAGGACCGGGTCTTCACGAATACTCAGCTGAAGATCATCACCAGCCGCATCGTCCTCGAGGACGTTGCGGCTCGCCTCAAGCTGGCCGAAGACGAGGCGTACCTGGCCTCGGTCGAACTTAGCGAAGCCAAAGCCGAGGCCCGGCCCGCCGGAGTCGTTAAGGCGCTCGCGGAGTCGATCAGCGCGGTGTCGGAAGGAAAGAGTCGGGTCGTCAACCTGATCGTCGAAGACCGCGATCCCGAGCGCGCGGCGCGGATCGCCGAGGCGCTGGGAACCGCATACATCGACCACACGCTCGAGGTCCGGCTGGAGACGACGAAGAAGGCGTCGCGGTGGCTCGATGCCCAAGTCGCGAAGTTCGCGACCAAGCTCGAGGCGCAGGAAGCAGCGCTGAACAAGTTTAAACAGGAGCATCTACTGCTGTCGGTCTCCCTCGAAGACCGACAAAACATGACCGGCGCCAGCTTGACGATGCTGAACCAGCGGTTGCTCGAGAATAAGTCCGTCCTCATCGAGAAGTTGGCCCAGCGCAAGGTCATCGACGACCTTCTCGCGGCAGAGAAACCGGACTGGGATGCCATTCCTCAGATTCAGGCCAATCTCGTCGTCGCCGAGTTCAAGTCGGCCCTCATTGAGATCCAGAAGCAAAGGGCAGAGCTCAGCACCCGCTACGGCGACAAACACCCCACCATGGTCGCGGTGGAGAAGCAGCTAGCCCGCACCCACGAAGCGATGAAGGACGAAGTCCGAAGCTCCCTCGAGTCGCTGAACAACGAGATCAAAGCGCTGCAGACCGCGGCCGCCGGCCTGCGTAAGGCGATCGAAGACGAGAAGAAGAAGGCGCTGGACCTGAACTCGATGGGCCTCGAATACAGCAAGCTCAACCGAGACCTCGGGACGACGAAGACCATGTATGAATCGTTGCTCAAGCGACAGACGGAGGCGGATCTGTCCGGCTTGCTCGACTCCAATTTCGTGCGGTGGTTCGAGCGACCGGAGCCGATCTACAGCCCGGTTCGACCATCGCTGCCCAAGAATCTCGCCGCCGGCCTCGCGGCCGGATTGCTGCTCAGCCTGCTGATCTTCACCGGCGGCGTTCTTCTCGACAACACCGTTCATCGACAGTCGGACATCGAGCAGCTCCTGCGAATGCCGTTCTTGGGCGTCTTCCCCAAGATCATGGAGACCACCGACCGGCGCGGTACCAAACGCACGGGAGAGCACAGCCGAGAACGAGATCTTCACGTCTTGAACAACCCCAAAAGCGCAGTGGCCGAATGTGCCCGTTCCGTGCGTACGAACCTGATGTTCATGGCCACTGACAAGCCCATGGACCGACTCCTGTTCACCAGCGCGCGGCCCGCCGAAGGCAAGACCACCACCGCCATCGCCATGGGGATCACGATGGCGCAGGCCGGCAACCGCGTCTTGCTGCTCGACACGGACCTGCGCAAGCCCCGGCTCCATCGGGCATTCGGGGTGTCCGGCGAGGAAGGACTGACCTCGGTGTTGGTCGGCCAAAAGAGCCTCGACGACGTCATCAAGCAGACCGACAAAGGCGACGTGTTCGTCCTGCCCTGCGGACCGACGCCCCCGAATCCCGCCGAGCTCCTACACTCCGAAAAGTTCCTGGCCGTCCTCAACGAGCTGTCGGAGCGATTCGGTCGCGTGCTCTTGGATTCCCCGCCTATCGGCGCGGTGACCGATGCATCGATCCTGTCAAAGCTCGTCGACGCCACCATCCTCGTCGTACAAGCCCATCAGACCCCGAAGGAAGCCGTACGGCGCGCCGGCCGGCAGCTGAACGACGTCGGGGCGAACCTGGCCGGGGTGTTGCTCAACGACGTCGACATCGCTGCCGACGGCTACGGCTATCAGCACCAGTACTACTACCGGGGCTACGGATACGGGGGCGACGGAGACAAAGCGAACGCGTAAGCGACCGTCTCAAGCGAGCCGCAGACGCGCACCCCAGACTTCCCCGATCCACCGGATCAGGCCGCATTAAGGACCTTCCTATGAGCGGGACTTAGGCCGTCTCGCTGGCCCTCTCGTCTCAAGTGACCGGCTTGCCGGCCTTCAGTCGGGTCACCATTTTCTCGAGGTTCGCGCGGTTGAGCTTGTCGGGGGCTTGTTTGACCGCCTTTTCCGCGTGCTTCAACGCCGTCTTGAGATCGCCGACCGCCGAGTAACCGCGCATGAGGCCGACGTGAACCGGCCATGTGTCCTGATGCTTCTTCGCGTTCAGCTTGAACACCGCGAGGGCTCGCTGGTTCTTCTTTTGGGTGAGCAGCTGCCGTCCGTACTGATGGATGACCAGCGGCGTAGCGGTGGGGTGGTCGAGCGCTTCGTCGATGGTGGCCTTGGCTGCTTTGTCGTTGCCGTTGGCCTCTTGAAGCGAAGCGAGGGTCTGTAGCGTCTGGAAGTTCTTCTGTCCGATGAACGGCAGGCTCACCGCTTTTTCGGCCCAGACCAACGCCTCTTGGAGATTGATCTCGTTGCGGAGGCAGTAGTTGGCGGCCTGCTGCCACCCTTGATAGGAGAATCCGGCCGACGACCGCAGATCGTCGCGCATCTGGGCGACGTAGAGCTGCTCGATGTTCTCGACCGCGAGGGCCAGTGGAATTTCGAGCTTGTCCCACTTCAGGGCCAAAGTTGCCTTTTTTGGATGCCGATCGGTGAATTCGTACGTCAGCCAGTGCTGAAACGCGCTCTCCTTCGGCTTCACCTTCACGCGCAACGCGTCTTCCTTCTTGTCGTAGAAGTAGCTTCCCCACGACGACGCGTTCTTCGAAAAGATCACCGTCCAGTCGCTCTTGCCGGGGATCATGTGCAGGCCATAGGTCCCGGCCTTCAGCGGTCGCCCTTCCACCTTGATGTCATGAGAAACGGTGAACGTCGTATTCTCGTTCGCGCCTGCTCGCCACGGACAGGTATCCCCACACGTTCCGAAACCGAGATTGGCCATACCGTAAGGGACGAGCTGGCCCCAGATCTGGCCGGAGCGGTCTTCCCCGTTCGGCCCCGTCACGTCTGGACTCGAGTACGAGACGCTGACCTTGACCAGGCCGATCCACTGCGAAACCTCGGCCTTCTGGTTGTTGCCGGACGGAGGAAGGGTCACGCTCTGCGCGACGGCGGCCGTCGCGAACGCCATCGTCGCGGCGAGACAGGTGAACGAAACAATACTGAGTCGGCTTCTCATGGGCCGTCGATATCATGACGACTGTCACTGGAATATAACGACATTCGTTAGACTCTCCGGCCAGGGAGTAAAACTCATGAAGGCTTGTAAACTATTATTGCCCGCGCCGCGTCAAACGCCGACGGAAAGATCACGACGGGCGGCCCGGATGGAAATGATGAACCCGGCCACCACGTCGATCGCGGCCATGAACATCAAGAAGAAGAAGGTCGAGGTCGCGAAGCCCGGCACGATGATGAACTCCACCAAACACAGAACCAAGACGCCCAACGACAACGCATGATTGACGATCGCGTTGCCGTCGCTCGACGTCGACCTTACGAGCTCAACGAACAACAGCAGCAATCCGATGGTGATGAATGCGTCCCCGTAGCTGACCCGCCACACCTCTTGCGAAGGCATGTTCACCGAGAACAGCTCGGCGCGCATCAACGCCTGCGCGGAGAACTCCGCCGGCGGCGCAGTCGACGTCTCCGCGACCTCCACCTTTTCCTGCTCCTCGACGACCGCCTCTTCCTCGCCTTCGGGATCCGGCACGTCGTCCACGAACGGCTCCTCTTCCGGCGACGTGTCCGCTGCTACGTCTGACGGGGCCGGTACGCCGACCAGGGCGGGCCCGCCCAACGCGACGAGGTTGTAGACGAGCACGACCAAGAGCAGCAACGGAAAGGCTTTGAACATGGAGTCCTCGAGCGGAACAGGCCGCATTTCGGAGGTAGCACGGGGCGAACCCGCCGAAAAGGGTCGAGACCGCGGCCACAAGGTCCTCGACAGGAGCATTCCTTGCCTCGTAACGGAGCCCGGATGGTGAAACCAAAGTCTCGATGGCCGGTTCAGGTCCGCATGAGCGACCTCGGGTCCGACCACCGCGTCCTGCCCCATCGCATTCTCGAGTGGTGTCAGGACGCCGCGACTCGGGCCTCCGCCGCCGGTGGTTACCCAACCGCCCGCTACGTCGAGATGGGCGCGGCCTGGTACATTCGGGCGATCGTTCTTCAGCTCCCGGGGACCTTCGAGTTCGACGACGAGATCGAGGTGGAAACCTGGGTTTCACATCGACGTCGGTTCCGGAGCAAGCGGGAGTACCTGGTGTATGGCGACGGGGAGGCCAAGGCGCGGGCAAGCGCCGAATGGATGTTCCTGAAGCTTGGCGCCGACGGTCAAGTTCGGCCCTATCATTTGGACGATGCCCTTTTGGCCGCGTTTCCCGTCGACGATCGTCGAGCCATCGAGGAAGGCGCGGTTCCCGCGTGGAAACCAGACCTCAACCCGCTCCACCGCGGCCAACGCACGGCTCATCATTCGGAGACCGACCGCTACCAACACGTCAACCACGTCCACTACGCGGCGTGGGTCGTAGATCACTACCGGACGGTGCGGCCCGAGGCAGGGCGCCTCACGCAGGTCAAGCTGCACTATCAAACCGACGTCAAGCCCGGGCAGACCATCGACCTCGAGATGGAGCCCACCGCCGACCCCGACGGCCGCGTCGGCGCCCACCATCGGCTGCTTCGCGAAGGGCAGGCGATCGCCCGCGCGATCACTCGGTTCGCCTGACTGCTCGCTCAAGGCCGCTATTGTGCAAGAGACCTATGTCGCGAGGGATTCCGGCCGATCGTTGCAAGCCCTAGACCTGACACGTCGCTTGGTGAGCTATCTTGTATCGCCCTAAGCAGAGCTGCCCACCTAGCCCGCATTGATCACCAGCCATGAAGGCCACTGGGGTAACGGATCGAGATTCCTCATGATTCTACCTTTCGGAGGCGGACGTGTCCGGCACAGGGTGTTCGGCGGGGTGATGTGCGTGCGCGTGCGGGTATGGGGTTTGGTGTCTGGCGTCAAGCGTCGGGGTTTGGGGGCTGAGGGCGGCTTTCGGCAGCGGCCGGAGGCCGTCGTCGTGTGGGTCCGGCTCAGGTCCGAAGCGCGCACGTCGACGCGCCAGCGGCCCGTTGCTGGGAATGGAGGCCGTACATATTCCCGCGCCTTCGCTCCTCAAGCGCGGAGGGCCGCTGTCACGCGCCCTGCGCTCCAGGTGGACATGAGCCGGACCCACACGACGACCCATGCAACCACGGCGCTGCGCCCCGGACGCTTTGTTCACCACCGCCTCGAGGTCTACCACGTTGCCCTGGAGCTGCTGCACGTCGTCCACGAGGCGTGCAAGCGTGTTCCGCGAGGGTACCGAAGCTTCGCGGACCAACTGCTTCGGGCCGCGGGCGCAGCGGCCGCTCTGATTGGCGAAGGCGCCAACCGATACACCAA
>JANQQN010000045.1 GCA_028289325.1 Myxococcota bacterium | reverse complement strand
ACGAAGGCTGCTGCCCGAAATCGCGGCCTATGTCCCTGACGCCAGACGAGGTGCAGGTGCTTCGTGAAATGACGACTGCGCCCGAGTATCGACATATCTCGACATCTACGCTGGCTATTCTCGCCCAACGGCTCGGACGCGTGTACGCCGCGCCTGCGACGTGGTGCCGGTACGTCCGTGACCGTGGCTGGCGGCGTCCACGAAAGAGGCTCCACCCTGCTGCACCGAAGGAAGGCGTCCGCGCCAGCAAGCCAGATGGGCTTTGGCACGCGGATACGACGGTGATTCGTCTTCTCGACGGCCGCAAAGTCTACTTGCGCGCCGTGATCGACAACCACAGCCGTCGAGTTCTCGCTTGGTGGCTGGGCGCAAGTCCGGAACCCGCGGCGCTCTTGCTGGAGGCCGCCAAGGGAATGAACCAGGCTCCCAACGAAGCTACACCGCAGTCGGTGATGGTCGATGGCGGCACCGAGAACTTCAACGCGGCAGTCGACCAGCTTGTCACGGAAGGGGTTCTGAAGAGGATCCTCGCGCAGACCGACATTGCAGGGTCGAACTCCATGATCGAAGCGTTCTTTAGGGTGGCGAAACACAACTGGTTGTTCCTGCACGACCTGGATGGGATCGAGACGGTCCGCCGACTCGTGGAGTTCTATGTCAACGAGCACGACACCAAGCTCCCACATGTTGCCCTCGCCGGCCGGACACCCGTCGAAGTGTACTTCGAGCGAGAGAGCGATGTCCCGGATAAGCTGTGCAGAGCGCGAGCGGCGGCGAGAGCCGCCCGGCTTGAAGCCAATCGCGGTCTCGGGTGTGCGGACTGCAAGACTGCAGCATAGTCCGCTCGCCGCGAACAGAGCTTCGAAGAAGAAGTCGACGGGCAGGGAGATCGACGAGCGATACCGGGCGCATTGGGCCCGACGTGAGTGAGCATTCCCCAGCTACGGCAGCGGCGAGCGGTGGTAGCCGTGCTTTTTGATGGCCCTCGGACGTGTCGATGTATCGTACGCAATTATTCCGAAGGTCGTGAGTCGCAGCTCTGCAGGAAGTCGCAGGCCCAGATCTCGAGCTGATGATTCTGGAGGAAGGTCTTCCACGTCTGTGCGCCCGTCCTGGCTCCTTCGGTCGTCCACGTCGAGGCCTTCGTCACGCGGCCATCCGATACTCGTGATGAAGCCCGCCCAACACGGGAAACTCGACAACTGTACCTGCGTTCTCGGCCTGGCCGCTAAGCCGAGGTCGTTTGTTGTCAGCGGGTACGCGCTGACCGATGCCTTGGTGTGGGCGACCCATGTTAAAATGCGCACAGAACGCTCGCAGCGCTCTTCGAAGATGGTCTTCGCTCAGGATAAGGATGTGGTTCAGGCATTCGCGGCGCACACTTCCGAGGAACCGATCGCAGATCGCGTTACAGTTCGGCGCGGACGGCGGGATTCTGATGACGGTCGCTCCACCGCCGATGGCGACAGCATCAAAGATGCGACCGAACTTACCGTCATTATCTCGAATGAGGAACCGAGGGCCGTCGTCGAACGGCATCGCTTCGCGAAGCTGCTGGGCGGTCCACTGGTCCGACGGATTTCGAGTAACATTGCACTGAACGACCTGGGCGGCTGTCGAGACGTACGATGAAGAACGCGAAGATCGGTCTGAAAGCGAAGTCGTACAGCTGCAGGAAGTCGCAGGCCCAGATCTGATCCTGATGATTCTGAAGGAAAGTCTGCCATGTCTGCCCGCGACCACCATCTGGCCTGATGCCCCGAACGTACCTCTGGATCGTTCGTTTGCCGACTCGGAACCCGAGCTTGAAGAGTTCTCCTCGAATTCGCTCGCAGCCCCAAGTATGGTTGTTTGACGCCATACGCCGAATCAGCTCGATCAGTTCGGCGTCAAGGCGTGGCAGCCGCTTCTTGCTGCGCCGGGAGAGAAATCGCCAGCGAAGGCGAAACAGGTCGCGATGCCATCGAAGAAGCGTGTCCGGCCGAACGATGTGAAGGGCCCTTCTCCATCGTTTCGTGAGGCAAGAAGAGATGACGAGTAGTAGGCGCTCTGTCGGGGTCAAGCGAGGCCGTTTGACGGCGCGCCGCAGGTTGATGACCTGTTGACGAAGCATGGCGTTCTCGGCGAGCAACTGCTGCCGGGACCGGAGCGAGTCGGCGACGACGCCGCTAGCGATCTTCAAGATGAGCTCAAGCAACCGGAGCACGCTGTAGATTCTCCTGGGTCGATGGTTCAGGAATGTCCCCGACGAAAGGGCTCGAGACCTTCCGATGGCAGCGAAGCTGCCAGATTCTCGAGTCACTCGCAAGTGCCCGGTTTCACGGCCGGATGACGAAAAGAGCCAGGACGGGCCATGCTTCATTGAATGAAACGCCATCGATCTCGGTGATTATATCGATGCGAACGGGCGGAACTCCAATCTGAAAGACAACACCGGGCGTGGCAAGGTCATCGACTGTAAGGTCATGAAGCGGTGCTCCAAAGGCGACCAACGCTTTGACAACGCGGATTGCGTTATCCTGCTCTGCACGAACCCACACGTCGAGGTCTTTTGTCGCTCGAACGTGTCCGTGTGCCGCAAGGGCGTGCGCTCCAACGACAATGAAGTCAACGTCGTGGTCGATGAACGCGCGTAACAGATCTCTGAAGTCGGGGTTCATCGGCAGACTCCGTAGTCCAAGCGAGACA
>JANQQN010000030.1 GCA_028289325.1 Myxococcota bacterium | reverse complement strand
TTCTCACCGCTTCGGCGGCGGAGCGAGCCCGCCGGCGAGTAAAAGATATGCATCGAGCCGGGCAGCGGGCGGACTTCGACGAGGTCTTGGCGGGGATCGAGCACCGGGATCGCCTCGATTCCGAACGGGCGGCGGCGCCGCTGCGACAAGCACAGGACGCGATACGGATCGACACCGACGACAAAAACGAGGATCAGGTGGTCGAAGAGCTGGTGAGGATCATCGCGGCGCGCCGGCGCGCCGCCGTCTGATGGTCAGCTGTCCAGCTTCTGCACGAAGAGCCGGAACAAGCCGAATTCGGCCCGGCCGACGGTGTAGAGGATCTTGAACAACGTCTGGTAAGGCGTCTTGCGGTCCGCGATGATCGCCACTCGGCCATCGAACTTCGAGCCGCCGTACTCTTCGATCTGCTTGTAGTATCCGGCCTTGACCTCGAGAGCTTCGTACAGAGGCTGAATCAGATAACCTTGCGCGCCTTCGGGGAGGTCGGCGTCCACGATGGAGCCGTTGGGCCCGAGCCGAGTGACCAGCTTTTGGTCGACGAGGATCGCGTTTTCGGTCACCATCAGCTGCAGCGCCGGCTTGACGTTCAGCTTGCTCACCGACGAGGGCAGGGCGAGGTTTTCGACGGTGATGTTCTCGGCCGACGCCGAA
Organism: Myxococcota bacterium; assembly: GCA_028289325.1. GTDB lineage: Bacteria > Myxococcota > Kuafuiibacteriia > Kuafuiibacteriales > Kuafuiibacteriaceae > JANQQN01. The sequence goes on along the minus strand of JANQQN010000030.1, from coordinate 15,212 downwards.
AAGCTCTTGAGCAGAAAGACCAAGAGGATGGTCATCATGTCGAGCATCGGGGTGATGTTCAGGTACGTGATGTCCTCTTTGACTTCCTTTTGCCGCCGGCGGGTGATGCGTCGCTGCCGGGTGGCGGCGTGCAGCGCTTGCGAAGTGGGCTCGGATCGCTTGCTCATGGGTCTGCCGGCGTCAATTGATCTGGGTAAAGGCGACGTTCGGGAACAGTTCGCCGCTCGCGTCGGACCGCGAAGCGTCGAGCGTCTTGACGATGTCTTGATACGCCGTCGCGTCGTCGGCGGCAATGTACACGGCATTGACGGCCGGGAAGGCCGCCTTGATGCCGCGTAGCTTCCGGGTCAGGGCGGCGAAGTCATAAGCGCCGTCCGGTCGCCGAGGAATGGTCGGCTTGGTGTCGCCGTTGGTGGCCGCGGCGGGGTCGCCTTCGGTTTCCGGCGTTTCTTGGCCCGGCAACACGCCGCCTTTGGCGGCGATATAGAAGCCGTCTTTGGCGATACCCACCGTCAGCCGCAGCGACTTTTTGGGGTCGGGTTTCGGGCCCGTCGTCGTCGGCCCCGGCGGCGCATAACTCGGCGCGTTCACGTTGATCATGCCCAGCGCGATGGAGGTGACCTGCACCATGAGCAGGAACATGATCAGGTTCACCATGATGTCGAGGTACGGGACGATGTTGATCTCGCCGTCGATGTGATCGTCATCGAAACGGACGCGACCCCGCTTCTTGCGGACGAACGTGACGTCGCCGGCCGTGAGCGGACCTGTCTGTGAGATCTGCGATGTGGCCCGGGGATAGCCGCCGGGTTCTTGGCCGCGCTGGGTCATCTGTCGGCTTTCAGCGCCCGTCGGGAAGCTCGGCGATCGCCCGGCGAGACAGCATGTTCTCCAGCTTCAGGCTGTGAAGCTCGACGTCTTCCACGATGCTCTTCGCCTGCGAGCTGAGAACCAGGTGGCCGACGATGCAGAACACCGCGATCCCCAGACCGAAGGCGGTGTTGAACAGCGCTTCCGAGATGCCGCGAGTGAGGATGGTCTGCTTGAGCTCGGGGTCCGCCGCGCCGACCGCCGCGAAGGCGCGAATAAGGCCGAGCACGGTGCCGAACAGCCCGACGAGGACCGCGATGTTGGCCAGCGACCACAGCGACGAGATCCGCTTCATGACGTGAGGGGTGACGGCCAGCGTCTCTTCCTCGATAGCGTTGCCGATCTCCAGCACGCCTCGGTTGGCACGGGTCAGTCCCGCGCGGAGGACCCGGGCCAACGCCGCCTTCGGGGCCGCGTTACACAGCTTGACGGCCTTGTCGATGTTGTCGCTGACGACCAGCTTTTCGATCTGGCCCATGAACCGGTGCCCGTTCAGGTTGAACTGGAAGAACACCGCGATCGCTCGGTCGATCACGATGGCGATCGACACGATGAAGAAGAAGATGTTGATGATCATCGGGATCCCGCCGGTCTCGATGATGTGCCCGAGTTCTGCCATGACCGTTTCTTTCTATGCTGCCCCGAATTGAGATGGCGCGTTTAGTAACCTGCGCGGCTGGAGTATCAGTCTTGGATACATCGCTGCTGACCCTGCCGGTCCGAAACCGAAACCCGCTCGACGCTGCCGGACCGATAAGCCGCACCCGACCCGGCGCGACGACTTCGGCCTCCATGATGCGATGACCATGATGTACGACCGCCCGCAACTGTGCCTTGTCGCCATCGTGCTTCGCGTCTCATCGTTGCGCGTCTCAAGCTCTGCGAATCACCGACCGCCCGTCAGGAATCGGTGGCCTCCGGAAGCGCGCCGGACGCTAGCGATGCGCCCCACGGGTGTCAAACCGAGCCGATCGGCCCCGACCCTGCGGATATCGTCCGCGATCGCCGCGAGGCGCGTTCACGGGCCCAAGGTAAAATCGAGAGAACTTGTTCACATCGATCCGGAGGGTGCAGATCAGCGGCTCCGGGCCGCAGTCGATGGCCGCGGTCCGCAAAATGCCCGGCCGTCGTTCGTAAACGGAGGAGGCGAGAGTGCCCCGGGCCCGGGACCGTCGGCCGGCCGTCGAGTCGCCGGTTTCGAGCGTACGCATGCCCTGTTCTTCGACGCCGACGTCCCAGCTTTGAGTCGCAACGGGAACGTGCCGGTCCCAACGCGCTCCGAGGCCCCCGAACAGCGCTAAATCCCTTTGACATGCACCATCCGCGACCGTACGTTCCGGCTGCCGTCGCAGTTTTGCGCCGTCGAGATCCTGAGCCAATCCCCGCACTTCAAGAGCAAGAGGATTGACGAGTACGCAGGCCCAAGATGGGCGATGCGCGCAGTCGGTGGCCTTTCCAGTCGGGCCTTAAACGACCGGCCCGGACCAACGGGGGAGCGTTAGGTCCGCGGTACGAACAACGAATGTCGGAGACCAACACACACGAAGAGCTCTCCTTTGGCGCGCTGCTCGAGCAGTCGTTTCAGAAGGAGGAGACCCGAGAGGGCGACATCGTCAAAGGGACGATCGTCGCATTGAGGAAGGACCAGGCCATCATCGACTTCGGATTCAAGTCCGAGGGCGTCGTTAACCTGGATGAGTTCCCGAAGACCGACGGCAAACCCAAGGTGGCTGTCGGAGACATCATCGACGTTTACGTGGAATCGAAGCGCGAAAACGTCGACGGCCTTTGTGTCCTGTCCAAGGAAAAGGCCGACCGGATGAAGATCTGGGACGACATCCAGAAGGCCTACGACAGCGAGGCGACCGTCGATGGCGTGATCACCGCCCGGGTCAAAGGCGGCCTTCAGGTCGACATTGGCGTGAAGGCGTTCCTTCCCGGGTCTCAAGTCGATCTCCGACCGATTCGAAACCTGGACAAGCTGATCGGTGAAACCCACAGGTTCAAGGTCATCAAGTTCAACAAGCGGCGGAACAACATCGTGCTGTCCCGCCGCTTGGTCCTCGAGCAGGAGCGAGAGTCGAAGAAGCAAGAGACCCTCGCCAAGCTCCACGAGGGCGCGATCCTCGACGGCCAGGTTAAGAACATTACAGAGTATGGGGCGTTTATCGACCTCGGGGGCATCGATGGCCTGCTTCACATCACCGACATGTCGTGGGGGCGCCTCAACCACCCCTCGGACATGTTCAAGGTGGGCGACGACGTTCGGGTCAAGGTCCTGAAGTTCGACGCCACGACGGAGCGGGTATCGCTCGGTCTGAAGCAGATTCAGGACGACCCGTGGATCGAGGCGGATAAGAAGTATCCGAAAGGCCAGGTCGTCAACGGGACGGTCGTCAGCCTGACCGACTACGGCGCGTTCATCGAGCTGGAGCCGGGCATCGAAGGCTTGGTCCACATCACCGAGATGTCGTGGACGAAGCGGGTCAAACACCCGTCGAAGCTCTACAGTATCGGGGACGAGGTGACGGCCATGGTCCTCGACATCGATATCTCGCAAAAGCGAATCTCGTTGGGCATCAAGCAGACCGAGCCTAACCCCTGGACCCTGCTCAGCAAGAAGTACCCGGTGGGCACGGTCATCGCGGGGCCGATCCGGAACATCACCGACTTCGGCGTGTTCGTGGAGGTGGAAGAGGGCATCGACGGGCTGGTCCACGTGTCCGACATCTCGTGGTCGGGCCGCTACAAACACCCGTCGGACATCTTCCAGTCGGAAATCGAGGTCGAGGCGGTGGTCCTCAACATCGACGTCGAAAACGAGCGGTTCTCGCTGGGGATCAAGCAGCTCACCGACGATCCGTGGCGGGCGATGCCCGATGAGCTGCTGCCCGGCAACGTCCTCGAACAGTGTCGGGCCCTCCGGATCGACCGCGAACAGGCGCTGTTCGAGCTGGCTCCGGGCATCGAAGGGGTGCTTCCCGCCGAGGAGTGGTCCAGCGAAGGCTTCGCAGACCTTACCCAGGTCCTCAATCCGGGTGACGTCCATGACCTCAAGGTTTACGAGGTCGATTCGGAGCAGCACGTCATCTATGTCAGCCGCGGCCGCGTGTAGTCGGCCAAGAATCTCCGACCCATGCCGCTGCCCCGAATCGCGTCGGTGGCGTCCTTGCGACCGGAATTTATAGGGTCCTACCCTCAGAAAGTCACGTATCGGTAACGATCTGGGCCGATCATGCCCTTGATTCGTCCGATCGGATGTGTCTTCACTCCCCGCCGATGGGCAAGCGCCTGATAATTACGGAGAAGCCCTCAGTCGCAAAGGATATCGTTGCGGCTTTGGGCGGGTTTACATCCGTCAAGCAAGACGGCGCGCGCGAGGCCGACTACTGGGAGAGCGACGACTATCTCGTCACCTATGCCATTGGTCACCTGTTTGAGCTCTCTTCGCCCGAAGATCTGGACGAGAAGTACAAGCGTTGGACCCTCGATACGCTGCCGATTCTGCCTAAGGAGTTTCCTCTTAAACCGAAAAAGGGTCAGAGAGACCGTATCGGGACAATCAAGACTCTTCTTCGTCGGGACGACGTCAAGGGCGTGGTCAATGCCTGCGATGCGGGTCGAGAGGGCGAGCTGATCTTCCGTGAGATCGTCGAGTACCTGAAGTCTTCGATCCCCATGGAGCGCCTGTGGCTCCAGTCGATGACCAAAAAATCGATTCAGAGCGGCTTCGACCAGCTCCACCCTGGTGCGCAGTACGACGGCCTGTCCGACGCCGCCCACTGCCGCAACTACTCCGACTGGCTGATCGGCATGAACGCCACCCGGGCGCTGACCCGTCGGCTGAAGACTCGCTCGGAGAATCAAGCGTGGAGCGCAGGCCGGGTTCAGACCCCGACCTTGGGTATGCTCGTCGAGCGGGAGGTGGAGATCCTCAACCACGTCCCGGTGGGATTCTGGCGCATCCAAGGCGAGTTCGACCACCAGGGCGACGTGTACGGCGGCGCCTGGTTCGATCCGAACTTCAAGAGCACCAAGGACGACGACACCGCCAAGGACGACCGCATCTTCGACGAAGCGCGGGCGAAGGCGATCATGGAGAGGGTCCAGGGTCAGCCCGCGTTCGCATCGGAGACCCGAAAGCCGTCGAAGGAAGCCGCGCCACCGCTGTTCGACCTGACCAGCCTCCAGCGAGAAGGCAACCGACGGTATGGATGGTCGGCGCGCCGGACCCTGAATGCCGCCCAGCGGTGCTATGAAGGCCACAAGGTTCTGACCTATCCCCGTACCGACACCAAGGCGCTTCCGAACGACTACCGGCCGGTCGTGGACGAGATCATTCAATCCCTGGCCAGCGATCCCCGATTCGCCAAGTCGTCGGCGTATCTCCAGAAGAACGGGCTGCTGAACACCAAACGAACCTTCGACGACAGCAAGATCTCCGACCACTTCGCGATCATCCCCACCGGGGAGCCGGACCCGGGCCTGACCGGCGACGACGCGAAGCTATACGACATGGTCGTCCGTCGATTCTTGGCTTCGTTCTTTCCGCCTGCGGAATGGTCTCGGGTCGAGCGGATCACCGTCGTCGCCGAGGAGCACTTCCGCTCTCGGGACCGGGTGCTTCAGATCCCGGGGTGGCGCTCGGTGCTCGAGGAGACCGACGCTGGTGCCGGCAAGCTCAAGCCGTTGGTGCCGGGCCAAGACGCGGCCGAAGGCATCGAGGTCGAGCCGAAGGGCTACGAGCTGCACGCGGACGAAACCAAGCCCCCACCGCGGATCACGGAAGCGCGGCTGCTTTCGCTGATGGAAAACGCCGGGCGCTACGTCGACGATGAAGACCTCTCCGAAGTGATGAAGGACAGCGGGATCGGCACGCCCGCCACCCGGGCCGACATCATCGAGAATCTGATCTCCAAAGGATATGTCACCCGCGCGGGTCGGGCCCTGCGCCCTTCGGTGAAGGGTATCCGGCTGATCGACATTCTCCAGCGCATGAAGGCGGACCGCCTGGCGTCGCCCGCGTTGACCGGGCAGCTGGAGCGTCACCTGGCCGACGTGGAGCGTCGACACATGACCGCCGAGGCGTTCATGGACGAGGTCAGCGAGTACGCGGAAGAGGTTGTAGACCTCGCGAAGAACTTCGAGTTCGAGGACCTCTATCCCGACGAGAAACCTCTCGGCGCGTGTCCGCTGTGCACGCGCACGGTTTACGAGCGGTCCTGGTTTTATCGATGCAAGGAGCCGCCGGGGTACGATCCCAAGCTCCGACGCAAGAAGAAGAAGGGCGAGGAAGACCCCAACGAAGTCGAAGATTGTCCGTTCCGGGTCTGGAAAGACAAGTCGGGTCGATACGTCGACCGGCGGACGGTGTCCGAGCTTCTAACGAAGGGGGAGTCGCGGGTCCTGGACGGGTTCCTCACCCGCCAGGGGCGCACCTACCGCGGCCAACTGGCCGTGGTCGAAGGCGAGATCGACCTCAAGCGGGTCGAAGGGGGCGATGGCGGTGAAGACGGCGACGGGGTCGGGATGCCCGAGTACGAGGTGGACGAGCGGCCCATCGTCACCTGTCCGATCTGCAAAGACGGGGAGATCGTCGAGACCCGGGGCACCTTCGTGTGCACGAACGGTCTCGAGGTCCTGAAGAAGATCGGCAAGGACGAATCCAGCTTGTTCCCGCTCAAGAAGCGCGAGATCCCGGAGGGCGCCAACTACTGTACGGCGCTGCTGCCCCGCACGGTCTGCAAGCGGGAGATCACTCGGGATGAGGCCGCGGACTTCTTCACCAAAGGGCAGACCGACGTTCTGACCGACTTCATCTCTCGTCGCGGCCGGCCGTTCGCCGCCGAGCTGCATTTGAAGGACGACACCGGTCGCCACCGGTTCGAGTTCCCGCCCCGAGGGGGCGATGCGGAGGGCGCCTCGGCGACCAAGAAAGTGACGAAGAAGAAGGCGGCCACCAAGAAGAAAGCGGCCACCAAGAAGAAGGCCGCGACCAAGAAGGCCGCCACGGCCAAGAAGAAAGCGGCCACCAAGAAGAAGGCGACCACCAAGAAGGCAACCACCAAGAAAGCGGCGACCGAAAAGGTGACCGCGGCCAAGAAGGCTCCGGCCAAGAAGAAGGCGGCGGCGGCGAAAAAGACGGCGGCGAAAAAGACGGCGGCCAAGAAGGCGGCGGCGAAGAAGGTTGCGCCCAAAAAAGCGGTCGTGAAGAAGGCGCCCCGCAAGGCGAGCACGGCGACCTCCGAGGCCTCAGCCACCTGAATCCGGCCCGAGAGGGCCGCGTGGGGAACGTGAGGTCCCTGAGCGAGGGGTCGCGCAAAGGGCCAATGATGGGTGCGTTTCGTCAGTCGGGCTTGACCGCAAGACTGATCGTACGTTACGCACCCAGCGAAGCATGCAGGCTAAGGTTCTGGTCACCCTCCGAGAGGGAGTACTTGACCCGGCCGGACAAGCGGTTTCCGACAGCCTGAAGCAGCTCGGCTTCGACGAGGTCCGCGGGGTTCGGATCGGCAAGGTCATCGAGTTTGAGCTCGATGATATGCCTGAGCCCCAGGCTCGCGCGCGGCTGGAGGCGATGGGGAAGCAGCTCCTCGCCAATCCGGTGATCGAGGACTTCGAAGTCGAGCTCTGACGGCCGTCGCCCACCAGCGAGGCTTCGGTGCGAATTGCGGTAATCACCTTTCCCGGCTCGAACTGCGACGAGGACGCGGTGCACGTCATGCGGCACCTGCTCGGCGCTGACACTATGGTTGTTTGGCACAAGGACACCGCCTTGCCGGCGGGGACATCCGCGGTCATTCTGCCGGGCGGTTTCTCGTACGGCGACGCGCTGCGGTCGGGGGCGATCGCCCGGTTTTCGCCGGTGATGGGCGCCATCAAGACGTTCGCGGCCCAAGGGGGACCAGTGCTCGGTATCTGCAATGGCTTTCAGATCCTGCTGGAGGCCGACCTGCTGCCGGGCGCGATGCTCCAAAATGCTTCGCGCAAGTTCGTTTGTCGGGCCGTCGAGCTCGAGGTGGTCAGTGCCCACACGGCGTTCTCATCGCGCTACACCGCCGGCGAGCGCCTCAGCATTCCCGTCGCGCATCACGAGGGCTGCTACTTCGCGCCTCCCGCCCTGGTGGACCAGCTGCGCGCCGAAGACCGCATCGTCTTCCGATACGCGGCGGGCGACAATCCGAACGGCAGCAGCGACGACATCGCGGGCATCGTGAACGCCTCGGGCAACGTGCTCGGCATGATGCCCCACCCGGAGCGGGCCTCGGAGGCCTTGTTGGGTTCGAACGACGGCCGTCGGGTATTCGAGTCGCTGGCCGCGAGCCTGGCCGAAGGCCGGTTCACAGGGGCCGGAGGATCGACGTGAGTCCGGTCAACGAAAGTGTGGCCAGGGCCCACGGGCTCACCGACAGCGAGTACGCGCACGTCGTGCGCGTGCTGGGCCGAACGCCGTCCTGGACGGAGCTGGGCGTCGTATCGGTGATGTGGAGCGAGCACTGCTCCTACAAGTCATCGCGACGCCACCTTAAGAAGCTGCCTACGGAGGCCGACTGGGTGTTGCAGGGGCCGGGTGAGAACGCGGGGGTCATCGACGCCGGCGACGGCCAGGCGATCTGCTTCAAGATGGAGTCCCACAATCACCCGTCGTTCATCGAGCCCTATCAGGGGGCGGCGACGGGCGTCGGCGGCATCATGCGCGACGTCTTCACGATGGGCGCGCGGCCGATCGCGAATCTCAACTCATTGCGCTTTGGCCGCCTCGATGTCCCGCGCATGCGCTTCTTGGTCGAGGGGGTGGTCGCGGGCATCGGCGGCTACGGCAACTGCATGGGGGTGCCTACGGTCGGGGGAGAGATCGCCATCGATCCCAGCTATGACGGCAACATCCTGGTCAACGCGATGACCGTCGGCGTTCTGCCTGCTGACCGCATCTTTCGGAGCGCGGCGGCGGGGGTAGGTAGCCCCGTCGTGTACGTCGGCAGCAAGACCGGGCGCGACGGCATCCACGGGGCCACCATGGCCTCGGAAGAGTTCGGTCGGGACACCGAAGCGAAGCGGCCTCGCGTTCAGGTCGGAGATCCGTTCACGGAAAAGAAGCTCCTCGAGGCGTGCCTGGAGCTGATGAAGGAAGACGCGATCATCGCCATCCAAGACATGGGCGCCGCGGGGTTGACCAGCTCGAGCTGCGAGATGGCTGCCAAGGGCGAGGTCGGCATCGAGATCGACGTCGCTCGGGTGCCGCGCCGCGAACCGGGGATGACCGCGTACGAGGTCATGCTCTCCGAGAGCCAGGAGCGGATGCTCATGGTGGTCAAGCCGGGGACGGAAGCGGTGGTGCAGCGGATCTTCGACAAGTGGGATCTCGATGCTGCGGTGATCGGCCGGGTCACCGACACCCGACAGGTGGTGATCGTCGACGGCGCGCAGGAAGTGGCGCGGCTTCCCGTCGGGCTGCTCGCCGACGACGCCCCGAACTACGACCGTCCCGCGAGAGCCCCGAAGGGCTTCGAGGACGCCTGGAACCTACCGCCGCTGCCCACCGCGGACCCCGGGTCCCGGCTCCAGAGGCTGCTCGCTCGGCCCACGATCGCGTCCAAGCGATGGGTTTATGAGCAATACGACTGGAGCGTGCGGGCGTCGACGGTGGTCGGCCCGGGGGCCGCCGACGCCGCCGTGATCCGACTGCCGGATCTCGACGGCAGTCCCCAGAATACCCATCACAAAGGCATCGCGCTCACCACGGACATGAACGGACGCTACGTGGCCCTCGATCCCTACCGGGGGGCCGCCCTCGGCGTTCTGGAAGCGGCGCGCAACCTGGTCTGCGTCGGTGCGGACCCGAAAGCCACCACCGACTGCCTCAACTTCGGCAACCCGGAGAAGCCGGAGGTCATGTGGACCTTCGTCGAAGCCATCCGCGGGATGGGGGATGCTTGCCGAGCTCTTGAGACCCCGATCGTTTCTGGTAACGTTTCGCTGTATAACGAGACCGAAGGGCGTCCGATTCTGCCTACGCCGACGGTCGGCATGGTCGGGATCGTCAAGGATGTTCGTAGATCCGTAGGGCTTCGATTCCGGGCTGCCGGCGACAAGATCGTGCTGCTGGGCGCGCTCGACGGGCTCAGCCTGGGAGGCAGTGAGCTGGTGCTGATGGAGACCGAAACCTTGGCCGGGCGTCCTGCCGCCCCCGACTTCGATCGCGCGAAGGCGGTGCACGGCGCGGTACGGACCGCGGTCGAGGCGGGCTGGGCGCGGTCCTGCCACGACCTGGCCGAAGGAGGTTTCGCGGTGGCGCTGGCCGAGTGTTGCGTGGCCGACGATCGCCCCCCGACGCTGGGGGCGCAAGTCCGCCTGCCAGGGGAAGGCGATCGCGACGTCCGATTGTTCGGTGAGGGTCCGAGCGTGATCATCATGTCGATCGCCCCCGACCACGTCGACGAGGTGTTGGGCGTGGCCGCTCGCTGGTCAGCGCCCGCGCAAGTGATCGGGGAGGTGACCGACCGCCCCGGCCTTCTGGTCCATAACCATCTCAATCTAGATCTATCGCCGCTGGCGGATGCATGGGCCCACGGCCTGCGCCGGGCCATAGGCGCAACGTAAGCAGGTGAAGGAGGCTCCCCGATGACGGCAAAGCGCGGCGGGTCCACGAAGACGAGGACGACGAAGAAGGCCCGCGCCAGGAAGTCCGCGACCAGCGCGGCGCGAAGGTCGACGCCCAGCCGGGCGTCGACGCGAACGGCGGTCCGCAAGGCGAACGTCGGGCGCAAGACGAACGCTGGCCGCAAGGCCAGCACCAAGCGCAAGACGATCCGCGCTGTTCCCCAGTCGGCGGCCAGCGAGTCGGCGGCCGGGGACGCCAACGCGTCCAGAGCTGCCGCCAAGAAAAAGGGAACCAAGAAGAAGGCCGTGACAAAGAAGACCGTGAAGAAGGCGGCGACGAAGAAGGCGACCACCAAGAAAGCCGCCGCCGCGAAGTCCACCAAGAAGACCGCCGTGAAGAAGAGAACGTCGACGAAGAAGACTTCGCTGACCAAGAGGGCCACCAAGAAGGCGGCCGCAGCCAAGAAATCACCGACGAAGAAGAAGGCCTCCGCCAAGAAGGCGGCCGTGAAGAAGGCGCCGATCACCAAGAAAGCGGCCGCCCGGCGAGCCGCCGCGCCGAAGAGTCTCGCGACCCGTAAGGCGGCGACAAAGAAGAGAGGGGTCGCAAAAAGGACCGCCACCGCGAAGAACACCATGGTCGCCAAGAAGGCCGCAGTCGCCAAGAAGGCCGCGGTGGCCAAGAAGGCCGTAGTCGCCAAGAAGACCGCGGCGACCAAGGTCATCGCCAAGAAAAAGGCGTCGAAAGCAAAGGCCGGTCAGGTTGGTCCGAAGGTAAAGGTCGTGGCCAAGAAGAAGTCCACGGTCTCCGCCAACCTGGACGCACCGTCCCCGGTCGCGAGCAGTACCGCCAAGTCGGCCAAGTCCCTGGTCGATAAAGCGACGGTGGTCTCCGCGAGCAAGATCGCTGGCGGCGCCCGATCTCCTCAGGGGGGCAAGGGCCGTAAGGCGATGCTTCGTAAGGCGGGAACCCCTCGAAAAGACGTCGATGCCAACGGTGCGGCGGCCAAGGCCGACGCGCCGGCGGAGGCCAAAGTGGCGCCGAAGCCGACGGTCCGCCGCCGGCCCCGCGCCGACAACAAGGCCGGCAACAAGCCGATCCTCGAGGTGAATCCGAAGCTCGAGAGCACCCGCGGGCGCCTGCCGAAGGCCGAGGGTCAGACCGGCGGCGCGAGACCGATGACTTTCGCCGAGCGCCAACGCGCCGAGGCGGAGGCGATGTTCCAGCAGATCGCCCCGAAGTGGAAAGAGGAGCCCGCACCGCCTCCAGCCGACAGCAATGGGGCGTCGCCGAGCTTTCACAAGTCGGAGTTCGAGATCCGGGTCAGCGAGCGGGATAGCCTCACCACCGCGCTTCGGATGGAACACAACAAGAAGAAGTCCCTGGCCATCGCGAACAAGCTGGCCGACGAGTTCGAGCTGCCGCCGGATCAAGGCGTGCTGACGAAAGTGCTCACCTTGCGGGACGAACGGCTCACCCTGCTCGCCCTCGAGGAGCTCTTGGAGCTCGACGACCGCGGGCGCGTCCGTCGCAGCGATGAGCTGGTGAAGGCGGTCAAGGGGGCCCGAGGCAAGAACCCGGAGATCGCCGAACTCCGACAACTTCTCTTGCAGAAGCTGGGCGTCAAGAAGTCTTGAGCCCAAAACAATGAGCCCGCCTGCCACGCCGTTTGCGGCGGTCTTCGTCGCCCTTCCCACATTCTACAAAGAAGACGGTCAGATCGACTTCAGCGCGCTCAAGCACATGGTCGAGTACGTGCTGTCGCGGGATGCCCACGGCGTCGCGGTGTGTTTCGAAGCCGCCGAAGACCCGCTGCTGTCGGATGACGAGCGCCGGATGCTGGTCGACGCGGTCGCGGACACCTGCGGGGATCGGGCGCCGTTCATGGTGCATATTTCCTCGCCGGCCACGAGACCCGCTGTGGATCTGGCCCGACACGCCGAAGGCAAAGGCGCGATCGGCGTCGTCGTCTCTCCGTATCGAGTGCCTGGTCTGGGCTATCGGGCCCTGTATCGACACTTCGACCGGGTGTGCAAAGCCGGCGATCTTCGAACGTACCTCGGGGTGCGTCCGGAAGGGGCCACGGACATGCTGGCCCCCGAGGAGCTGGCGACGTTGGGCAATCACGAGCAGGTGGCGGGCGTGTACGCGCCGGCGGCGTCGGGGCCCGTGCTTCGCAGCTGGGCCAAGCGCCTCAAGGCACGAACAGGGGCGGTGTTCACCGGATGCAGCTTCGACTTCTCCGACAAGGCGAAAGCGGGGGCCACGGCGTCCGTGTGTGGGCTTGCCGTGCTCGGTATTGAGAAGACGGTCGCGCTCAGCGAAGCTTTTACAAACACCGACGTATCCCTCATCCGGCGACTCGAGCGCCAGCTCGCCCCCGCGACCGAAGCCCTCGGGCCCCCGAAATCTGCCGAAGAGCTCAGCGGCGTGAAGCGCTTGGCGGCGCGGATCGCTCAGCGGCCGCTGGAAGGGGCCGATATGCTCCCGGTGACCCCATTCGCGCTGGTCAAGGAGGGACTCCGGCTTCAGGGCCACCCGGTGAGAAGCCTGGTCCGGCCGCCGTTCGAGCGGGTCGGCCCCGCCCAGAGCGAGCGCCTGAAGTCGGTCATGAAGAGCGCGGGCCTTCTGTCGTGAGCTCGACCGTGCTGAATCGGTGGTTGATCCCTCTCGCTTTGGTGGGATCGGGCGTTCTTTTGTCCGCGTTCGTGTTCTACGCGAAGCTTCCCGAGGCCGCGCGGGTGTACTCGCCGACGAATTTCGTCGCATTCTTGGCCACGCCGGCCATCGCGCTGCTGGTCTTGCTCACCTTGAGAGCCGCGACCCGCGCCGGCCCCACGGTCGACCGCAGCGCGGACCTCGTCGTGGTGTGGGTGGTGACCTTCCTGTTCGGCATCCACGCCGCGGTGTTGGCCACCATCATCGGGATGGTCGCGTCCTTAGGGGCGGTTGTGCCCTCCGCGGTCGCCCTCTTGCTGATCGGTCTCGGCCCCACCATCGGCACCTTGGGTCACGGAAGCCCGCTCGGAATCCGAACCTCGAGCACCCTGAGCGATCCCGGGCTGTGGCGCCGAACCCATCGCCTGGCCGGCGTTCTATTGGGCCTCGCCGGCGTCTCAGGTTTGGTCGGGGCCGGCGTGGGCGGGCCGTGGGCCTTGGTGTCGGGAATCGGCCCGGCAGTGATCGCGCTCATCATCGCCCTGGGCTACGGAAGTCAATCACCGAACGGGGTCGGGCGTGAACATTCGGCGGCGAACGATCGTCCGAGCGATGAGGCGACCGGCGACCGCTCTGATCTTGACCGGTAGCCGCGGCATCGGATAGCCGCACAGAAGGCCAGAGGGCCGAGGAGAAAGACCGATCATGAAGTTTCGTTTCATCCTGTTCGCCGCCGTCATGGCGGGCTTCAGCGTGTCGGCGGTGGCCGAAGCCGCGCCCCTGATCGGCTACGTCCATCTTCAAAAGGCCATCCTTCGGGTCGAAGAAGGCAAAGCTGCGCGCGCGAAGCTCGAAAAGACCATGAAGAGCAAGCAGAAGCAGCTGACGTCCAAGAAGAAGGAGCTCGAAGATCTCACTCAGAAGCTCAGCAAAGGGCAGGCCACCGACGCAGAGAAGGCCAAGTTCAACAAGCAGCGAGCCGAGCTTCAGGAGGTCTTCCTCAAGGAGCAGAACGAGCTGCAGAAGATGGAGCGGGAGACGCTGGAGCCCATCGTCAAGAAGATGCGAAAGATCATCGAAGGGGTCGGCAAGAAGGGTGGCTACACCGTGATCCTGGAGGTCGGCGCCAACGGCCTGTTGTTCGCGCAGGACCACCTCGACCTGACCAACGAAGTCATCCGAACGTACAACAAGCGTCACCCGACCAAGCGGAAGTGACCGACGGTCACCGCGCGAGCCGGATCTCGACCGGGCTCGGTGTGTCGTGTTGAAGGGTCAGCTGCGCCGTCTGGTAGCCCGCCCTCCAAATCAAGACCTTGACGGGTCGGCCCGGACGGGGCCGGTCGATGGCTACCGGGGCGAGCCCGACCGCGCGCCCTTCGATGGTCACGTCGGCGCGGACCGGATACGTCAGCACCTCGATCTTCCGAGTGGTCGGCGACGGGGACGGGTGGGCGGACGCGCTGTCCGATCTTTGGCCGGCGCCGTGGCGCGAGAAGACCTCGACGCGCCTCGGCACGAAGGTGGTGCCGACCACCAGCGCGAGGGCCAACGCAACGCCCCCGAAACCCAAACCCCACTTCAAAGACCGGTCCACGGGCGCCGATCGCCGGGTCGGCGGCGGCGTTTGATGCCCGTTCGGCGGTACCGGCGGCACGATCGCGGCGTCGCCCCGCGGGGCCCGAGAGGCCATCGATCCGGTGGCCGCACCGGGGTGAGGGTCGCGGGGCGCACCCTTCACCATCCCCGGCCGGACCGGTAGCGGTTCGTCGGGCTCGGTGATCGCGGCGGGCACGCCGGCCGGGCCCGGGGCCTTGGTGACGGGGACAAGCGCGGTCACCGCGTCGTCGTCGGCGCCCGGACCGAAGGCCTCCATCGCTGGCGGCGTCACGGCCTCGTCGATCGGTGCCGAGCTCGAGGGGCGGGGCGTCGCGATCGTCTGCGATGGCCCGATGCCCGTGGCCCGCGCCGCCGGCTGGTCGACGACGGTCGAGCCGGCGTCCACCGGGTCGAGGTCGCGCCGCGTATCGGCGAACGCCGCCAAGGCCACGTCGGCCGTCGGTCGGGGGGGCCCCGCGGGCAC
>JANQQN010000021.1 GCA_028289325.1 Myxococcota bacterium | reverse complement strand
TCCAAGACACCGAAGGGCGGTCACTCGTCCTCCAGCCCTGAACCCGCCCGTCGACCGCAGAGCAAGCCGAGAGCCGACGAGTTGATGGTCGACCGACAGGTCGCCGCCGACATCGCCGAAGCGCGGGCGCTGATCATGCGGGGCGTAGTGCTCATCACCGATCCGAACGGTCGACAAAGAAAGGTCCTGACGGCAGGCGAGCGACTACCGCCCGCGGTGTCCTTCCGTCTCAAGTCGTCGGGACGGCCGTTCGTCAGCCGGGCCGGTCAGAAGTTATCGTTCGCTCTCGATCACTTTCGAGTCGATGTCCTGGGGAAGGTCGCGGCGGACGTCGGCCTGAGCACGGGCGGCTTCACTGACTGCCTCCTTCAGCGCGGCGCGACCCGAGTCCACGGCATCGATGTGGCGTACGGCACGGTGGCTTGGAAGATTCGCCAAGACCCGCGAGTGGTGCTCCATGAGCGGACAAACGCCCGCCACGTAACCCCCGCGACCCTCGGCGAGCGGGTGGAGCTCATCGTCGTCGATGTGTCCTTCGTCTCAGCCGCGAGTCTGCTGCCGCATCTTGCGACCCTCCTCACGCCGAACGGGGCCTTGGTGGTTTTGGTGAAGCCTCAGTTCGAGGCACCGAAGGGTGCGACCGAGGGGGGCATCGTCCATGATCCGAAGATCCGACAAGAGGCCGTCAATGCGGTCGTAGACGCGGCTCAGCCCTTAAATCTGGTCGAGGCCGGCCGCGTTGAGTCGCCGGTCACCGGTTCGGAAGGCAACATTGAGTGGCTGGTGCATCTACGAATCGAACACGGATCGTATCCGCCGAAATAAGAATCTACAGCCTTGGGTTTTTCGAACGAACCCGGCGAAGGCCGGGCCCGTCGGCGGGAGCGGTTTCCGACCCCTCCCCGGCCAGCCGCTTTCGACGACGGGGCACGTGGCACGCCCTGGGAGGCGGAGATGTGAAGAGGAAGGGGCAGCCTCCAACGTCTCCGTCTCCCGGGGCACTTTTTTCCGCGGGTCATGTAGAGTCAATCACGGTGAGCCTCACGGTTTCGATTTTCGCGCCGTCGAGCCCGTTTTCTACCGATCGGTTTGAATACGGCCTAGGGCGACTCCGACAACTGGGCTGGACCGTTCGGACCCCGGCCTCCATTCGCGAAAAGCACGGATTCCTGGCCGGAGAAGACGCTCATCGTTTCGAGGCGTTTCGTCGGGACTGGCTCGACCCGAGCGTCGACGTGATGCTCGCGGCCCGGGGTGGATATGGTGCGCATCGTATTCTCCCATCGATCGAAACCCTAGGCCCCAGCCCCAACCGAAAGCTGGTGGTCGGTTTTTCTGACATCACTGCGATTCATGCGTGGCTTTTCCGACGGCGCCACCCATCGGTCCACGGACCGGTCGTCACCCAGCTCGGTGACCTGTCGGACGTCGATATCGAACGCCTCCAGCGAGTGTTGGCCGGCCCTTGGCCGGGGCTGACCTACACCGCCGACGGCCCCGCGCTGTCGTCCGGAAAGGCGCGGGGCAAGGTCTTCGGCGGCTGCTTGGCGGTGATCACGCCGTTGCTCGGCACCCCATACGCGCCGGATTTTCAAGACATGATCCTGGTATTGGAGGACGTCGCCGAGCCCCCCTACCGGGTCGACCGATTACTGACCCACCTTCGCCTCTCCGGCGCCCTGTCTCGCGTGGCGGGGATCGCGGTCGGCGACTTCGTGGGCGGTCAGGCGGTTCGCGAGGGCGAGCCGGACGTCGCCGAGGTCCTTCGTGAGCGCTTGTCCGACCTCGGCGTCCCCGTGGTGACCGGCCTGCCCATCGGCCACGGAACCCGCAATCTGGCCCTGCCCCTCGGGGCCGAAGCCCGCCTCGACGCCGACAACGGCGAGCTGGTGATCGAGGACGACGGATGGCCGACCCGATAGCGATCTTTAGAGCGGGCGTGGAAGACGGCGTCTACCCCGGCGGTCAGCTTGCCGCGTCTCGCGGGGGGCAACGACTCGTATCGGTGAGCGCGGGCGCCCTCTTTCCCTCGGGTCCCGCCACCGACGAGCAGGTGGTGTACGACCTCGCGTCGCTGACCAAGCCCCTCGCCACCTCGGTGCTCATTGGCCGTGCGGTCGAAGCCGGAGCCTGCGCGTTGTCGGACCCGCTCGCCCGCTTTCTGCCCGCGGTGCCCGCCGCCATCACCATCGGCCACGCCCTCGAGCACAGCACCGGCTATCCCGCGCACCGGCGCTTCGATCAGCGCCTGTCGGACGGCGTGCCCCTCGGGACGTGGTCCGCTTATCGCCATATTGTGGACGACGCCGCCCGGACCCCCGTCGAAGCCCCGGTTGGGGCGCAGGCGGTCTACAGCGACGTGGCCTTCATCCTCCTCGGCGCCGCCCTGGAGATCATGCACGGCGGACCTCTTTCGGCCGTGTTCGCGAGCCTAGAGACGCCGCTGTTCTACCGCGACCAGCGCGGGCCCCCGGCCCCCCCGCCGCCGGGAACCGAAGCCCGATTCGCGCCCACCGAAGGGTGCGCCCCCGGCGAAGTGCACGACGAGAACTGCCGGGCGATGGGCGGAGTCGCGGGTCACGCCGGCCTATGGGGAACCGCGGAAGGGGTGCTCGCCGTCGCCGAATCCCTGGTCGCGGCGTATCACGGTGAAGGCGGCGACCTGCTGGCGCGGGACACCGTGCGGCGACTGTGGACCCCGTCGACGGTGCCCGGATCCACCCGGACCCCGGGCTGGGACCGCCCCAGCGCGACCGGCGCCTCGACCGGCGGACGATGGCCCTCGAATGCCGTCGGTCACCTCGGCTTCACCGGAACCAGCCTGTGGATCGAGCCGGAGCGCCGTTTGATCGTCGTATTGGTCACCAATCGAGTGTGCCCCACCCGAGACAACACCAAGATTCGCCAGCTCCGGCCCGCCCTCCACGACGCGGCGTGGACGGCGTGGGCGGTCTGATTCGACCCGCAGCCCGCCGCCGCGGCCTCACCGCCGCATCAGGCCGCAGAAGACGCGAGCGGTGTACCGCGCGTCCTCCACGGCGTGGTGCAGCTTGTCGGGATCCATCGGCTCCACCTCGGGCATCAGCCGACGGATGTTGCGCAGGCTGGTCTGGTTCCACGGGATGTTCAGCTTGCCCATCGCCAGAGCCTTCGTATCGAGCGCCGAGTGCCCGAAGGGGTTCGGCCGGCCCGCGTGCCCGCAGTAGTAGGTGAAGAACATCCAGTCGAACGGCGCGTTGTGGGCCACGAACACCGGCCGGTCCTTCTTGCCCGTCCGCTGCCCCTCGACGAAGTCGACGATCCGACCCACCGCGGCCTCCGGGGATAGCCCTTCGGACTCCAGTCGCGCGATGTCGAGCTTGTTCACCGCCATCGCGGCGTCCTCGAACTCCGGGAACACCGGCCTCAGTTCGACGTACAGATCTTCGAACAGCTGATACTCGCCTTGATATCGGCGTACGTGGACCACGCCGACCGACAGGAGGTTGTGTAGGCCGGGGATCGGACCCGATGACTCGACGTCGACGCAGAAGTAGTCCAAGCCCCTTCCATACCTCTCCTCCTGGCCCCGGTCACTTGCTGAGGTCGGCGGACGGCGCTTGGCGAGGCCGAAAGTCGACGTCGGTGTTGGCGGCCAGCCACACGAACACCGCGTGCACGGCCACGTTCTGCGCCAAGGCCGCGGGGTCGATCTTGTCGAAGGTGTCGTCGGGGGTGTGGTGTAGTTCGAAGTAGTCGCGACCGTCCTGGGCGAGCCGAAACCGGGGTAGGCCAGCCCGGACGAGCGGGGTGAGATCCGGACCCGCACCGCCGGTGTAGGCGGGGCCTCGGGTTCCCGGCGCCACCCCGAGCGGCGCCAACAATCGGAGCATCTCGTCCACCACCGCGTCCCCGCGGGCCGAGACGTGGGCATGAATGCGAAAGATGCGCTCCGCGCCGAAGTCGCTCTCCGACCCCAATACGTGACGATCGAGCTCGGCCTTGTGGCGCTCGGCGTAGGCTTTGGCCCCCTCGAGACCGACCTCCTCCGCGCCCCACATCACGAGCCGGATCGTCCGACGCGGCTGAAGCTTCATCTTTCGGATGAGGTTCAGGGCGCCGGCGGCGATGGCCACCCCCGCGCCATCGTCGACGGCGCCGGTGCCTAGGTCCCAACTATCGAGGTGGCCGCCGATGATCACGATCTCGTCCTTCGCCTCGCGGCCCTCGATGTCCACGACCACATTTCCGCTTTCGGTGGTTCCCACGATGCGGGGGGTCACGGTCATGGACACGGTCAGGGGACCTCCTCGATCCGCGATCCGCTCGATCTGATCCGCGTCCGGCGGGGACACCGCGATAGCGGGGATCGGCGCCACGTCGTCGGGCCAGCTGGTGACGCCGGTGTGGGGCAGCCGGTGAGAGTGGGTCCCCACGGACCGGATCAGCACCCCTTTCGCCCCCTTCTTCGCCGCGATGGAAGGCCCCACGAACCGGGCTCGCCCGAAGTAGCCGTAGCTCGAGCCGTCCTGAGTCTTGGGCATCGCGTGACCGATGTACACGAGCTTCTGCCGCACCGCCTTGGCCGGCGCCCTTTCCAGCGCGTCGAGGGTCCGAAAGACCACGACCTCACCCTTCATCCCCCGGGGGCCCGTCGATCCCGATCGACCGAGCGCGGTCACCACCAGCGGCTGGGGAAAGGGGGCGACGATCGCCGCCCGCTCCGCACCCCGCACCCAGGTCCGCATCCGGAATGGCTCAACCGTGATCTGACGGTTCTGAAACCCCAGCTTCTTCAGCGCCGCCACCGCCCATCGGCGAGCCCGCGCTTCTTGCCGCGTGCCTGCGAGCCGCGGACCGACCTCCGTGGTGAGGTCCTCGACCAGGCGGTAGGCGGTATCATCGGCGAGCGCCGCGTCGCGCAGCGCCTCCGCGGTTCGAGAGACGGCGTCGGGCACCACCCCCGCCCCGCCGGTGTTGGCGACCGCGACCAGAACGAGCGTCGAAAGCATTTCCCCGCCTTACCCGGGATCAGGCCGGTCCGTCTTGGCGGTTCTGGCCGATGATGATGACGACCGTGGGCTCGGGGACGGTCACCCGCAGCGCGGTCTTCGCGGGTAGGGAGACGTGTTTGAGCCCCTTGAGGGCCACGTCATCTTCCTCCGCCTCCAAAAACGCCTTGCCCGACGCGACCTGGAAATGCACCGCCCGCGGGGTCCGCCACCGGTACGTGGACCCCGGTCTGAGCACCCACGTCCATACCGCTGGCGCCCGGCTGAGAAGGACCGGCTCG
>JANQQN010000012.1 GCA_028289325.1 Myxococcota bacterium | reverse complement strand
GGGTTGGTCTGGTCTGGGATTGGGTGAGGGGGCTTCGATCGAGGCGGGGGTGGGTCGTCGTGTGGGTCTGGCTCAAGCCGGGGACGCGCACGACGCCCGCCAGCGGCCCGTTGCCTACATGATAGGCAGCTGAGGTTGGGGGGCGCTTTCGCGAACCGAGCGCGAAGGGGCCGCTGTCATGCGCCCTGCGCTTTGGGGGGCATGAGCCAGACCCACACGACGCCCCATCGCTTTGTTCACCATCGACTCGAGGTCTATCATGGCGCGCTGGAGCTCCTGCGTGTCGTACACGACGCGTACAAGGGCGTTCCTCGAGGTTACCGAAGCTTCGCGGACCAGCTTCTTCGAGCGGCGGGTGCCGTGGCTGCGCTCATTGGGGAAGGCGCCAATCGATACACCCACGGACAGAAGCGACAGCGGTTCACTGAGGCGCGCGGCGAAGCCGATGAGGTGGCGGTCCACGCGGAGGTGTTGGCCACGATGGGAATCCTGTCCGAGGCGACGGCATCGACGATCCTGAGTCAAGCCGATCGCATCTGCGCCATGTTGACGCCGCTCATCAAACGGCACAGCTGACCCGGCGGGGGCGGCCCTGGCCGTCCTCGTCCCCAGCGTCACAGATAACCGCCCCGCAAGCCGAAGGCGAACGAAGGCGGGGGGGCCCGCACCACCCCCCAACGTAACAAACAGCCACCCATGCAAGCCGAAGGCGCGGCCGCGCTTGGCCGTCCTGGCCAGCGCGCCACTCCCGCCGTCCTGGCGGTCGCAGTGAGCCGAAGGCGAACGAAGGCGGGTGGGCCGGCTTCGCCGGACCGGGCCCCGCTGACCTTGACCCCATGGCTCGGCGCCCGCACATTCGCTTCGTGGCGGACATCAAGCAGAAGTGGCCGTGGCCTGCGAATGTCGGGCTGCTGGGGACCTACCCGGAGGAGGTTCGCGAACGCGCCAAGCTCGAGAAGAACCCTGATGCGGCGCCGATGCCCGCTGCGGAGCCGGGCAAGCTGCTTTCCCCGCGAGGCTCCAGCGACAACCTGCGGATGGGAGAGCCGGCGCCGTTCGACCCCGACCCCGCGGAGATGATGGCGCTGGACCTGAATCACGTGGTGCTGCGACGGATCCTCATCAAGCGCAAGCGCAAGAGCTGGGCCCTGTTCGGCGAAGCGGTCGAAGAAGAAGAGCTGGACGAACTCCCGAGCACCCGCCGCGACCAAATGCGGGCCATGCTCCGGCGCGAGGACGCGATGCTGCGCCTCCTCGAGCGCTACAACGGCATGGCGGAGATGGTGTACGCGCGCCTTCTCGCCGAATCGAAAGGCTGACCCGTGACCGAAGGTCCCATCGCCAAGATCAATGAAGCGGCGCTCATTCGTCGCGAGCGGAACCCGGACAAGGAACTCGAACGAGCCCCCGGGTCCGCCGTTCGGCGGTGGGCCCAAGGAGAGTCGACGCTTCAGGAGATCAAGGGTTACGCGCCCGAGGAGCTGTATGCGATCTCTCAACATGGCTACACGCTGTTCCTCAACGGCAAGGTCCGCGACGCGCAGGTCATCTTCGAAGGCCTGGTCGCCATAGACCCCCGGAACGACTACTACTACCGGGCCCTCGGGGTCGTTTATCACCGGCAGGGCGACCTGGAGAGAGCGATTCGCCAGTTCACCCACGCGATCACCGTCGCGCCGAAATCGGCGGCGGGGTACGTGAACCGCGCCGAAGTTCACATCGCCCGGCGCGACATACCGCAGGCGACCGCGGACCTCGACGCGGCGGTTCAGGTCAGCCAGAACCTCTCGGACCCCGTAGCGCGAAAGGCGATGGCGTTGCGCCGGCTCCTCCGACGACCGCTGCCCTCCGGGCGCTGACGGTCGGCGCAACAACCAGCCTTGAATCCTCGCCGTTGGCGTCTCATCCGATCTGCGTGAGTCCGGACCCCACATGGACGGGCATCGCGCTCGCGGTTGGCGCGGCGGGGGCATGGGCGACGATGGACGTCATCCGCAAGGACCTCGCGGACCGGGTGCCCACGGTGGTTCTGCTGTTTGGCCTCGTCGCCGGCCAGACGCCGATGTTCGCCCTCTGGGCCGTGTTGCATCCCGGACCGGTGAATCTGCGCGCGTACTGGGCCCCAGGGTTAGCCACCTTGGCCATCAACCTGGTGGCCAATCTGGCCTTCATCCGAGCCCTCGAGATCGGCGCCCTGAGCCGTACGATACCGATGCTGTCGCTGACGCCGGCGATCACCATCGCCACCGGCGCGGCGCTCCTGGGAGAGTGGCCCACTGGACCGCAGGCGGTGGGCATCGGGTGCGTGGTCACCGGCACCGCCCTCCTCGCCCTCGCCCGGTCCGGCTCCGGAAACGGTATGCGATTGGAGCCCGGGAGCATCCTGATGCTTTCCGTCGCTGGGCTATGGTCGCTGAGCGCAGCCCTCGACAAGGTCGCGCTCCGCGCGATGACCGTACCCGGTCACGGCTTCATTCAGAGCTGCGGAGTTCTGCTCGCCTTGAGCCTGCTGTTCGCCGTTCGCCGCGGCGGCCCCGGCGCCGAACGGCTCCGGCCGGTGGCAGGTCGGGTCGCGCTCGCGGCCGCGGTCATGGCCATCGCATCGTCACTTCAGTATATGGCGCTCGAGCGGACCCTGATCAGCGTCGTCGAAACGTTCAAACGCGCGATCGGCGCGGGGGTCGCCCTCGCGGTGGGACGGTGGGCGTTTGGGGAGCAGGTCGGTGCTCGGTCGATCGCAGGCGCGGCCTTCGTGGTCATCGGCACCACGCTCATCTTGTGGCGCTAGCCATGGATGACCCAGCCCGTCAAACCCGTACTGGTCTCTGACACGACGCGCCTCGGTCGAGCGGCGTCGCCTTTGCGCGAAACCGGCCTTGCATCCCTTGCCGTGTCACCCGGCCTCCCTCTATGGTCCCGTATGGCCGACGGCGCCCTGCTCGCCACCGTTCGCGAGGTGTTCGACAACGTCCCGGTTGGCGTGGTCGTCATCCGTGTGGACGGCGTTCGCGTGTACGCCAACCCTGAAGCCTTGGCGATGTTCGGGTACGACTACGACCACATCGACAGGTGGTGGCCGGACGCCTACCCAGACTCGGAAGACCGGGCCGACGCGCAGCGGCGATGGCAGCGGCAGCTCGAACGGGCCCACACCAACCAGGCGGGCGTCATCGAGCCGGAGGTGTACCATATCCGCTGCGCTGACGGATCCTACAAATGGGTCGAAGTGTTTGGAGTGGGCCTGAAGGATCTCGCATTCGTTGCGATGCGCGACATTACGGAGTCGCGACGCCAGCAAGCTGCCTTGCGAGCCGAGTCCGGTTTCCGCGACGCGATCATCAACGCCGCCGCCGACGGCATCTGCGTGTGTCATGCCATCGAACAGCCACCCCATATCCGGTTCACGGTGTGGAGCGAACGGATGACGGAGATGACCGGCTACACGATGGATGAGATCAACCAGTTCGGGTGGCACCAGTCCGTGTACCGAGACCCCGAGGTGCGCGAACGAGCGATCGGTCGCATGGACCGTATGCGGCACGGCGAAAACCTTCGGGCCGAAGAATGGCCGATCGTCAGAAAAGACGGCAGCCCCGCGGTCCTCGCGATCTCTACGTCGGTCATCCTCGCCGAGGACGGCGAGTCCCACGTTCTGGCGCTGATGCAAGACCGAACCGAGCAGCACCGAGTCGCGGAGGCTCAACGTCGGCTGGAAGCCCAAATGCAACACGCGCAAAAGCTCGAGAGCCTCGGCTTGCTCGCGGGCGGAATCGCGCACGACTTCAACAACCTCCTCGTGGCGGTGATGGGCCAAGCGGACCTCGCGCTCGAAGACCTCGAGCCGGCCAGCACCGCCCGAGAGCGCCTGCTGGAGATCAAGTACGCCGCCGAACGGGCGGCTGAGCTGACCAACCAGATGCTGGCGTACGCAGGCAAGGCGTCTTTCGTCATCGGCCCTGTCGATCTGAACGACCTGATTCGGGAGATGGCCAACCTTCTCGGGGGCAGCGCGGCGCGCCACGTTGAGGTCCGACTCCAGCTCTGTGGCGCCCTGCCGGTGGTTCAGGGCGACGTCAGCCAGCTGCGGCAGGTCGTTTTGAACCTCATGACCAACGCCGCCGAGGCGATGGAATCCCGCCCCGGTACCCTCAAGATCACCTCGTCCGTGGAGTCCATCGACGACGACACCGCCCGCGCCCTCGAGCCCTTGGGCACCGCCCGCGGTGGGCGCTACGTGCGGCTGACGTTCGAAGATACGGGCGTCGGTATGGACGAGACCACCCGGCACCGCATGTTCGAGCCGTTCTACTCGACCAAGTTCTCGGGCCGAGGACTCGGGTTGGCGGCGGTGCTGGGGATCATCGCCGGTCACAAGGGCGGCCTGCACGTCACCAGCGAGATCGGGGAAGGCACGCGGATCGACGTGTTGTTGCCCGCATCCGGTGACGACGCCCAGCGCGCCGCGCCTCGAGCCGACAGCACCCCCAGCAGTCGGGGGACGATCCTTCTCGTGGATGACGACGCTCAGGTACGGGGCGTGGCCCGGGCGATTCTGACCCGCAACGGCTACCGGGTCGTGGAAGCCAGCTCGGGCCCCGAGGGGCTGGCTCGGTTCGACGCCGAACGATTCGTCGCTGTCGTCCTCGACGTCACGATGCCCGTCGTCGACGGGCGAACGGTCCTCCGCGAGCTGCGCCTGCGCCGCCCCCACGTCCCGGTGGTGCTGATCTCCGGCTACGCAGAGGAAGCGGTCGCCGACGATCTCAACGCGCGAACCCGGTTCTTGCAGAAGCCTTTCGCTCGGGCCGAGCTGACCCAGACCCTCGACGCGGTGATCGATGGGCGCACCAGCGTCCGGCCGTCATAGGCCATCGATCGGACTTCACGCGACGCGATAATCGATACGCCCCATCGAGAACCACGTCGAGCCTGGACCTCGAGCCATCGATGTACGAGACTGGCGGGACGTGAGCACGGAAGGCATCAATCAACCGGAGGTGACCGCCTGGCTGGCGGAGCGAATCCAGCTCGATGCGCCGTTGCGCTTCGAGCTGATCACCGGCGGCCACAGCAATCTGACGTTCATGGTTCGCGATGCGAAAGACCGTCGTTGGGTCCTCCGTCGGCCGCCGCTGAACAGCGTGCTGGCCACGGCTCACGATATGCGTCGAGAGGCCCGGGTGGTCTCGGCCATGGCCTCGACGACCGTACCGGTTCCGAATGTCGTCGGCTTGTGCGAGGACGAAGCGGTCAACGGACCGCCGTTCTACGTGATGGACTTCGTCGAGGGGACTGTGGCCCGCAACGCGAAGATCGCGACCCGTCTATCCGAGGACGTTCGCCGTAAGTCGAGTGAGAGCCTGGTTCGCGTGCTGGCTCAGCTGCATGCGGTTCGCCCTGACGACGTCGGCCTCGGTGATCTCGGCAAGAAGAGCGACTATGTGGCCCGCCAGCTCCGGCGCTGGTCTCGTCAAGTCGAGAGCTTATCGAAGCGTGACCTGCCGCTGCTGGACGAGGTCCACGCCGAGCTGGCGCAGCGCATCCCCGACCAGGGCGAGGCGGGCATCGTCCACGGCGACTACCGTCTCGACAATTGCATCATCAGCGATGAAGGTGAGGTCGCAGCGGTCCTCGACTGGGAGCTGTGCACCCTCGGCGACATTCGCGCCGACGTCGGAACCCTGGCCGTGTACTGGGCGCGACCGGAAGACGACTTCTTTCCTCTCGATGAGCCGCCGACGATCGTGGAGGGCTTCTACAGCCGCCGCCAGCTGGTCGACGCCTACCTGCAGGCCGCACGCCGAGATGTCGACCACCTCGACTACTTCATCGCGTTCTCGTACTGGCGACTGGCGTGCATCCTGGAGGGGGTGTACGCGCGCTATCTGGCCGCCGCGATGGGCAAGTCGGTGCCCACCAACCTGGAGCGATTCCCGGTCGGTGTCGACAAGCTGACCCAGCGCGCCGCGGACATCCTGGGCGGCCGGCCTGCGCTCGTCGACTGAGGGGGCGTCGGCGCGGCCCAGCCGTCGGAGGTGGAACGCCGAAGGTCGAGGGTCGAACAGGCCGATCTCCCCCCGCCGAAGTCGCTCGTCGGGGCGCCTCCTTGCGACGTTCGACGCTCGGCCGTCGACCCCCGGCCAACTAAAAACAGAGTTGTTTCAGGCCCTTAATGACCAGCAAAGGCCAACCACAGAAACCAGCAACCGCTCGTTTCGGGCGCCGATACATCCTTCGTCAGGGCGCCGGGGAGCGCGCTGGACAGCGTGGGGTCCTCGAGCCCCAAGGAGACCAGAGATGATCACAGGCAGCGCAGGCACCACCGTTAACGATTTCCTCGGATTCTTCGGCTTCAAAGGCGGGGTCCTCGGGGCGGCGATCGACCGTCTGACCGGCAACCAGATCGGCGTTCTTCAGAACCTTCACGACGCGATGATGGAAACCGCGATGGGTCGCGGGACCAACGTGTGGGAGCGGCAATGGAACACGGCCGCGATGGGTATGGGTATGCCACACCCCCATATGATGATGCCTACAATGGCGCCTTTTGTCGGCGCCGGATACGCGGGCGGTCTTCAGCACATCGATATGGCATCGGGCTCCTGGGATATCCCGATCCTGAGCTCTCTGTTCAGCGGGCGGCGTTGGATGGCCGGTAGATTCGAGCGAGCCCTCCGCAACAACCCCGCCATGCGGATGCAGTTCGAGGCGTACATCGGCGGTCGCATCGTCAACTTCGGGGTCCGCAACAACGGCAAGTTCACCATCCAGCGGTTCGCGCCCGGTTACGCGGGCATGGGCGGGGCCCTCAGCCCCCACATGGCCCATACCATGGGCTACATGCACGGCATGGGCAGCTTCGTGAACAACTACGGCATGGGGATGGGCATCAACCCGATGATGGGCGGCATGCCCATGTTCGGGGCGGGCTCGATGTTCGGCACGCCGTTCATGGGCATGACGGCCATGGGTCTGTACAACATCGCGGGCATGAACACTCCGTCCAACTCGGCGGGGGCCCTGTATGGCATCAACGACAATTCCGGTTACTGGGGCGGCAAAGGCTTCGGCTCGATGAACCCCCAAGCGATGCCCGGCCGCATCAACAACACCAACCCGCACTATGAGCGGTTCCACCAAAACGAGGCCGACCTGCTGATGTCGGACCCGTCGCTGACGGTCGAAGACAAAGTCACCCTTCTTCTCATGCTCATCATGAAGAAGATGGACCGCGACATCGAGAACCAGGCCCAATACATCAACAGCATCCAGCAGCAGCAATCGAGTCGCGGCGCCAAGGGCGGCAAGGGCAACCCGATCAACACGGGTCCCTTCGGTCAGCTCTCGGGCTCCGGCAACCAGTCGCCGTCGATCGACGTCGAGACCATGAAGCTCAAGCGGATGATCGACAAGCGATCACAGATGTTCGACATGCTGCGTCAGATCATCGATAAGTACAACGAAACCGCGAAGAACATGATCCAGTCGATGGGTCGATAGGTTCGAACTTGACGGTCTGGCCGGACCGAGATCCATCTCGGTTCGGACCAGAACGGCCGACCACTTTGTGAAGACTTTGGCAAAGAGACCGTCCACCGCGCGCTTCGACCGACCGGCAGCGCGTGCCCGAAGGATCACCCTCTGCCTTTTTCGAAGTTCGAGAGGGATGTTATGAAGTCCAGGACCCCAGCCATGGCGAGCGACGAAGTCAAGCCGACCCGCGACGCATCGAGCACGGTGCTCGAACGCCTCATATCCGAGGGCAAGAAGCCCGAAGACCTGACCGAGGCCGAAAAGGACGCGGTCCTGGCCGAGGTCGACAAGGAGGTCGAGGGCCTCACCGCCGAAGACGTCGTCAAAGCGGTCGAAAAGGGCGACATCGAGGTCGAGTACGTCGACCCACCGAACCCCATCGAGAACTTCACGGAAGAGAACTTCAAGAAGTTCCTGTTCGGCAAGATCACCTGGGCTCAGCTCGAAGGCATGACCATGGAGCAGGCCTACGCGATCGCGGAGTTCGGGTACACGATGTACCAGCAGGGCCGGTACAAAGACGCGCGCACGCTCTTCGAAGGCCTCGTCATAGGTAACCCTTACGACCCCTATTTCCACGCGATGCTGGGGGCCATCTACACCAAGCTCGACATGCACGAAGAGGCGGCCCAGGAGTTCTCGATCGCCATCGAGCTGGATCCCGAAGACATCAACTCATTCGTGAACCGCGGTGAGCTCCTCCTTCAACACGGCGAGTTCGAGTACGCGATGGAAGACCTCAAGGCGGCCATCGATCTCGACCCCGACGGCAAGAATCCAGCCTCCCTGAGAGCGCGGGCCCTGGCTGCGGCCACCGCGGCCGCGATCAAAGAGCTCATCGAGCGCAAGGAAGCCGAGGGCGACAGCGGCGGCGCCGCGGTCCGCGGCCCCAAAAAGCCCGCTGCCCAGCCCCCCAAGAAGTGACGCCTCGTCGCGTTTTCTGCGACACTTGCGCGTAAGCCGGGCGCGGATTTCGCCGAGCCGGGCCCAGATAACGATGGTCCGCGCATGAAGAACTTCATCGCCGTTCTGACGACGGGCGACGTTCGCCAAACGATCGGGCGCTACTCCGACGTGATGTTGGCCGTGCTGGTCATGGTCATCATCTCGATGCTGATCATTCCCCTGCCGCCTTTTCTCCTCGACGTTCTGATCGTCCTCAACATCTCGATCTCGGTGCTGCTGCTTCTGCTCGCGATGTACATCCCGAACGCGCTGCACCTCGCGTCATTCCCGTCGTTGTTGCTGGTGACCACCCTCTTTCGACTATCCCTCAACGTCTCGTCGACCCGCCTCATCCTCCTCCACGCCGAAGCGGGCGACGTGATCCGAGCGTTCGGCGACTTCGTGGTTCAAGGCAACCTGGTCGTCGGAATCGTCATCTTCCTCATCCTGACGATCATTCAGTTCCTGGTCATCACCAAGGGCGCAGAGCGGGTCGCCGAGGTCGCCGCTCGTTTCACTCTCGACGCGATGCCCGGCAAGCAGATGTCCATCGACGCCGACCTTCGAGCCGGCGCATTCGACATGGACACGGCCCGCCGAAAACGAGACGACCTCAACCGCGAGTCTCAGCTGTTCGGCTCAATGGATGGGGCGATGAAGTTCGTCAAAGGCGACTCCATCGCCGGTCTGATCATCACCGCCATCAACATCGTGGCCGGCATCATCATCGGCTCCACGATGATGAACATGTCCGTGAGCGAAGCGCTGAATGTGTTCGCGATCCTGACCGTGGGCGATGGCCTCGTGTCCCAGATTCCGGCCCTGCTCATCTCCATTACCTCGGGCCTGGTCGTGACCCGGGTCGCCTCCGAGGACGAAGCGAACCACCTCGGCAAAGACATCTCGATTCAGCTGCTCGCGCAGCCCCGGGCGTTCATCATCGCCAGCGTCATGCTCACTGCGTTCGGCCTCGTCCCCGGCTTGCCGCCCGTGCCGTTCTTCATTCTGGCCGGGTTGACCGGGGCCATCGGCTACGGTCTCAACCGAACCGCCCGACTGAAGGCGGAAGGCAAGCTGCCGACCCTCGATGACGGGTTGCCGCCCACCGACGAGGAGGTTCGCGAACAGCGCGACAAGCGCATTCAGGCCCAAAAGATGCAGGAAGGCCAGTCGCAGCAGATGCTGCCGGTGGTCACCCCGATCGCCCTCGAGGTCGCGTCGGACCTCATTCCGCTCGTCGAAGACGCCGGCGAAGGCAGCAAGTTCCTCGGGGAGATGATCCCCATGATGCGCGACGGTCTGTTTTACGAGCTCGGGGTTCGCTTTCCCGGCATTCGGGTTCGCGGCAACGAGACCGATATGCCTCCGGGGTCGTATCTCATCATGCTCAACGAAATCCCGTTGGTCATGGGCACGGTTTCCCAAGACAAGGTCCTCGTCAACGACACCGTCGAACGCCTACGCCTGCTGAACATCGAGGGCGAGCCGGCGACCAACCCCGCCAACGGCAACGAGTGCGCGTGGATCGACGCTCAGTTCCAAGACGTCGCCGAGCAAGCGGGCCTGACCACGTGGGACGCGACGGGATACATCGTTCTTCACCTCTCCAGCGTCCTTCGCAAGAACGGCGCCGAGTTCGTGGGGATCCAAGAGACCATGAACATGCTCGAGCAGCTCGAGCAGGCGTTCCCGGCGCTGGTGAAGGAGACGGTACCGAAGGTGGTGTCTCCGTTTCAGCTCACCGACATCCTTCGTCGCCTGATCGAAGAGGAGATCTCCATCCGCGACCTTCGATCGATCCTGCAGGCGCTCGCGGAATGGGGCCAGGTCGAACACGACACCGTCATGCTCACCGAGTACGTGCGCGCGGCGCTGAAGCGGTACATCTCCCACAAGTACACCCGCGGCCAGAACACCCTCATCGTGTACTTGCTCGACCCGCAGATCGAGGAGACCGTGCGCTCGTCGATCCAACACACCTCGTCCGGCTCGTACTTGGCGCTGGAGCCGGAGATCACGCAAGAGATCTTGTCCGCGGTCCGCACCGAGGTCGGCTCGCTCCCGCCGACGGCCCAAAACCCCGTCATTCTGACCACGATGGAGATCCGGCGGTACTTCCGAAAGCTCGTCGAGCTCGAGTTCCCTCACCTCGCGGTGCTCTCCTACCAGGAGCTCTCGCCCGACATGAACATCCAACCCATCGCCCGCATCTCTCTCGAGTGACCTCGGCGCTCGCGACGCGGGGGGGTCGCGCCGGTGCCGGACGACGAATGCGTCTTCCGTCGCAGCCTAAGGCGTTGACCGACGGCCGGCGCCCATCATCTGAACCGGCGGAAACATCGTGCTTGCCCCCACCCGGCGCCGTCCCTACCTTGCCCGCTAGCCATGAAGCCTCTGAGCATCGATGAGATCCGCCGCACGTTCCTCGAATTCTTCGTAGCGCGCGGCCACGCCGAGGTGCCGTCCGGCAACTTGGTGCCCGCCAACGATCCCAGCCTGCTCTTCACCAACGCGGGCATGGTGCAGTTCAAAGACGTCTTCACCGGCAAGGAGAAGCGGCCGTACACCCGAGCCACCACCGCCCAGAAGGTCGTCCGCGCCGGTGGCAAACACAACGACCTCGAGAACGTCGGTTACACCCCGCGTCACCACACCTTCTTCGAGATGATGGGGAACTTCTCCTTCGGCGACTACTTCAAGAAGGACGCGATCGAGTTCGCGTGGACCCTGATCACCGAGGTCTTCGAGCTGCCGCAAGACCGGCTGTGCGTCACCGTATTCAAGGGCGAGGACGGCATCCCCGCCGATGACGAGGCGGCCGAGCTTTGGCAGGCGGTCGGGGTTCCCGCCGACCGGATCTTCCGCCTCGGCAAAGAGGACAACTTCTGGCAGATGGGCGACACCGGTCCCCAGGGCCCGTGCTCGGAGATTCATTACTTCGTGCCCGACGACATGACCGACATGTTCGCGCCGGGACGGGTCGAGAACTCCGATGGCTGGCTCGAGTTCTGGAACCTGGTGTTCATGCAGTTCGTCCGCCACGAAAGAGGCGGACCTCTCGAGCCGCTGCCCGCGCCATCGGTGGACACCGGACTGGGCCTCGAGCGCCTGGCGGGCATCATGCAGGGCAAGACGTCGACGTTCGAGACCGACGGATTTCGGTCCCTGCTGGCGTACATCGCCGAGCAGGCG
>JANQQN010000584.1 GCA_028289325.1 Myxococcota bacterium | reverse complement strand
CGGCCGTCGCCGCCCATGCCGCACCCGGCCGTTTCCTTCGCTTTCGACCTCTCACCCTCGAAGAGCTGTACGCGAAGCGAATGCGCTTCGCGCAGGGCGAGCCCTTTATCTCCATCGGGGTGATGGAGGCCCAACGGAAGGTCGTGCTTCGCGGCAACGCGCCGGTCCGGATGATGGCCGAGGAGCGCGGGGTCGCCCGAACGATATTCGGACGAGCCGGTGAACGCTTCATCCTTCGGGTGAAGGGTGGGCGTCCGGCCGACGTCCGCTACTGGATCGTCGTCGCCGAACATCCGTATGGGGACGTCGTCGCGGCGGAAAACGACAAGGTGCAGTGGGAGGAAGACGGGATCGGCGCCAAGATCTTCGTGACGGGCACCATCGTCGCTCTCAAAGGCAACGTTCTCGATACGCGGCGGCGCCAGGTCGCGGTGGGCGGTTATAGGAAGCGAAAGACCGCGGTGCGGGTGAGCCAAGGGTTGTTCAAGCAGCGGGGGCTGCGCACCGTTTTGCGCGAAGAGCTGGTCGGCCTGCCCAGCGGGACCATCGAGCTCTCCGACGCGCGCGGGCGCCGCATCCTCTCCGCGCGCAACGTCGTGTATTTCGGAACGGCCCAGGGCGGCCGCACCATCGTCGAGGACGTCGAGCACAGCCGAGGCTACAAGCGCCACGGCCGCCAGACCCGCGAGTTTTGGGATCATGTCTACGTTGCGCTCGACCGGCACGGCCGGCTGACGGTCATCAACTCCGTGGGCGCCGAGCGGTTACTGGGAGGCCTGGTGCCGGCGGAGATCTTCGCCAACGCACCGATCGAGGCGCTCAAGGCCCAGGCGGTCACCGCGCGCGGCGAGGTATTCAGCAAGCTGGGGCACCGCCACTTCGCGGAGCCGTACCATCTGTGTAGCGAGCAGCACTGCCAGGTGTACGCGGGGGCCGGGCGCGAGAAGCCGGCGACGAACCGAGCGGTGAAGGAGACCCGGGGCCTGCTGGCCGTACGGCCCCGAGCCAAGCCGTCGGCGCCGCTCGACCTGGTGGACTCCGTCTACTCGAGCACCTGCGGAGGGTTCACCGAAGACAACGAAGTCGTTTGGGATTCGCCGCCGTCCGAGTCACTGCGGGCCCGCCTGGACGGCAACCCCAACGACCCGGCCCTACAACCCTTTCGCAACGGGCTCGACGAGACGAATATCAGGGCCTGGCTGCAGGCCTATCCGCCGACCTACGGCGCCCGCTCGTCGTTCGCACGCCCTAAAAAGCTTCGGTGGAAGAAGCGATACACCGCCAAGCAGCTCGATTGGCTGGTGAGAAAAGAAAGGCTCGGTCGGGTGAGAGATCTCAAGATCCTGGGCCGAGGACGAGGAGGCCGGGTGACCGGGGTCCGAGTGGTCGGAAGCCGTCGATCGATCGACGTCCTGCGGGAGCTTCCGGTCCGGCGGCTGTTCGGCAACCTGAACAGCGGGATGTTCATCCTCGAGCGAGAGCGCGCCCGCAGTGGGCGGCTGCTCGCGATCACGTTCGTCGGCGGCGGATGGGGACACGGGGTTGGGATGTGCCAGATCGGGGCCATCGGCCGCGCCGAGGCCGGGCAGTCGTTTCGAAAGATCTTGGGCCACTACTATAACGGCGCGGTCGTCGAGCGCCTGTACTAGGTACGGCGATTCAGAGGTTCCGATCCAGTTCCAGGCTCGGGACTCCAATCGCCGTCCTCGCTGCCTCCCGAGGATCGCCGCGTACACGCGGCTCGCGTCCGGCAGATCTCAAGTCCTTCGCAACGGGCTCAGGACATAAGATCTGCCGTATTAGGTACGGCGGCGACGAGGGTCTTCGAAAGAGATGTTGCAGAAGGTCGGCGACGCAACGCCGGGGATCAGTGCCGGTCGTCCTCGACGACTGGTTTGGGTGGTTAATATCCCGCACTGAGGGTCCGGCGTTTTGCACGGCACTTGGGGCCGACGATTTGGTCCCGGTGCGCTCATACGAGGCCTTGGTCGGTGATACCGTAGAGCGCGACGATGCTGACCCAGTGGGCGATGTGAGGACGGAAGTCGATGAAAGACGCTGATTTCAGCCGGTCCCTAGACGCGTTTTTCTACGAGCGTCAGCCGGCCGACCTGAGTAACTGCGACCGCGAGCCGGTGCACTTCGTAGGCGCCGCCCAAGCCGAAGGCGCGCTGCTGATCGTGATGCCCGGCGACGGGACGGTGGTGGCCAGCTCCGAGAACCTAGCCGCGCAGCTGGGGCGCGAGGTTCCTCCTTTTCCTTGCCGTCTCGAGGCCGTGCTGCCAGAGCAGGCGTCGGAGCTCCGCGAGGCCGCAGGCCGCAGCAACCATCAGCACATCTTGTTGAGGGATATGGTTCACGCGCCCGGCGGTGACTTTCAGGCGGTGTATCACGAGCACCGGGAGTACGGATTCGTGGAGCTGGTGCCCGACGGCGATATGTCGGTCCCGGCGTACCGCGAGAAGCTGCGAATCCTGCGTCGGTTTTGCGCGCGAATCATGCAGGCGACGACCTTCGACGAGGCGCTCGCACTGACGGCGGAAGCCGGTCGAGCGCTGACCGGCTTTGCCCGAGTCAAGATCTACGAGTTTCAGCCGGACTGGTCGGGCAAGGTGGTGGCCGAGTCGAAGGCCGACCATATGCCCTCGTACAAGGGGTTGCTGTTCCCCGACTCCGACATTCCGCAGCAGGCCCGCTTCCTCATGAAGATGGTGCCGTACCGGGGCATCGCGAGCGTCCACGACAACGTGTCGGCGCTGACGCCGCCCAGGACCCCGGCAAAAGAGCCTTTTGATCTGTCGTGGTCGGTGCTGAGGTCCGTCTCCACGATGCACACCCTCTATTTGCGCAACATGGGGGTCGCGGCCAGCTTCTCCGCCTCCCTTGTGAGTCGAGGACAGCTGTGGGGCCTGATCGCCTGCCACAACGATAAGCCGGGCTTCCTGCCCTTCGACCTGTGGGGGGCCGTGCAAGACCTGGCCGAAGCGCTGATGGCCAAGCTCGAGCAGGTCCGCTCTATCGATGAGGCCGCGCTGCTGTCGGAGCTTCGGTCGATCGAAGAGCAGGTCGCTGACGTCGTCCGCAGCAAAGGCAGCGTCGAAAAATCGGTCGCCGATGTGCTCCCCCACCTGCGGACCTTTCTCAAGGCCGACGGCTTCGCTTTTCAGTATGGCACCAACCTGTACACGGAAGGCGAGGTCCCGCCCGACGAGCTCATCCAGGAGCTTCTGGACTGGGCGACAACGAAGGTCCCGGGCACCACGTTCCTCACCAACCGGCTCGCCGACGAGTGGCCGGCAGCGCGGGCGTTCAAGGACGTCGCCTGCGGGGTGTTGATCGAGCCGGTGAGTCTGCACCGGGTCTGCCACCTGATCTGGTTTCGGACGCCGGTCACGAAGACCGCGCACTGGGCGGGCAATCCGACGAAGATGAGCACTCGAGCCGAGGCCGACGGAACCGCCACCCTGCTTCCCCGCAACTCCTTTGCCGTATGGGCGCAGCAGCACGCCGACGAGAGCGAGCCGTGGACGGAGGCCGAAGTGAGCGCGGCCCGCGAGATCCTGAAGAGCGTGCTGGATATCGTGGCGAGCCAGCTTCAGCTGACCCGCTCCAACACGAACCTCGAGACCTTCGCCTACGCAGCGGCGCACGATCTCAAGACACCGCTGCGCCACATTGGGCTCGTCCTCCAGATGTTACGGGCGGGAGAGCTCGAAGACGAAGCGGAGACGATGAAGATGCTCGATCTCGCAGCCGCATCATCCGAGCGGTTGCACAGCCTCGTCGAGAGTCTATTGAAGTACCTGGCCTTGCAAAGCAAGAAGGTCGAGATGACCGACGTTCATCTGGATGAGGTGATGACGGAGGTCGCGAGGTTGCTCGGGCCGGCGCTGAGCGATGCGGCGGCGACCCTCGACGCGGCCGCGTTGCCGACCGTCAAAGGCAATCGTGAGCTGCTCACCACGCTGTTGATGAACCTGGTCGGTAACGCCCTCAAGTATCGGGAGCCCTCTCGGGCCCTGCACATCTCCGTTCGAGGCTCGACCCTCCACAACCGATACGAGCTTGCCGTGGCCGACAACGGGCCCGGGGTTCCTACCGAACACGCGAAGAGCATCTTCGAGCCGCTGAAGCGCCTTCATCGCTACCAAGACGTCCCGGGCACCGGACTCGGCCTCGCCGTGTGCCAGCGGATCGCCGAGCTGCATCATGGAACGATCGCTCTCGATACCGAGTACCCGGCGGGCGCAAGGTTTCTCGTGAGGCTGAAGAAGTGATGACGCCGGTTCCCGAGTTTCCCGAAGACGTTCGCCGCCAGCTGGCGGAGCGAACGAGGCCTGCCCACGAGTCACTGCATCACCATCGGAAGATCGGTCGGCTCCTCAGCCCAACGCTCACCCGGCCGCAATACGCCGAGTTGCTCGCGGCGTTCTGCGGATTCTTCGATGGTGTCGAGCAGCGCCGACGGGCGTTGCGCGTGTGGCCGGAGCTGTCGCTCGACCGACCCATCGCGCGGATGCGCCAGGATCTCGGTCTGCTCGGCCAAACCGATGCCCACATCACGACGGCCGACCTTCCGGAGGTGCGCTGCTCGCTGTCCTGCTTAGGGTTTCTTTACGTCCTGCACGGCTCGGCGTTCGGGGGGACGCTGCTCGCAAAGCGAGTGCATCAATCGTTGCCCGCCGCGCCGCATGGCTACTTGTCGGCCAAGGTCGACGTCGGTCAATGGCGCCGGCTCACGGCCGCGCTCAACGAATCCGCCCGCACGCCGGGCGGCTATCGCACGGTTGCGGCCGCCGCCGACCAAGCGTTCGTTCGTTTCGGGGCCTGGGTTACGGAATATGGCGAAGTGACCCCCGGTGGGCGTGTCTAGACATGAATCGAACGCCTGCTGTCATTCTCCACATCGAGGACGAAGAGCTGGATAAGCTGCTTCTCGAACGAACGTTCCGACGGCACGGGCTCGAGCAAAGCCTCGACAGCGTGAATGACGGCGAGGAGGCGCTCATTCGCTTGCGGGAGCTGACCGAGCAGACGACGCCGGCGCCGCCGGTCGTCGTGTTGCTCGACCTCAATCTACCCCGCATGGATGGTCTGCGGTTTCTTCGCGAGCTTCGACAAGACCCATCGCTCAAGACGACGGTCGTGTTCATCATCACCACCTCCAGTCGCCGAGAGGACGTCGAAGCGGCGTATGCGCTCGGGATCAGCGGCTACATCGTTAAGAGTGAGGCTGGTACCGGTTTCGGCGCCCTAGCGGAGTTGGTCGACCGATTCCTGGCCACGGTGTCTTTACCGTCTTCGTCCACGCGGGGGGCACTGCCCTCGTAGCCAACGGTGGCTGTGGGCCGCCGGCCGATCACGCGGGGGCGGCGACGGGGTCACCGGTCGTACCGCGAAGCTTGCGCTCCACGAACAGCTCGCCGGCGCGATAGGAGGAGCGAACCAGTGGGCCGGACGCGACGTACTCGAAACCCAGATCCCGGGCGATGTCCGCGTATCGATCGAAGGTCCGAGGGTGGACGAACTCGACGACGTCGAGATGTTTGTGGGACGGCTGAAGATATTGGCCGAAGGTCACGATGTTGCAATCGACCTTGCGGAGGTCTTTCATGCACTCGATGACCTCGTCTTCGGTCTCGCCGAGTCCGACCATGACCGACGACTTCGTGAGCAGCTGAGGCCGAAGCGCCTTGCTGTAGGCGAGCACGTCGAGGCTCTGCTGGTAGCCGGCCCGAGGGTCTCGGACGCTCGGCGTCAGCCGGCGGACGGTCTCCACGTTGTGGGCCAGCACCGCGATCGGCGCTTCGACGATCCGCTGGACCGCAGACCGGTTGCCTTCGAAGTCAGGAATCAGAATCTCCAGCAGGACGTCCGGCGCTTCAGCGCGAATGGCATCGAGGCAATCCCGCAGGTGTCCGGCTCCGCCGTCGTCGAGCTCGTCGCGATTCACCGAGGTGAGGACGACGTACGACAGGCCCATCTCCCGCACGGCCTCGGCGATCGCCGCCGGCTCCTCTGGGTCGAGGGCCGGGGGGCGCTTCGCGGTGTTGATCGCGCAGAAGCGGCAGCCGCGGGTGCAGGTATCACCCATGAGCATGAAGGTCGCGGTGCCGCCGCCCCAACACTCGCTGATATTGGGGCACTGGGCCTCCTCACAGACGGTGGCCAGCTTCAATCGCCGCGCTCGGTGTTTGAGCACGGTGTAGTGACCGCCGCCCGGCGGTCGAATTTTGAGCCACTCCGGCTTACGGCGAGACGGCCCCGTAGGGCGTCCCGAAGCATCCTGAATGACCGGCAGCGCACGCCTCATACCCGATCCGGTAGCACTCGAGATCCGGTGCGGCAAGGCGAAGCGACCCGCGGGCGCGCCGGACGTTCCCTATGAATCGCGGTCGAGGCCCACCACCCACACGACGGCATACGTGAGGGCGGCGACGCCGATGGCCACCGTCAAGCCGAGCTGCGCGCCGATCAGGATCGCACAGCTGGTTCCCGCCACCGATGCGACCCCGTTGAACGCGAGCGCCCACGCGGCGACCCCGCGGCGTCGTCCTACCGCTCGCAAGCCGAGGGGAAAGGGCATACCCAGCGCGAGGCCGGTCGCGGCGACGGTCACGAAGGCGACCGTCGCTCGTCCGAGAAGCGGGAACGCGAGGCTCGCGTCGACGATCGCGGGGAGAAGGAACGCGAGCAGAGTCACCACCGACGCGGCCAAGGCGGGCGCGTGACGGGGCCACGGCCATCGTACCGACAGTCGGCTGCCAGCCGCGGTCCCCGCCAGAAACCCCGAAAAGACGATGGCAAACGAAAGGGTGGGGCTGCCCAACAAAAGGCCGAGCCGCTGGACCAGCGCGACCTCCACCACCATGAACGCAAGCCCGAGCCCTCCGAAGTACGTCGCGACCCGCATTGTGTCGAGTCGCCGCCGGCTGCGATCCACCAGCAATGGCAGCAGCAGGACGACGGCGGCCATCACCGTGGTCTCGACCAGGAGCACGATCACCGAAGCCTCGGCCAGGGGCGCCTCTTCGAGGACGAGGCGAGAGCGTCGCTGGTGGCCAACCAGGTCGCCGACGGACCAGGACCACCATCGTCGATGCTGATGGAAGTAGGGTCGATCGTCGGTGGCGACCCGAGGCGCTTCGGAGGCCGGAAGGCCGGCCTGACGACCACCGGGACTCTCGTCCGAACCCAGGATTCGTTCGAGGTCGGCCGCCGTCGGCCCGCCGGCCATGGGCTTCATGGGATCGTACAGCCGCGGCAGCCGACGCTCGGCGAGTCGGGTCCGAACGCGGTCGAGGTCCGCGGTCGGCCACCCGGCGGGGCCGTGGATCAGCACGGCGGCGTAAAAGCCGCCGCGGGCCGGGGGCTCGGCCCAACTCACGAGCTGCGACGGCCGAACCCCAGCCGCGCGAAGGTTTCGGACCAGGGCGGGCATCTGCGCTTCGGGTCGGGTCATGAGCCACAGCCCATCGGTCACCAGGCGCGCCTGCATGGCCGTGAGCGCCTCCACGGTGAGCAGATAGTCCTCGGCCAGCCGCATCGCGCCGGCGGCGGTGGCCGCGTTGGAGATGGTGTGGATGAGTACGATCGCGTCGTATCGGTCGTCGCCTTGGTGCAGGAAGGTTCGTCCGTCCGTGATGTGCCAGCCGACGCGGGGGTCGTCCTTCAACCACTGCGGGGCGAACGCAGCTACGGCCGGGTTGATCTCTACCGCATCCACCCGGGTCGCGCCGAAGTGCAGGGCCTCGGCGACCTCCCAGCCCGCCCCGGCGCCGATGACCAAAACCCGCGCGCCGGGTCGAAGCTCGTAGGGAAGGCTCACGTCCGACCGGCGAAACGCGGTTCGACGGGGTGGGGGGACGCGCACGGCAGCTACGCCCGCGTCGAGGATCACCCGACGGCCCCCGCCCGGGAAGTCGACGAGATCCGCCCGTCCCAGAGGCCCCCACCGCGTGACTCGGGTCATTAGGGGGTCTTCGAGCACCTTGGAAAAGGGGACCCCCGCCCGGGTGACCTTGTTGGGGCTGATGTGTAGGGGCAGCGGCACCCAACGGGCGCTGGCGGTGGCCGCGAGCACGCCGATGGTCACCACCAGCGCGACCTGTCGGGGAGCACCCAGTCCCCACGCCGCTCCGAGGGCCAATGCGGAGGCGACGTACAGGCCCGAGGGGCCCAGGTACAGGGCCCCCAGCGCGATGAAACAGCCGGCGCTGGCGCCGGCGAGGTCCGCGGCGTACAGGGCGGGTGCCCGGTCGGCGTGGCGGTCGAGCATCAGGGCCACCGCGGTCCCGCTGGCCGCGAAAGGAAGGGCCAGGGTCGCGTAGACCAGGCCCAGCCACAGCATCTGAATGGGCTCGGTGGTCAACGCGAGGGGCGCGAGAGGAAGCTGCTGGCTCACCGCGTAGGCGATGGGTAAACCACCGGCGAACGCGAGGCATGCGCAGGCCGCCGTCCGGTCCTCGTTGCCGGCCCGAAGGCGGGGCACGACG
>JANQQN010000579.1 GCA_028289325.1 Myxococcota bacterium | reverse complement strand
CGAGCCTCGACGTCGCTGGGCCCGGCTTCGGCAGTTCGCCGGTCGACCCCGGAACGGCCGCGCCCCCTCATCCTGGCTACGGGGGCCAGCGACCGAGCGCTGGGGCGCCGACGCCCGGTCGGACGGGGCCTGCCACCGACTATGGCATTCCGTCACTGGGCTATGGCGAGCCATCCGATGATCCTGCTGGTGCGTCGTCGGACGATGGGCGCTTGGAAGTCGACTACGAATTACCTTCACCGGGTTACGGTGGACCGCAGGCGGACTACAACAACCCCGGAGATTACGGACCCCACACGCCGAACTACAGGAATCCTTCATCGCCATCGGCACCAGCTCGGCCCACGTACGCGTTGACGCAGTCCCGCGGTGGGCCTTCGGCGTCCGGGTTTGCGGGGCCTGCGGCGGGCATCGAGCCATCATCCTATGAATTGACGTCGGCGCCAGTGTCGGGCCCCCAATCACCGTACGGAACGCCGTACGCTCCTGCCGGCGAAGGGGCGAGCGGCGAGCTGACGGGCCAGACCATCGAGGTGACCGAGCCTTCGGACGGCACGATATGGTGGGGCATCGGTCTGTTCGCGGCGATACTGCTGCTGGTGGCCGTGGGCGCCCTGGCGGGAAGTACGCTCGCCTTCATTTTAGCATTCGGGTTGTATCTGGTCATCAACCTGTTCTCGTGGATTGCGGTGAGCGTGGCCGCTTTTCGCAACGACGGCGTCGTCCACGGCATCTTGGCCGCGACTTGCATCTACAACCTGTACTACGCCGCCGTGGGGCCGGTCTCGCGGACCATCAAGTGGATATACTGGACCCATCAGCTCGGAGGTGCCGTCGCCTATTTCGTGATTATTGGTTTCCTAACCAACATCTTCGGCGACGACTGCAAGACGCTTCGTCCCCATCTTCAGGCCCACGAAGCGGCGATAGCGCGCTTGGATCTTCGAGTAGACGGCGTTTCCAACGCCGAGAACATGGCCTCTGACCTACGTCGGGTTGCCAGTGAGATTCGTGTCGTCAATCAAGAGCTCGGCACCGTATCCTTCGAAAGCGAGCTGTTCGAGACGGGGGCCGTGGACTACTACAAGTTCATGCTGGCCGTGCCCGGGGAGATGGACGAGACCGCGAGTGCGTTCAGCCTCGGTTCGCCGACACTCATGCGCCAACGGACGGAAGACCTTCAGCGGCAGATGGCCAAGTTCAGAAAGCTACGGGCGAACTTCGACCGGGTCTGCAGCTCGGGGGAC
Source organism: Myxococcota bacterium (assembly GCA_028289325.1). Taxonomy (GTDB): domain Bacteria; phylum Myxococcota; class Kuafuiibacteriia; order Kuafuiibacteriales; family Kuafuiibacteriaceae; genus JANQQN01. The sequence continues at coordinate 3,746 of JANQQN010000579.1, read as the reverse complement.
GGCGACTGACGCTGCGCCCTGGGACCTGGGTTCCGGCCCGCAAACGATGTCCGTCGCGGTGCGACCGAAGATACCTGCGGAAGGATTCGAACCTCCAACCCCGGTGTCTGAGACCGGTGACTATACCTGGTTTGTCCACGCAGGCGCGATGGCGATGCACACCCGAGGGATCGAACCTCGCTGCACCGGTGTGTTGGACCGGGGCCGTCCCCAGACGGCAAGATGTGCGGCTCAGACGGACGTGTGATTCGGTGACGGGACGCCGAAGCGTCGATCTTCTCACCCTCACCGGTTCGGCCCGCGGCCAAGGCCAGATGACGAGACTCGCACTCGCTAACACCTGCTCCACAAGCAGACGGCTCGACGACTTTGCCTTCATCCAGCATCAGAGCGACCGGCGGGATTCGCACCCGCTCCTTGGGCTTGGAAGGCCCTCATGCAGCTATCAACACCTCAGTCGCAAAAAAGGCGGAGGCTGGCTTTGCACCAACGAGCGCCGGTTCCGGGACAACCGGGCGACCTACTGCTCCGCGCGCCAGGGTGGAGAGGATTCGAACCCCCACAGACGGACTTGGAAACCGTCATGCTACCTTTACATCACCACCCTTACTTTGGGTCCCGGTCCGGCCAAGCCGGCCCACCCATCTTCGTTCGCTTCGCTCACTGCGACTGCCAGGACGGCAGGAGTGCTGCGACTGCCAGGACGGCCAAGCGCTGCCGCGGCTTCGCCTTGCGGGGCTTGGTCCCGGTCCGGTGGGGCTGGGTGCGGTGCTTCACGCGCGGTGGATGGCGCCCCATTCGTCGAGTTTGATCGCGTCCTTTCGGCCTAGCTCGAAGCCGAGTAGGTAGGCGGGAGACAGACCTGCTCTGGGATGCCCCAGGCGGCCGTCCTGCCGACCGCGTCGGTACTCGATGTACTGCTGATATCGCTGCCGTGCGTCGGACTCGACGCCCGACCAACGGAATACGGTCATTCTTGGCAAGCGTTCCATGGCCCCTCCTTTCCAACGAACGACTCCGCCCAAAGTTGTGGCGGGCCGTTCGTTCGTTACAAAATTGATCCAGGCAGGAGTCGCACCTGCGTCTGTGGGACTTCACGCCACCGCTCTGCTGCTTGAGCTACCGGATCAAACGGTCCCGACGGGGTTCGAACCCGTGATCTTCTGGCTGACAACCAGACGGCCACTCCACTGGCCCGCGAGACCTTATGAGCGCGGTGACCGGTATTGGGCACACCTCGCTCGTTATCGCTTCGAGTCGGGACGGCAGGATTCGAACCTACGCTCTCCTGGATCCGAACCAGGCGCGATGACCAAGCTTCGCCACGCCCCGATGTTTTGAGAAGACGACGGAAGGACTTGCACCTTCATTCACGGCTTTGCACACCGCTGCCTCGCTCTTCGGCCACGTCGTCGTTCGCCTCAGGCGGGATTTGCACCCGCACCCGTCCGCTTAACAGGCGGCCGCTCTCCTCATTGAGCTTCCGAGGCCAAGTTTGCCTACACGCAAACACGCTACCCCCGAGGGGAATTGAACCCCTGCCTCCGGATTGAAAGACCGGCGTCCTCGACCACTGAACTACGGGGGTCTAGGGGCGCGCAGGGAATCGAACCCCGACCCACGGGATCAAAGCCCGTCGTCCTTACCGTTGGACCACACGCCCGGGTTCCTTGCCGCCGCCCGCGGTTGGATCTTGGCGATCGCTTCTCGCGGCATATGAGAGCTGAAAGCCTCGAGCCGAAGGGGGCGGGGCGGTGTCTTGGGACCGGAGGGAATCGAACCCTCATCTTCGGGGTAAAAGCCCGCTAGTCTACGCATTGACCTACGGTCCCATTGTCCGGCGCATCGGCGCCGGACGACCCTGATCTTCGGTTGTCACAGAGCGCACCGATGGGTCGGGAAGGACTCGAACCTCCACGGCCACAAGGCGGCTGCTTTACAGGCAACTCCGGAACCATTACCGGGCTACCGACCCAAACTGCTTGGACTGAGGTAACGAGCTTCGAAAGCGTCAGACGCTGGACCCTCAATCGGGTCAAAGCTTCGAACGTTTCTTTGAACAGGCCCCAGTCGTCGTCGACCGAGGCCCAGGAAAGGGGCTCTCGGTCAGCTGGCGAACAGCGAGCTTAGCCGCTGCGCGCTGAGATTCTTCAAGATCGCAGGCGACCATCGACCGCCGCGTTCGACCGCGAGTTTCTGGAACCGAAGCCCGACGATATGTCGCGCATCGGTCGGAATATCGACTCGATACTCGAGGACGAAACAATCAAAGGTACTGCAAGATGGCTTTGTCACGTTCAGCATCGTGGGCTCCTTTCTGAGGTTTGTCGGCGAGATGCCCGCCGACGACTGACAACCTACGCAGAGCCGGAGGCCGAGTCAACCTCGAATGGCTGAAAAGATAAGTTTTTTCAGCAACTTAGATTGAAATAGAGAAAGGTAGACGCGCGTGCGCGCGTGCCGGTTTGGGCCTCGGATGTCAAGACGATGAGGATCACGGCGTCGGGTCGGTGCCGACCGATCGGAGAAAGCGAACTTGCGTCAGGAAACCAGAGGAATGCCGAAGATTTGGCTGAGGTTGGGGGCGATCGTAGACGACGCAGCGAGCAGTGGGCTTCCCGCCCGCAAACCTTCGTCGGCCAGAAAATCGTTCATCCGTCCTCCGGCCTGCTGCACGATCAAGAGGCCGGCGAGCGCATCCCACGGTTGCAGGTGATCCTGCCAAAATGCATCGGTGCGGCCCGAAGCGACCATGCACAGGCTGAAGGTCGCGGAGCCAAAGCGACGAAACTCACAGTTGGAGGCCAGGAGTCGATTCAATACCTCGAAGAACTCCGACTTCGACCGGCGAGGATCGTAGCCGATGATGACCAACGCCTCGTCCAAGCTCTTCGTCGCTCGCACTCGAATCGGACGACCGTCTTGCCGAGCCGGACCATCGATGATGGCCGTGAACATCTGGTCGAGCTGAGGCAGGTAGATGATCCCCAGCTCGGTTCGCCCTCCGCGCACGAAAGCGAGCGATGTTCCATACAGTGGAATCGAGCGCAGAAAGTTGGCCGTCCCGTCGATGGGGTCTGCGACCCAGATGGGGTCGACGATCTCACCTCCGGATTCTTCACCGAGAAAGGCCTCATTGGGAAACGACTGCGCCAGCCGTTCGCGGATTACGGCCTCGACCTCGCGGTCCGCCGCAGAGACGTAGTCCTGCAGTCCTTTTCGCTCCACTTGTAGCTTACCGACGCGGGCGAAGTGCGACCGAGCGAGCTGACCCGCCTCCCGCACGATTCCTTCGGCAGTGGCGAGCCGGGATTCGAGATCGTTATCCGAGACCATAGCGCTCCATCTTCTTTAGTAGACCCTGGCGCGAGACTCCGAGGGCCTTCGCGGCGTGGGTGCGGTTGTGGTCGTGTTGGCGAAGTGCGTCGGTGATGAGCTCTCGCTCCAACGCTTCGATGTGTTCTTGAAGAGAACGAGCGGTCGCCACCGTCGGGCCCTTTGCGCGCATCCGAAACGAAAGATCTGCTGGCGCCAGCTCCAGCCCGTCGCGGGCGAGGACCGTGGCTCGCTGCATTTCGTGGCGCAGCTCCCGCAGGTTGCCCGGCCAGTCATGGTCGCGAAGGGCGGCTTGCGCATCGAGCGAAAGCCGGCGAGGCCGGCCGTCGGCGCATAGATGAGCGCACTGATTCAGGAAGTGTTGGGCGAGTAGCGGGAGGTCCTCGACCCGGTCCCGCAGGGGCGGCAAG
>JANQQN010000574.1 GCA_028289325.1 Myxococcota bacterium | reverse complement strand
CACGAGGTCTTGGCCGCGTTCGGTCACGTTACCGGCGAGGGCGCGGCCGGGACCCAGCCAGACGAGCGCCGGGCTGGGCGACCGCGACTCGGCGGGCGCCACCCGCAGGTCAACCCAGGTCTGGCCGTCGTGCCGGCCGAGGGTTCGGTCGTCGGCGGCAACGAAGAGCTCGAACGGTACCCCCGGGCGGTCGGGCCCCACCAATGTCGCGGACTCGACGAACGGCGCGTCGTCGACGCGGCGCTGCAGCGGAACGCTCGAGGTGGCGACGGTCCAGGGGCCGTCGAGGGGCCCGGCGATGAGTCGGCCGTCTTGGGCCATCAGCCATACGGTTTCGTCGACCCCGGCGTAGGCGGCGACGAACGGCCCCGGCTCGTCGATCTCCAACTCTTGTTCTTCGCGCCCGTCGGCGCCGAGGACGAAGTACCGATCTCGGGTGGTCCCGACCAGCACTCGGTTCGACGGAAGAATCGCAGAGAAGACGGCGCGCCCGCGTTCGCGGGACCCCGGTACGGGATCGGTGGTGAGCAGGGGGGCGTTCGTGGTGCAGCTCGGACCCTCGTCGATCGGCAGCCGACGAAGCGCGTCGGTCAGCGCGGCGTCCAGGCCGGGAACCGACGCCCACGCCCCAGCTTCACCGTCGTCGAAGACCAGCGCCTGCAGCCCCAGCGCGCGAGGGAGGGGGACCGTCGGCGCAGGCGCGTCTCTCAGGGAGATCGGCCCGGGCGGGAGCCCTAGCGCTTCCAACCGGCAACCGAAGTGGATCGCGGTCAGGGTGGCGGTTCCTTGCACGGACAGGACTGGGCCCTCGACCTCGTCGCCGTCCGGAACGTTGATCGCCCACAACCGCGGCGGCGTGTTCGCGGCGGACAGCAGGAGCAAGTAGGACTGCTGTCCGCTCCACTGGGGCCCGTCGACCCGGACCGCCTCGTGACACCCCCCAAGAACGCACAGCCCCAGCGCGATTCGGATCACCGATGCACGGTGGTCGACGCCGGCCGGGGGGGAAAGTCGTCGCTTCTTAAGGGCCACAATCGGCGACCGATACCTCTTGATCGCGACGGGTGGAATCACCGGAGCCGGCCCAAAGACCATGCATTTGAGCCAGACTAAACTTCTTCTCGCGATCGACGACGACACCGATCTGCAGTGGCTCAGGGCGAGCCTCGGCGCGGAGGGCGACTTCGTGATCCGCGAGGTTCGCGACGGAGCGACCCTGCGGCGCGCGGTTCGGAAGACGGAGTTCGACTGCGTCATCGCGTCGGACAACCTTCTCGAGGAAATCGCGACATCGCTGGCGCGATTCACCCTCGGCTCACCGCTGATCATCTGGTCCAGCTTACCGGACTCTGGTCGGGCGGAGCAGGCCGTGGCCGGCGGCGCGGCGGATTTCCTCGTCGCTCGGGAGACCGACGCCGTTCGCCTAGTGAGGGCGGTTCGGCTCGCGGTCTGTCGGCATGAAGCCGACCGATGGCGGCACAGGCCGGCGTCTCGGGACGCCGATGCCATCGAGCAGCTGGCGGCGACCGTCGCCCACGGCATCAACAATCCCGCGACCTACGTGACCCACAATCTCGCGTTCATGCGCGACGCCAGCGAGGCGGCGGCGCGGATGGTCGATGAGCTGCAGCGTCTGGCGTCCGCCGACGCGGCGACGGCCGCGGACGTTCTGCGCACGTTGGCGCACTACGACGCGGATCGACTCAGCGCCGAGCTGCCGAGGCTTCTCGCGGAGACCGAGCACGGCGTGACCCGGATCGTCGACGTGGTCAAGGAGCTGCAGCTGCTCGGTGACGCGGGGATAGGGCCGGACGGCGCGGACCTGACCGCCCTGGAAGCGGTGGCGTATCGCGAACGCGAGCCGAAACCGTCGCCCGAGAGCGGGCCGCTCAAGATCCTGGTCGTCGATGATGAGGTGCTGATGCTCTCGTCGTTTCGGCGAATGCTGCGGGCGCATCACGTCACCGAAGCCCACGGAGGGCAAGCGGCCCTCGATACTCTGGCCGAAGACCCCCACTTCGACGGGATTCTCTGCGACCTCATGATGCCCCACGTCGACGGTCGAGACTTTCACCGGGCGCTGGCCCGGGGTGCACCGCAGCTCCTGCCGCGGGTGGCGTACTGCACGGCGGGCACGTTTACCGACGGCATGCAGGCCTTCGTCTCTCGGATCGCCAATCCGGTCCTCGATAAGCCGGTGTCCCCGCAAGATATATTGCGGCTGTGCGAGCGATGGCGCGGCCTCGGGGCGGGGCTTCGGGTCGTCCACGGCCGGTCGACATGGGCCTCGGAGGCGCGGGCGCCGGCGATCCGCGACCGGGCCCCGGGCCCGACCTGGACCCCGGTCATCGTCGAGTGACGCGGTCCGCCCCCGATCGGGCTCGTTCGAGCCGCAGCCTCTTGGAGCGTTAAAAGGCGCATCCAGACGTCCGATTTCGACCGCCTTCCCGCCCGCGGGCGGCTAATCCTACGGGGGCCTGCGGCTGCCTCTTGCCATCGGTCTGGGCTCGGTTCACTTATGCTCCGTGGCCACCGACCATCGCCGCTCACCCCGCGTGCCCGCGGACGTGAAGGTCGACTATCGGACCGTCGGGAGTTTCATCACCGACTACACCCGCAACATCTCCAAGGGCGGCGTGTTCGTGCAGACGTCCTTGCCGCTCGAGGTCGGGGTCCGGGTTCGACTGCGCTTGACCCTTCCCGACGGCGATGCGCCGTTCGGGCTGGATGGGGTCGTGAAATGGGTTTCGACCTTGCGCGACAAAGACAAACACCCGCCGGGAATGGGCATCGAGTTCGTCGACTTCGATGAGTATACGAAGGGTCAGCTCGAGGCCCTGGTGAAGGCGTACACCGGCGAGTGACCGAGTTGATCCTCCACACCGATCCCGTCCTCGCGGCGGGCGGTCAGGCGATCGGTCGGGCCCCGGACGGCCGGGTGGTGTTCGTCGAGGGGGCGGCGCCGAACGAACGGATCCGGGTTCGGGTCACCAAAGACAATCCACGTTTTCTGCGCGCCCGGACCGTCGAGGTGCTGGCGCGGTCCCCGGACCGGGTCGAGCCCCTGTGCTCGCACTTTGGGACGTGTGGGGGGTGCAGTCTGCAGCACGTGTCGGCGAAAGCACAGTTGCACAGCAAGGCCGTCTCGGTGCTCACCACCTTGCGCAAAGTCGGCCGGGTGACGCCGAAGACCGTGCTCCCCGCGTGGCAGGGCCGCCCCTACGGCTATCGGGGCCGGGCGCGGGTCTCCGTGACGCCCGACGGTCGGCTCGGCTATCGGGAGCGCCGGGGGCGCCGGATCGCCATCGTCGACCGCTGCCCGGTACTGCATCTCGCGCTGCAGGCGGTCTGGCCGGCGACCGGCGACCTTCGGGGTCGGCCGGGCCGGCCGGGCCGGCCGGGCCAGCCGAGTCGGCGCGGCGGCCCCGAGGGCGAGCTGCATCTGGTCACCGACGGCGAACAGGTGGCCGCCGCGCTGACAGGCGGCGACGGCGCGGTGCGGCGGGGGCTCGGCGACGTTGAGTGGCCCGGGCCGCCGGTCGTCGACCTGGGCCTCGAAACGGAGGCCGGCTGGCTGCATCCCCTAGTGTTCAGCCAGGCCAACCCGGAGGGAAACCGGGAGCTGCGCGCCCAGCTCGACCGATGGCTGGCGTCCGGGGGGCCGTACGCCTCCGCGGTTGAGCTGTACGCCGGCAGCGGCAACTTGACCGGCGTCCTCGCGGCGCGGTCGGCGCGCACGGTGACGTTGGAGGCGTCAGCGGACGCGGTGGCTCTGGCTCGTCGGGTGGCCCCGACCAACGCGGAGGTTCGAGTTGCGACGGCGGAGGCCGCGGTCGCCGAGCGGGCGGGGCCCGTCGACGTGGTCCTGGTGGGCCCGCCACGGGCCGGCTTGCCGCCCGAGGTCGCGGACGGGGTCGCGGCGTGGGCGACGGCGGCGATCGCCTACGTCAGCTGCGACCCCGCGACCTTCGCTCGGGACGCCGGCCGGTGGTCGAAGGCGGGCTGGTCGCTGGAGGTGGTCCGGGTGTTCGACCTGTACCCGCAGACCGCGCACGTAGAGCTGATGGGTTGGTTCACCCCGACCCCGGGCGGCGAGGGTACATCCTGAGGGTCGTCCGGCTGACGAGGTCGACGGCCCGCCGGCGGCCGAGACCCGCCAGAAGCCAGCGGCCGAATCGATTGGCCGCGCCGGGGATCACCACCCGGTCCCTGCCGAGGCGCTGCACGACCCGCGCCGCCACCGCCTCCGGGGTCATGGTCGGGGACGGTCGGATCTGGGGCGCCGACCGACGGTAGGCCGGGGTCTCGGTGGGGCCGGGGCAGCAGGCGGTGACGTCGACGCCCAGGGGCTCGAGCTCGGCGGCCAGGCTCTCCGCGAGCACGAGATCGAAGGCCTTGGACGCCGCGTACGTCGACACCTGAGCGGCGCCCTGAAATCCCGCCAGGGAAGAGAACAGGAGGATGCCTCCCCGCCCCCGCGCGCACATCGCGGGGGCCAGCCCGTGGATCAGGTTCACCGGCGTGCTGCAGTTCACAGCCAGCGTCCGCTGATGGGCGGCGAGGGAGACGGCGGTGAACGGCCCGATGGTGCTGGCGGCGGCGACGTAGGCCAGCAGCCCGACGTCTCGCCCGTCGAGGGCGTCGGTGATGGCGCGGGCGGCGTCGGGGGCGGCGAGGTCGAGCGGCTGGGGGTTCACCGCCACCGCGTGTTCGGCCGCGAGTCGGTCGGCGGTCTCGGCGAGCCGGTCGGTCTCGTGGTCGACCAGCCACAGGTGCAACCCGCGTTGCGCAAGCTCGGTGGCCACGGCCGCGCCCAGGCCTTCCGCGGCCCCTGCGACGACGGCCCAAGGCCCGTATTGGGTCCGGAAATCGGGTGGAGGAACGGTTTTGGCCAAGAGATTCTCCTTGTACACCGCCGCCGGATCCGTATGGTCGCTCAACCGTGGCGAAGCTGCCGATCATCAGACCGGAGACCCCATCCGAGGGGCAGGCGCCGGTCCAAAGCCCGCTGCACTTCGCAGCGAGCCTGGCCCCGAGGCGCGTGTACATCGAGACGTTCGGCTGCCAGATGAATCTTCACGACTCCCAGCGCATGGTCAGCTTGATGGCCGCTGAGGGGTACGCGCCCACGGAGCGCCCCGACGACGCGGACCTGATCATCCTCAACTCCTGCAGCGTCCGCGACAAGGCCGAGCAAAAAGTGCGCTCTCGGGCCGGCGAGATGAAGCGGATCAAGAAGTCGCGGCCCGACGTGGTGCTCGCGATCGGCGGATGCGTGGCCCAGCAGGAAGGCCCGCGCATGCTGGATCGCATTCCCCACGCGGACATCGTGTTCGGACCCGATCACCTCTCGCGCTTGCCCGAGCTCGTCCGCGGGGTCGTCGACGGCCAGGGGCGGTTGAACGAGACCGGCTTTCTCGACCGGGCGGAGTTCCGGTTCGCGGGCATCAGCGACCAGGCGCCCCGCCAGGTGAGCGCGTTCGTCAGCGTCATGAAGGGTTGCGACAAGTTCTGCGCGTTCTGCATCGTCCCCTTCACTCGGGGCCGGGAAGTCAGCCGCCCGGCCGACGACGTGATCGACGAGGTCAAACGACTCGCGGATCGAGGCACGCGAGAGATCGTCCTGCTCGGGCAGACCGTCAACACCTACGGCCAGCGTAAGCGAGACGACCAGATCCCGTTTCATGAGCTGCTGGCGCGGGTATGCGCGGTCGACGGTATCGAACGGGTCCGCTTCACCTCTCCCCATCCCGCGGACTTCACCGACGACCAGATCGAGGCGTTCCGGAGCCTGCCCGAGCTGTGCCCCCACATGCACCTCCCGGTGCAGTCGGGCAGCGACCGGGTGCTGAAGGCCATGCGCCGCGGATACTCGCGCGCGCAGTACCTCGAGGTGGTCGATAAGCTCGGCGATGTCGCGCCCCACGTTGCGCTGGGGACCGACATCATCGTGGGCTTCCCTGGCGAAGGCGTGGACGACTTCGAAGACACGCTGTCGCTGGTGGAGCGGGTCCAGTACCGGTCCGCGTACTCGTTCGCCTACAGCGAGCGCATCGGAACGCGGGCGCTGGATATCGAGGGCTCGATTCCCGTGGCCGAGCGCTTCGACCGGCTGCGGACCCTGCAGGCCCTCCAAGACGGGATCACCAAGCGCTATCTCGACGAGATGGTGGGGACTCGACAGGAGATTATGGTCGAGGGTCCGTCGAAGACGGACCCGTCGCGGGTCACCGGTCGAACCGGCCAGAATCGCCCCGTCCACGTGCCCGGCGCGTACCCGCCGGGGACCCTGGTCGAGGTGGAGATCGTGGAGGCGTACAATCACTCCGCGCTCGGCCAGGCGGTGGCCGTCGAAGGTCAGCCGGTCGCCGACGGCGCGCCGGCGACGATCGAGGACGCGGGCTGATGCCGGTCATCCCGTACGGCGCCAAGATGCCCCAGCTGGCCAGCAACGTGTTCGTGGCCCCCGGCGCCCACGTGATCGGCGACGTCCATATGGGCGCCGAAGCGTCGGTCTGGTTCGGCACTCAGGTCCGGGGCGACGTTCACCACATCCGGATCGGGGAACGGGTCAACATCCAGGACAACTCGGTCGTTCATGTCACGACGGATCTGAACCCCACCATCATCGGTGACGACGTGACGGTGGGGCATCGCGTCATCCTGCACGGCTGCACCATTCATAGCGGCGCGTTGATCGGGATGGGCGCGATCGTGATGGACCGGGCGGTGGTCGGCGAGGGCGCCCTCGTGGCGGCGGGCTCGCTGGTGCCCGAAGGCATGGAGATTCCCGCGGGCATGCTGGCGATGGGGGCCCCGGTCAAGGTGAAGCGCGCCCTGAAGCCCGAAGAGCAGGCGTATCTGGGCGAGGCCGCGAAGCACTACGTCAACATTGCGAGACAATACGTGAGTCAGCTCGGCTTTCGCTCGTGACGCCGTTTCGGAATTCGCTCACCATTCTTGACAGCCATGTCGGGCCGCGAACTCGGGTTTGAGCGCTTGTGCGCAAAATTCCCGCCTGGTACACCGCCAGCGATGGCGTCGCGGATGGCTCCGCCCGCGGGCGGAGGGCCGGGGAAGGCATAGGGCGTGACCGCGACGCCGTCGCCAGCCATGCCGGTCAACCCGGAAATCGTGGAGATCCTCCGGAGCGCCGCGCTCTTCAAGAACTTTACGGATACCGGGCTGCAGATCCTCGGCACCATCGCGCAGGACAAACAGATACCGGAGGGCGCGCCCCTGTTCGTCGAAGAGATGATCGGCGACGGGCTGTACGTCATCGCGAGCGGTCAGCTCCGTCTCAGCACCAAAGGACCGAACGGCCAGGACCTCGAGCTGAGTCAGCTCGGTCCGGGAGAATCGGTGGGAGAAGCGGCGGTGCTGCGGTCGGGCCCGCGGATGTGCTCGGTGATCGCGGTGACCGCGAGCCGAGTCCTCGAAATCTCTCGCCGAGACCTGGCCGTGCTTCAGCGATCCAAGCCGCAGGCGTGTTTGAAGCTGATGATGGGGGTCGTCGACCTGCTCGGGGAGCGGATGCGGGCCTCCAGAGACGACTTTCGCCAGTTTCTCGCGTGGAAGGCGGGTCTGTAGCACCATCGCCCGGTGGCCGACCCCCTCGACGAGCAGTACGACGAATATCTCGCGTTTCTGACCCTCGAACGCGGTTTGGCCCGGAACACGGTCGAGGCGTACGCCCGCGACCTGACGGACTTTCTGGCCGCGGTGCGAACCGCGGGCCACCGAGACCTTCGGAGCGTAGGCAGCCCCGATGTATCGGGCTGGGTGCGAAAGCTGGCTCAATCTGGGCTCGCCCGCTCGAGCCAAAAACGCATGCTGGTCGCGGTGCGGGGATTCTTTAAGTTCCACGTTCAGCGGGGTGGTTGGGACAACAACCCGTGTCAAAACGTCGCCTTGCCTAAGCTGCCGAAGCCCCTGCCGCAGACCCTGGAGCTCGACGAGGTGCAGCGTTTGCTCCGCGAGGCACCCCTGAGGGACCGGGCCCTGATCGCCCTGTGGTACGGCGCGGGGCTGCGGGTGAGCGAAGCGGTGGGACTCCAGCTCGGGGCCCTACACCTTGAGGCAGGGCTCATTCGGGTCTTGGGCAAAGGCGACAAGGAGCGACTGGTCCCGATTGGAGGCCCGACCCAGGCCATCCTGGAGGCCTATATCCGCGATGAGCGACCGAAGCGTCTGCGCGGCCGGACCAGCGAGTTCCTTTTTCCTGGTCGAGGCAAGAGTCGCGCGCTCACCCGACAGGCCGCCTTCTGCGTCATTCGCCGATTGGCTCGGGCGGCGGGCATCGTTACGAACGTCTCGCCGCATACCCTGCGCCATGCGTTCGCAACCCATCTCGTTCGGGGCGGCGCCGACCTGCGATCCGTGCAGGTTCTCCTCGGACACGCCGACCTGAAGACGACGGAGATATACACCCACCTCGATGACCGACACGTCCGTCAGACGTACGAAAGGACTCACCCCCGAGCCTGAGGCGAAGATCACATAAACGCCCGACCTGACAGGGGCAAAAAATGGCGTGTGTCTGATGTCACCGAAAGTTGTACGGCATCGGCAACGTGGGTAACGTTTCGGTCGGCAGCATGAGACCGGGAAGTCAGGTACTCGGCCACGAAGCCCTCGCCGATGACGCGCTCGACCTTTTGCTCGACGAAGCGGAGCGTGCGCTGATCGATGTCGAGTCGCGCCCAGATGAACCGGCCCGTCGGGTGCGGATCGATACCTCGGCCCCGGTGGGGGTCGCGGATCTTCGGCTGGCGATCGCGGAGCTCGCAGACGCACACCCCGGCGCGCACCACGAGCTGGAGTCGGTCAGCGACCGTCTGCGCAATGTGGGCGCGGCCGCGGCCACGGCCGAGCTCGAGCACCGTCCCCACCTCCTGCACCTCGTTCGTCTGTCCCTGGAAGCGCTCTTTCGAATGTATCCCACCCCCGAATCGTTCGAAGCCGATCGCCGGGAAGAGGATGTATTCGAGGACGAGTCCATGAACTTGACCGAGAACTACGAGACGTATCGACAGCTGTTGGCCTTGTTGCGCCAACAGCTGTCGTAGTAGCCGGATGCCGGGCCGCGAAGGGGCATAAGGCGCGTATACGGGCCCATGCGACGGCTCCGGCCCCGCCCGTCGGTCAGCGGGAGATGACGAGGTACTGGAACGAGCCCCGGGTAAAGACCCGCAGGAGGACCTCTTTCTTGTATTGGCTGACGAGCTGATTGAGCTGCTGGACCGACGTCACCCGCTCGCCTTTGACCTCCACGATGATATCGCTGCTCTGAAGGCCGGCCTCATCGGCGGGGCTTCCGGGGGCCACGTCGGATACGACGACGCCGGTCAACGCGGTCGGGACCCGCAGGCGCTGTCGAAGCTCGCGGCTGAGGTCCACGACCTCCACCCCATCCAGAATATCGTCGCTGTTGCTGCCGTTGCGGCTCGCCACCGGACCGTCTTCGTCCTTCTCGTCGAGGGTGACGTAGACGCTCTGTCGGTTCTTCTTATCGCGAACGACGTCGAGCTTGGCCTTGGTTCCGGGCCGGGTCAGCGCGATGCGGTTGCGCAGCTGAGCCGAGGTCTTCGTCGGGCGATCGTTCACGGCCACGATGACGTCGCCGGCCCGAAGGTCGCTTCGGCTGGCCGGCCCGCCCCGCAGGACGTCGCTCACCAACACCCCGTCGACCTTATTGAGGCCGAGGGTCCGGGCGAGGTCCGGGGTCAGGTCTTGGATGCTCACGCCGAGCCAGCCCCGGCGCACGCGTCCGTACTTCGCAATCTGGTCGCGAATGGGTTTGACCATCGTGGTGGGGACGGCAAAGCCGATGCCCTGGGCGCCGCCGCTGCGGCTGAGGATGGCGGTATTGATGCCCACGAGCTGGCCCCGCAGGTTGACCAGCGCGCCGCCCGAGTTGCCCGGGTTGATCGAGGCGTCGGTCTGGATGAAGTCTTCGTAGTCGACAATACCGATATTGGCCCGACCCTTCGCCGAGACGATGCCCATGGTGACGGTCTGGCCCACGCCGAAGGGGTTGCCGACCGCGAGCACGAACTCGCCGAGGCGAAGCTCCTTCGAATCGCCGATCTCGAGATAAGGTAGATTCTTCGCCTCGATCTTGAGGAACGCGAGATCCGACGATTTGTCGGCGCCGACGAGCTTCGCCCGGTACTCCCGGTTGTCGGCGAACGCGACCCGGATCTCGTCCGCGCCTTCGACCACGTGGTTGTTGGTCACGATGTCCCCGTTCGCCGAGATGACCACCCCCGAACCCGCGCCCATTTCTGGCGGCAGTCGGCGGAAGAACTCGCGGAACCGTCGCGCCATCGGGTTGCGCCGATCGCGCCGGGTGGTGATGTTGACCACCGCGGGGGTCACTTTCTCCGCGACGTCGGCGACGATGTTGGGGTTGAACGGGATTTCGGCGCGCGCCGTGGCCGGCATCGCGACGGTTGCCGCCGCCATAGCCAACATCATCGCGGGGATTAGAACCCGCGCGACGGGGCGCTGAACCCGCGAAGGCTGCGATAGCCCCGCCTCACGGCCTACCGGCCGGGGAAGCGGGTGCGCGGTGCGCGGCGGACCACTGTGAGTGGGACGGCGTGAGTGCATTGAGTAACCTCTCCGTAGCTAGATCATCGTCGGGGCCGGCCAAACGGCCGATCCGTCCGGACCCTGAGAGCCGCCCCACCTGCGGGTCGGCCTCGGTTTCATGGGGTCTAAACTCAGGCTCCCGACCGGTTATTTCTGTGAGCGACCGCTCTTCATCCGTCTTTGGGGTCCGGGTTGGACGGTTCATCGTCGGGCGCCGAAGGAGGGGCGGAATCGGGAATATCGCTCGCCCGCGCGGCTTCAGGGTCCCAACCAACGTTGTCGTCCGGCGTATCCGAGACCGGGACCGGCTGGGGGTCGGGCACCGGAACCTCGACGAACACCGAATCGGCGCGGATACGGACCGGCTTGGGGGGCTCGACCTCTTGAAAGCGCCGCATCTGCGCCCGAAACACGAACTTCGTCTTGCCGATGTGGAACTCATCGCCGTCGACCAGGTTCAGCCGGCGGACGGTTCGCTCGGCGTAAAGAATGCCGTTTTTGGACCCCAGGTCCTCCAGGTTGACGTAGCCCCGGTCGTTGACGGTGAGCTTCGCGTGGCGCCGCGATACGAGGTCGTCGTCGAGGGTGAGGTCGACCCCCTGGGGCGCTCGGCCGATCACGAACTCGTCGGTCTTGAGCGCGATCTCGACGTCGGGCACGTCGGGGCGGCAGACGATCAGCCGAAGATCGGTGATCACCGGGCCTTTGGTGTCGAACTTCGCCGACAGGTGAGGCCAATGACTGGTCGGCGCGCCGCGGTCCTCGGACACGGTGCGGGAAGCCTCCCTGAGGCGGCCCGGAATCACAAGCCTCGCTCCGTCAGGGCGCGTCGGCCGGCGTGGTCGGACTCGGCGGAACGCCGCGATACACGTACGCCGCGGGCCGCCGATCGACCTGCTGAACGACCGTGCACACCCGCTCGCCGCCGTACGGCTGTGGCTGGCTGGCGGGCACCAGATACAATTCATTCGGACGGACGATCTTGCGGTCCCCGAGGTCCCAGATCGTCGAAGGGTTTTCGACCCCGCGGAGGCGTCCGGCGAGGTGGAACTGGGAGAAGACCATGGCCATTGGAAACGCGCGCGAGACGATGAACTTCTCGGTGGTCTGTACCCGCTTCGCGCAAGCCCACGCGCGGCTGACGCCAAACTGCCAGTCCCGCTCGGTCAGCCGGGGATAGACGACCAGGGTCAGAACCCACACCGCGTACGCGGTCAGCAACCAGCCCGCCGCGAGCGTGGACAAGACGGCCCAGCCTCGAACGCGCGTCGACCAACCACCGGGGCTTTGGGCCCCGCTGAGGGCCCAGTCGACGGCGGCGGCGAGGCCCGTCGCGGATAGGATCTGGGGCGCGGGCAGCCACGCGATGGCCCGGCCCATGTTGTGGGTCTCGTACGTGACCCCCCCCGGGAGCGGCCCGATCAGGAACCAGAACACCACGAAGCCGTAGAAGCGGCGGGTGCGGGGTTCGCGAAAGGCGACGGCCAGACCGAGGATCAAGAGCGGAAGCTCGATGACGTTCCACATCCCCAGACCGGGGATGCTCTGGGCAACGGCGGGCCCGCCGCGGATGAAGAGCATGCCGGGATCGAAGTACGACAGATAGTTGCTGGCGATGACCCGGATGAGGCTCAAGCCCTGGTGGTGGTACCACGCGAGCACGGTGCGACCGCGGGCCTGGCCGTGGTCGGAAAACGCGAGGAGCAGCGAAGGCAAGACGATGGCGGCGAAGATGACCGCGGGCCCGATGACGTGGAAACGGGCTCGGTCCGCCCATAGCCGGCGAACGGTCGGATATTGATAGATGAGGAATCCGGCCATCCACAGCGGCAGGATGAGCTTCACCGCGTGATAAGTGTACGCGGACAGGCCCAGACTCAGCGCACCCAGCCAGATCGCCCAACGCCACCGGGCCGTCCGCGCGCCGACTTCGATGCCCAGCCAGCCGAGGGTCAGGGTGGCGGGCAGCAAAATGGCCTCGGAGCCGTAACGAGAAAAGTGGATCCAGGTTGGACACAGCGCGGCGGTCACCACGACGGCCAGTCCGCGTCGCTCGCCGGCGCACAGGCGGGTGACGGCGGCCGCGGCGATGATGAGCACGGTGCCGAAGAGGGCGGCCATCCAGCGCTCCCGGCCGACGCTCAAGCCGAGGATGCCCACGATCGGGGCGGTCAGGTACCGGTAGAGGGTCAGCGGATAGTCGCCGAACGAGCGGGAGATGAGGGGGAGGAAGTCGCCGGCGCGGTCCCGACCCGTGTGCCAGATGAGCCACGCGTCGAGTCCGGTCGATGCTTCGTCCTGCCATAAGCCCGGCGGATTCGTGTCGAGGTTCAGACACCGAAGCAGCGCCCCCATAATCAGGAACCCCGCGGCGACGATCCACCCCAGGCGGCGGTATGGGGCGCCGGGCCCCGTCGACGACTGTTGACTCTCCACCCCGGAGCCTCTGCGATGAAGCCGTGCTTTCCTACCAGAGCGCCAGCTCGGGTTGGAAGAGGCTGGTCCTCATCGCCATCGTGCTCGGGGCGATGACGAGCCGGGCCGAGGCGCGACCGTATCGAGACGAGCGTAGGGGATTCTCGCTGGAGCTGCCGCCATCGTGGGTGCTCGCCCCCAGGTTCGGTGAGACCCGAGCCATGGTTTTCGAGCGGCGCTATTCCGCCCGGCACGGTCGCCGCCAGGCGTCGATGTCCGTGCGCGCGCTCGAGGCGAAGACGGACCAAGCCACGCTGCAGTCCGAGCTCGAGCGGGTATGGGGCGTCCCCGTGGGGCCGACGTCGCCGCTCGACCCGCCCGCCGGTGCAGCGTTCGGGTGGAGCCGCCGATACCGGCCGGCGACCGGCCTGGCCGGCGAAGCCCATTTGCTGCGGATCGCAGGGGCGCGATTCCTGATCACCCTCCAGTCGGCAGCCCGGGATCGCCTGCGCTTTCGGCGCGAGGCGGCGGGGGTTCTGGCGACATTTAGGCGGCTGAACCCGCCGCCTCCGTCCGTCCGCTCCACCCCTTTGCCCCCGGCTCCTCGCCCGCCGACGGCGCCGCGGCGGCGGCTCGCCGGTCGCTGGGTGCGACCGGGCGGCGCGACGTTGGCGTTGGGCGCCGATGGCCGGTACTCGCTGGCCGACGTGGGGGGGGCTTACGTCGTGCGAGGGACCGAGCTGCGGCTGACTCGACCCGACGGCACGGTGCAGGTCTTCCGAGCCACCCGGAGCGGGGATCGACTCGAACTGGCCGCGCCGGGCCTCGAGGCGCCGCTGGTCTATCGGCGCTTTCGACCCGAAGTCGCGCTCTCGGGTCGATGGGTGGCGCGGCTGCCCAAAGGGACCCTGGTCCTGGCGCTGCGCGCCGACGGGAGCTTTGTTTTTGGGCCCCACCGGGGCACATGGTCGATCCGCGGCGACCGTCTCCACCTCGAGAAGTCCAAGACGGAGCGCATCGCGTATCGGTGGCGGTACTGCGGCGGCGACGCGGGCCGACGGAAGCGGTCGGATGAGCCCCGATCGCCGTCGCCCGATCCAACGGAAAAGTGTGAATTTTCCGAGCCTGTTCTGACTTTGAGCGGCGGAGACTTAGATAAGCCGCTGAATTTGACGCGGTGACCCCAGCGATTCTACTTCTGCAACATACCGTTGCAGGTACGTCCTGGCCTTTGGGGCCGAATACCTTCAAACTCATTCATAGGTGGCCTCCCCTGGTCAGCACAAACGCCTTCGGGTTCGTCTGAAAGCGCGAGATCCGGCCGGCCTCGCTCGGGACTTCGGGCCGCTTCTGCGGGAGGACGGGATGTTCCTGCCCTGCCGGGAGCTCCTTCCGCCGAGCACCCCCATCCGCCTGCAGATGCTGTACACCGACGGGTCTCCAGCCCTGGAGGGGCGAGGCCATGTCCTGCGGCGGGAGGTCCGGCCGATGCCCGGCCTGAACATGGTTCTCGTTTGGGACGAGGGATCCGGGGCTTTGGTCCGGTGGTGTCGCGCCACCAGTGCCGCCGCGGCCGAAGGCCGACCCCCCGCCGGTCCGCCTCCGCCGTCGATCGCGCCCGCGGGGGGGCTTATGGCGCCGTCCGCGCCCACGCTTCCCGCGCCCATGCCCCCGGTCAAAGTCGAGTCCGAACGGTCGGATTCCCACCCCGGGGCTACGCCGTCCGGTCCTGCGCCCCAGGTGGCCGATCATCGCTCGCTGATCGAGGATCTGGAGGAACCTCGGCCCGTCGCGATTCGCGCGCCGGCGGCGGACGAAGACGAGCCGCTCGAGAGTCGATCCGCGGCGCCCAGCTATAGCCCATCGCCGGGCGCCGAGCTGCCCGATGACGAGCCGTTGCCGATGGTTGATGACCCCGTCATCGCGCCGGACGCCCTGCAGGCCGACGAGCCGTCCGCTGTCGTTGACCTTGCGGTTCCCGCGGGCTTGCCCCCGGATCCTGAGGACGACCCCAAGACCGGCGGCGCGGGGAATGAGCCGTCGCCGCCACCGGCGGCCGACGACTTCGATCTGGTCATGCTCGAGCCCGCAGACCCCGGTTTCGAGGATTTCCTGGAATCGGTCACCGTCATCGCCCAGGTGCCGCAGACGGACGAGGCCGCGGAAGACGAGCAGGAGGCGGAGGTCGTGTCCGCCGAGTCCATCGAGTCCGTCGAACCCATCGAACGCGCAGAGGCCAGCGCGCCGGTGGCGCCGGTGGCCTTGCTGCCGTCGGAGACCGGGGCGGTGGTGATCGCCACGCCGGTGGAGGGCATCGCTTTCGAGCAACAGGGGACGACCGAGCTTGTCGATGAAGCCGCGCTGCAGGCGGATCCCAAGCTCCTGATCCCCGTCGAGCCCGCGCCACTGTCGATCGATTCCGCGCTGCCGAAAGGGGTCATCCGTCTCGACGAGATCGGAAGCAGCGACGAGATTCCGTTGCCCACGGGGAGCCTCCCTGACCCGTCGGCGGTGGCGATTCAGCCGGTTGCCCCCGTCACGCCGGTCGATCCGGTCCAGCCGGTCAAGAGCCTGCGAAAGCAGCCTGAGCCGGCCCGGGAGCCGGGAGAAGTTACCCCGCTGGCCCGGATCGCCCTCGTCCGACGACGGGTCGACGCCCGAACGGGCGACGTGGAAGACGTTCCGCCGACGGCCATCCTATCCAAAAAACATCGCTCACCGTTGCCGCCGCCGGGACGACGGGTGATCGGCATCGACCTCGGGACCGCGACGACGGGCTTGGCGGCGGTGGTGCAGGGGCGTCCCAAGTTGATCGCGGCTCGCAGCGGCACGCTGGTCATCCCCTCCGTGGTGGCCATCGAAGAGAGCGGACGGACGTTCGTCGGAGAGGCCGCGGCCCGCAAGCTGCCTTGGCAGCCGAAGCTCGGTATCGCGGGACCCGGGCGGCTGTTGGGGCGAGTCGCCGCCGGTCCGCAGGCGCTGTCCTGGGAGTCCGAGACGATCTGTCCGTTGGAGGCCGCGGACGACGGGGAGGTCGCCGCGGTCTTCGGTCCCCACAAGGTGTCGATCGAGGAGGTGGTGGCGCTGCTGCTCAAGGAAGTGCGGTTGAGCGCGTCTTCGGGGCTGCGGGAGCCGGTCAACCGGGCGGTGCTGACGTGCCCGACGTTCTTTGGGGCCCGGCAGCGGCAGGCGCTGCGGGTGGCCGCGGAGCTCGCGGGTATCCACGTGGAGCGGACGGTGTGTACCCCGCTG
Source organism: Myxococcota bacterium (assembly GCA_028289325.1). Classification (GTDB taxonomy): domain Bacteria; phylum Myxococcota; class Kuafuiibacteriia; order Kuafuiibacteriales; family Kuafuiibacteriaceae; genus JANQQN01. The sequence goes on along the minus strand of JANQQN010000574.1, from coordinate 247 downwards.
GCGGCCGCGGTTCAGGCTGGACGAGGCCGTGAACAAACGAGCCGGACCATGGTGGTCGACTGCGGCGCCGGGGCCCTCGATGTGGGCCTGGTGTCGGTGACGCCGGATGGCTTCGAGCTCGTGGCGGGCCGTGGATCGCGGGAATTGGGGGGCGACGCGTACGATCAGCTGCTGGTCCGCTATCTCGCCAACGCGACCGAGGGTCTCCAGGGGGCGGCAGGGCTCGGCGGCTATTTCGACATCCGAG
>JANQQN010000539.1 GCA_028289325.1 Myxococcota bacterium | reverse complement strand
GAGCGCCTTCGAGCTGCTGACCGATCCCGTCGCCAGCGAGGGCGCTCCGAATCTCCTGAAAGGTCTCGGGATCTCGGTCTGGGGGATGAGCCGCGACTCTCTTGCGGTAGGCGCGCCGAATCGCGCGGATGTCCGCGCCAACTTCGATGCCCAAGACTTCGCGGGCGGCGATGAACGAGCGTGCGATACTCATTTCTTCTTCCTTCGCTGCCGCTTACGATCCCGCCTCTGCTGCTTGCGCTTGGCTTTGTTCTTGGCTCGCTGGGCGGCCGCGGGTGGCGGCTTGACCGGCCCCGCCAGAAAGTCGGCGCCGAGGAGCCCGGCGAGGTCGGCCGAAAACGGGGCGGGCCTGCTGTCGGCGTCGTCGCGCTCCCGCCCGATCTCGCCGTCTTCGTCCCCCATGGAGGCCGGAGGCAGGCCAGCGAGCGCCGCGAGCGCAGGGGGCAGCATGTGTCGCGCGCCGCGGGCCTCGGCGGCGCGTGCGACCTGTTTGGCGAGGGCCCGTAGGACCGCCAGATGCTCGTCGTCGACGTTGCCGCTCGCGAGCGCCTTCAGTTGGTCGAGGACGAAGGCGTGGCGGTCGGAGGGCAAGACCTGCATGAAGTCCAGCTCGGGGCCGAGCTCATCCAGCCTAGGATCCGGGGGCGAGTAGGCGTCGCCGCGTTCGATCAGCTCGATAAGAGAGACCTGCGGCTCGAGCAGACGCTCGGCCTCCCGCGTTCTGCGCGCACCGCCCCCCGCGAGCGCCGCTCGCTCGATCTGAATGCGCGCATCGCGAGCGAGCCAGTGCCCGTGTTCGAGCAGGAGCAGTTGCGCGACGTGCCCTCCTACGCTCGACGCGATCAGCACGACGCGCTCCGGCGGAAGCCCGCAGGACGCCTTTCGCAGCGCCCCGGGGGCGATCGACCCGACGACCTCGGCGACGCCTGTCGCGAGCGTCGCGTCAGGGCCCGCCAGCAGCCGACCGAGCCACTCCGTGAAGCCGGTGTCTGCGCCGTGCGCGCGCCGCGCGGCCTCGACGAGGAACGCCGCTCGCCGGTGGTTGGCGTCCAGTGCGTCTCGCGCCGCGGTCAGGGTGGCGTTGGGCGCGCCCTCCTGATCCGGCGCGCCGAGGTACGCTCGTGCCCACTCGCTGGCCGTCGCGATGGCCCCGCGCCTCGCCCGGAAGTGGGACGCCTCCTCCTCAAGCATCTCGAGATCCTGCTGCTTGCGGGGGCCGGCGCCGCCCGCTTCCACCGCGGCGCGCCCGCGGCGCAGGAGGTCATTGGCGACGTCGGCGTCATCCTCGAGCGCGATCAGGGTGGCCCAGCCGATGCCCGCGCTCGGCACCTTGTCTATCAATCCGCGCGCCACCATCCGGGCCGCTTCTGCGTCGCCCTGGTGCTCGAGCAACGTCAGACGGTAGCTCTCGACGGCGCGGACCGTCTCGCAGCCGTCGACCGCCAGCGACGCGAGGACTTCGTCGACGCGCTTCATGACCGAGACGCCCTCATCGAACCGGCCGGCGCCGATCAGCACACCCAGCAAGGCCACCGCAACGACCAGGACGGCTTCGGCGGCGCCGCACCGATCGAGGGCCCGCATCAGACGCTGGAGTGATTTTTGCGCACGGTCCGTGCCCCGGGCGGCCAAGAAGCGGCCCCGCCACACCTCGAGCGCGTCCTCCCCGCGCGACAGCGCCGCGTCGAGCTCACGCTCAGCGCGCTTCGGGTCGCTCTTGATGAGCGCGAATCCGCGGTGCAGGTGGAGTCGACCTCGGTACTCGTCGGGCACGGAGGCCGTATCGCGGGCAAGCAGGCCGGCGGGCGAATCGCTGCGCGCCTCGGCGTGGTAGCGCAGCGAACGGGCGCAGGCGCGTGTCGCGGCTTCGTCCAGGCCCAGGCGACGGTCGAGGGCCATCTCGGCGAGCCAGGGCACGCTGCCGATCGCGGAGCCGAGGGCGGCGAGGGCCTCGGCGTCACCCTCCGCCCGACGGGCGAGCCGATACGCGGCGCCGAAGGCGCGGTTGCCGTGTCCCCGCCGGATGTTGAGGACGTCCGTGTGCCCCTCGACGTCCAAGGCGCTCCGCACGTCTTTGGGGATGGAATGGAGCCGCTGCCGCGCCTTGTCGAGCTCGCCCTGCGACGACAGCCGCGCCGCCCGCGCGATGGCCGATAGCCCACGAACCATCGATGAGGCTCGACTGACCGGTGGATCGGTCCCCCGCAGGAGCGCCAGCAGCGGCGCCACGACGCGCTGGGCGTCAGCGTCGCCGTCAACGAGCGACTGGACGGTCGCCTCATCACCGAGATCGAACGCGCAGAGCGCCGCCTCGACCCGAAGTCGCGTCGTGCAGGGCGGGCCGGCGCGCGTGAGCATACCTAGGGCGTGCTGCGCGTTTCCCCGGCGCCGATGCCGGCGTGCTTCGTCGAGCACCGTTTCCCCGATCCCGGCCGTGGGCGTGGACCGTTGCGCCTTGGGGTGAACCTCGCGCACCTGCATATCTGCATCAGAGCAAAAATGGGGCGCAGGGTCACGCGTCGGCCCATACTTTCTACAAGATGTAGCGGTCCCCGACGGCGCACGTACTGCATATCGTGGCCCAGACGAATACTCTCCACATCTCGCGTCGTTGACATGAAGTCCGACCCCCATGCGCTCTGCGGCCACCCGCTACTCGTGCTTACCCTACGTCGCCTTGCTCGACCTCCTGGGCCTTCAGGACCCGGCGCAAGATCTTACCGCTGCGGTTACGAGGGAGGGCATCGGTCAGCTTCAGCTCTTTGGGGGCGACAGCCGGTCCCAGACGTCGCCGTGCGTAGGCCAGGATGTCTCGACGCAGTGACTCGTCGGGCGTCACTCCGGCGTGCAGCTCCACGAAGGCTTTGACGATCTCGCCCGCTACAGGGTCGGGCTTGCCGATCACCCCGGCGTCAACGACGGCCGGGTGGGCCATGAGCGTTCGTTCCACTTCGCATGGTCCGATGAGGTGCCCAGACGACTTGATGAGATCGTCCTGTCGCCCAACGAACCAGAAGCGGCCCTCCGCGTCGCGTCGGGCGCGATCACCGGTGATGTACCAGCCGTCCGCAAAGCACTTCCGGTATCGGGCCTCGTCGTAAACGTAGGTTCGAAACATCGACGGCCAAGGCGCCCGCAGCACCAGGAGCCCCTCGCTGTCCGGAGCGTCTTCGATGATCAAGTGCGCGCCCTCCCTACGCGCAATGGCCGCCTCGATTCCTGGGATGGGTCGGCCCATGGAGCCGGGCACGAGTGGCTCTGCGGGGAGGTTGGCAATACAAATGGCGCCGGTCTCCGTCTGCCACCAGGTATCGTGGACCGGGCGACCGAGCGCTTCGGCGCCCCACTGCACCGCCTCGGCGTTCAGCGGTTCGCCGACGCTGGCTACATGGCGTAGCTTCGGAAAGCCGCCGGTAGGGAGCAGATCAGGACCAGCCTTCATCAGCATCCGGATCGCCGTCGGCGCCGTGTACCAGACGGTCACGCTCTCGTCGCGCAGCACCGAGTACCACCGCCGGGGCTCGAACCCCCCCTCGTCGACCAGCAACGTCGCTCCGCATACCAACGGCGCGATAATGCCGTAGCAGGTGCCGGTGACCCAGCCGGGATCCGCCGTGCACCAAAAGACGTCGCAAGGGCGAAGATCGAGCACCCAGCGACCTGTCGTGTGGTGGGCGATCACGACGGCGTGCCCATGCAATGCGCCTTTCGCTGCGCCCGTGGTGCCACTGGTGAAGTGGAGAAGGGCGGGGTCATCGGCGCTCGTGCCCTCGATCTCATCGCCTGCACTCGGGTCAGCCTGGAAGGCTGACCAGCTCGTCTCATCGTCGACCAACACGATGTGGCGCAGGTCGGGCAGTCGTTCACGCGCCGGAGCCACCTTCGTTCGGTACGCCCGCTCGGTGGTGACCAACACTCGCGCGTGACCGCGCGCGAGCCTCGCTTCGACCGGCTCCGGCCCCAGTGCAGCGAACAACGGACAGAATACTGCGCCCCGCGCGAGCGCACCCAGCGCAGCGACATACAGCTCCGGCTGGCGACCGAGTAGCGTGCATACTACGTCGCCCTTGCCGACACCGATAGATCGAAGTCGAGCCGCAAAGCGGCGCATACGGTCGTCGAGCTGGCGGTAAGAAACAGAGTGACGCCGACCGTCGGCGCGCACGAATCGCAGCGCCTCTGCGTGGGCACGAGGTCCCGCCGCGTGGCGCGAAACGGCCTCGTAGGCGACGTTGAGGCCCCCGTCGGGGAGCCCGGTCAGCTCGTCGCGAGCGGCTGTCCAGGAGAAGCCGCGTCGAGCGGCGGCCGGGTCAATGAGGTTGGGCGTTCTATGGTCCACATCATCCTCCAGTGGCCCTCCGTGACCCCAGATACGCAACGCATCCATCGAGCGTCGAAAGCTGAGGGTAGTCGCGCTCTGGGATATCGACGTCGAACCGCTTACCCAGCTTGAGCACGAAGTTCAGATAGTCTACCGAATCCAACTCTATCTGGTCCCGAAAGGCGCGCGCCGAATCGATTGAATGAGAATCAATCTCGGGCGCCACCGATTTGAGTACGTCTAGTACTTCCGCCGTACGGTTATTCTCGTCGACCACCATACTTATTCAGTACATTTGGCTCATGACGGTTCGCAACCTCGAGTATCTATTTCAGCCGGCGTCGATCGCGTTGATCGGCGCGCGCCGTAAATCTCGTAGCGTTGGGAGAATACTTGCCCAAAACCTCTTCGGCGGAGACTTCGACGGCCCCATCATGCCCGTCAACCCGCACCACGAGGCCATCGAGGGAGTGCTCTCGTATTCCGACATCGCGAGTCTTCCCCGGACGCCGGACTTGGCGGTGATCGCCACCCCACCCGCGACCATACCGCCGCTCATCCGAGAGCTGGGCGCGAGGGGAACCAAAGCGGTGATCGTGATCAGCGCCGGCTTCAGCGAGCTTGCCACCGAGGAAGGTCGGCGCCTGGAGCGAGAGATGCTCGAGGCAGCCCGGCCACACCTGATCCGTATCGTCGGCCCCAACTGCTTGGGGATGATGACGCCCAGTATGGGCGTCAATGCGAGTTTCGGTCACCTCAAACCCCGACCGGGCCGTCTCGCGTTCGTCACCCAGTCCGGCGCGATCGTGACCTCGATGCTGGACTGGGCCGAGACCCGCGGCGCCGGCTTCTCGAAGCTCGTCTCGCTCGGCGATATGGCCGACGTCGACTTCGGCGACATGCTCGACTATCTCGCCGACGACCCCGAGACCGGCGCGATTCTGCTGTATGTGGAGTCCGTCAAGCATGCGCGCAAGTTCATGTCGGCGGCCCGCGCGGCCGCGCGCAGCAAGCCGGTGATCGTCGTGAAGTCGGGGCGCTCGAGCGAGGGCGCCAAAGCCGCCTCATCGCATAGCGGCGCCCTGGCCGGCAGCGACGCCGTCTACGACGCCGTGTTTCGGCGCGCGGGTATGCTGCGGGTGCACTCGCTGGTGGAGCTCTTCGATGCGGCCGAGCTATTGTCGGCCCCCCGCCTTCCGCCCGGTGACCGTCTTACGATCCTCACCAACGGCGGCGGCATCGGCGTCCTCGCCACCGACGCGCTGGTGGCCGAAGGCGGACGCCTGGCCGAGCTCTCCGAGCGAACGATCGCCGTGCTGAACGAAGGATTGCCGCACACCTGGTCGAGAGGAAACCCCGTCGACATCATCGGCGATGCGCCCGGTGATCGCTACCAACGCGCATTGGAGGTGCTCCTCGACGGCGGCGACGCTGACGCGGTGCTCGTCCTCAACTGTCCCACCGGGGTGACCTCATCGCTGGAGGCGGCCGAAGCCGTGCTTGCGGTGCACGCTGAACGGCCGCGAGCCCCGCTTCTCACGAGCTGGGTCGGCGCCGGCACGGCAGAGCAGGCTCGGCAGGCGTTCGCGGAACGGCAGATCCCCACCTACGAGACGCCGGAGCAAGCGGCGCGAGCGTTCATGTACATGGTCAATTACCGCCGCAGCCAAGCAGCGCTCATGGAGACGCCTCCGTCGCTCCCCGACGACTTCCGGCCAGACCTCGAGCGCGCGCGAGCGCCGATCAATGGCGCCCTCGAGCAAGGTCGCGAGTGGTTGACTGAACCGGAGGCCAAGGAGGTGCTCGCCGCCTACGGCATATCCGTGCCCCAGTCTCGGCTCGCGAAGACGCCGGACGAGGCCGCGAGGGCCGCGGAGGCGCTCGGGGTGCCTGTCGCGCTCAAGATCCGCTCGCCGGACGTGATCCACAAGTCGGATCACGGTGGCGTGCGCCTGGATCTGATGGGCGGCGGCGCCGTCCGAGAAGCGGCCACAGTCATGCTCGAACGGGTCGGTCGCGCGTTCCCGAACGCGCGGGTCGACGGGTTCAACGTGGAAGCGATGGTGAGCAGAAAGCGTGGCGCATACGAGCTGTTCATGGGGCTGAGCGTCGATCCTCAGTTCGGGCCGGTCGTGCTGTTCGGGCACGGTGGCACGGCCGTGGAAGTCATCGACGACAAGGCGATCGGCCTGCCGCCTCTCAACATGCACCTGGCGCGGGAGTTGATGTCACGAACGCGGGTGTATCGCTTGCTGCGCGGCTTTCGGTCGCAGCCGCCCGCGGATCTCGACGCGGTGTCGGTAGCGCTGATCCGCATCGCGCAGCTCGCGGCCGACCTACCGGAGGTCGTCGAGCTCGACGTCAACCCCCTGTTGGTCGACCCGAGCGGCGCCATTGCGCTCGACGCCCGCATCCGAATCGCCCGCCCGGCCAGCTCGGGCGCGGAGCGCCTGACCATTCGGCCCTACCCGAGCGAGCTCGAGGAGGTCCTCGATCTTCCCGACGGCCGAACGATGCTGCTCCGACCGATCGTCCCGGAGGACGAGCCGGCTCTGCACCGAACATTCGCCCAACTCTCGCCAGAGGAGATTCGCCTGCGTTTCTTCATCCCTCTCAAGACGCTGTCGCACCTCATGGCCGCGCGGTTCACCCAGCTCGACTACGATCGAGAGATGGCGTTGATCTTGACCGAGCGTGGCGTCCCCGGACACGCGGAACTCTACGGCGTCGTAAGCCTGGTTGCAGACCCCGACAACGTGCGCGGTGAGTATGCGATCATGGTGCGAGGTGACGTAACGGGCATGGGGTTGGGCCCTGTTCTCATGCGTCGCATGATCGACTACGCGAAGAACCGGGGAATCGGTGAAGTATACGGAGACGTCCTTCGAGACAACCGCACCATGCTCAAACTCTGTCAAGTTCTCGGCTTCGAGCAGACCGCCGTTCCCGGCGAGCCAACGATGGTTCGCGTCGTCTTGAAGCTGGAACGGTAACGGTCTTCCCGAGATGGTAACGATGTATCTGCCGTTGGTCCGCGTGGGATGGATCGACGCGCTCGAGTTCGACCAACACTCCCCGCCAAACACGCACCCTGAATCCCCCGACCGCCTCGAAGCGATCCGACAGGCACTGCGCACGACGGGCCTCGTCGAGTTCCTCGACCGCCATCCGCCATCGCCGGTGAGCCCCGAGTTGCTCGAGGCCGTCCATGACCGGCGCTACATTCAAAGACTCGAGGCGCTCGGTAAGGGTTGGCTCGACGACGACACCTACGTGGGTGAAGCCACCGTGCGCGCCGCACGACTCGCCGCTGGCGGGGTAGTCGATGCGGTGGATTACGTGCTTCGCGGCCACTGGAACCGCGCGTTCTGCAGCGTACGGCCTCCCGGGCATCACGCGCACCGGGCGACGGGCGGAGGCTTCTGCATCTTCAACAACGTGGCTGTCGGGGTACGCTTCGCCCTTCGAAGCGGCCGAGCCGATCGCGTAGCCATCGTCGATTTCGACGCCCATCATGGCGACGGTACGTGCGAGATCTTTCGTAACGAGCCCGGCGTCCTGTATCTCGGACTACACCAGCTCGCGCTTTATCCGCAGACCGGAGATGGTGTACCGCAGCCCGGCAGCATCAGTGTTGCGCTGCCTCCGGGGGCGACGGACGCCGACGCGCTCGCCGCGTTCGAGCGAACCTTGGCACCAAGCCTCCGCAGCTTCGCGCCGGACCTGATCGTGTTATCCGCGGGGTTCGACGGTGACTTCCGCGACCCACTGGCCGATCTCGAACTGACCCCACGCGGCTTCGCCGGCCTGACCCGCGGTGTCGTCGAGCTCGCGGATCTATTGTGCGAAGGACGCGCGGTCTCCGTGCTCGAAGGCGGTTACGATCTCGAGGCGCTCGCCGAGGACGTGGCGGCTCACGTTTGGGCCTTGTTGTCATAGCCGCGCGCCATGGCCTCCGCCCGATAGTGCATCGATGCCAATGAAGGTCTTCGTGGGTCGATCTGGATCGAGCTGGGTGGTGTTCGGCAATGAGATGGTCATTGCTCGCCGGCTTCGCGACCATCTAGCCGTGAAGACGATGGGTTGCTGCCGTTTACTATTGTCAGTGGTGGTGGCGCTTGGCGGCGCATTGGCCTGCGGGGACGATGGCGTCGATTGCCGAGCGCAATGCGAGAAGGTGGCCGACGATCTCGTAAGTGTATTCTTGATCTCCGCGCCCTGCACCGAACCGGCTTGGGACGGCGCAGATAGTTGTGGGGCTTGTGATCGCACGCTGCAGGAACTGTACTCGGTGGTACCGGACACGCCTCTTTGCGAACAATGACCTGGCGCACGACCTCGGACACGCTCCGTCCGTGTCAGGCTCGCTGAGCCCCTTCAGACGGGTTACCGGAGGCTCCAGCCGTTGGCGGCAGCGAAGCGTTACCAATCCGGCAACGAAGGTTGCAGACAGGTGGCGATGGAAGTGCGACGCACGGCGCTGGAGACCAGGCTACAGCGATCGACACGGGTCCGATGACGGCGGCCGTAGTTATGAGGCAGCCCGCCCATCGAGGGGACGTGGCCAGTCGTGCACGAACACACTCGATCGTGTCGGTCCAGGCTGCGGCACGAGCCATGCAGACCAAATGGCCGCACGACCGCGATGCAAGGGTCGTGATCAGTGGAGGACCGAGATGCAAATTATGCGACGAAAAGACATGTGGAGCCCCTTTAGGGAGCTAGAGGAGTTCTCGAATCGGTTGGGCCGCTTCTTTGATGCGGCCCGGTGGCCAGACGAGGCAGAGCAAGAGGCCATGGCGATGACGGACTGGTGGCCATCGTGCAACGTCAGCGAGACCGATAAGGAGTACCGTATTCGCGCCGAGCTGCCGAACGTAAAGAAGGACGACGTTCACGTTACCTTCGAGAATGGCATCCTTACGATCGAGGGGCAGCGCCGCGAAGAGAAGGAAGAGAAGGGCACGAAGTTCCACCGCCGGGAGCTCGCATACGGCAGATTCATACGGCGATTCAGGCTCCCCGGTGATGCCGATGAGGCCAAGACCGAAGCGACCTACAAGGACGGCGTCCTTGACGTCGCGATCGGCAAAGCCGAGGGAAAGGCGGACAGGAGCCGGCACATCGAAGTTCGTTGATCGCGTCAGAGACCCACGGAGTGGTTCGTAGCCATCGCGCCGCCCGTAGGCCTCTCCGTCGGGTCTTGGCGTTCGGTTGCTCGGCGTCTCCGTCCGGCCGAGGTCTTCAGCGCTGAGGAGGTCGCCGCCATTCCAGCGCTGGTGGCCCGCGCAACCTTGATAGACTTGGTCGGACCAGCCGATATCAGATCCAGGCCGGCGAGCGCATTCGTCTCGCCGAGAGGTTTTTTCGCCGGACCGATGATTTCTTCGGCGGTCCATCGTCCAATAAGCATGCCCAGATATGGAGGACCATGTCCGACCCAGGCCTACGCACCGACGTCAACCCCATGCCTTTCGACGGCCGCCGGACGATCTTCGGCGGGTTCGAGATGCTGGTGGACGTCTGCGCCGGAGGATAACGAAGCATGGAATTTGCCACAGCCAAAGCCAGACCCTGTCTGTTCATGACCGACGCCGCCGAGGAAGCGGCCCGCTTCTACGTGGCTCGGGTTCCCGACAGCCGGCTCGAAAAGACTGTTCGGCCCGACCCGGCGGGGCCGGCCCTGGTCGTCGAGTTCTCGCTCGCGGGCAGCCCTTTCATGGCCATGAACGGCAACCCTGATTTCGCCGAGACCCACAGCTTCTCGATCTCCGTGCTCGCGGACGACCAAGCCGAAACCGACCGTCTGTGGGATGCACTGCGGGAAGAGGGTGGGTTCGAAGGTCGCTGCGGATGGCTCAAAGACCGATTCGGGATCCACTGGCAGATCGTGCCAAAGGTGTTGCCCGAGCTGATGAGTCTAGGGAGCGAGGCCGGCCGACGGGTGCAGGCCTCGTTGATGAAGATGGGCAAGATTGACATCGCAACCCTGGAGCGCGCCGCATCCGGTGATGTCCCACCCGCTCGTGAGTGAAGCAGAAATTATGAAGCTCAACACCTACTTGGCTATCAGTGGGGAGCCCTGTCAGTACCCGGTGGTGTGGTCGGTCTCGATCACGAATCGGCACGCGATGATGGATTCGCGGACAGGGGCGGATTGGCACGCTCTAGCCATTTGACCCGCGTACAGTGGGCGCACCATGTTGTCGGGCCGATGGGGGCGGCTGGGGATCGCGGCGCGTATCCTGCTCCTGCTGTATGCGTTTCTCGCGGGACTCGAGGCCCTCGGTGGCGGCTTCGAGCTGCTTGGGCGAACGGTGGTCGATTCGTTCTTTTCGGCGACCGAGAATCCTTTTGCCGGGATGGCGCTGGGCATCTTGACGACGTCAGTGATGCAGAGCTCGTCGGTCACGACGTCCATGGTCGTCGCGCTGGTGGCCCATCCGACGGTGCCCTTGCCCGTCGAGAACGCGATTCCCATCATCATGGGGGCGAACATTGGGACGACGGTGACCAACACCATGGTGTCGTTCGCTCACGTGACTCGGCCCCAGGAGTTCCGTCGCGCGATGGCGTTTGCCACGCTCGACGACTTCTTTAAACTGAAGTTCGAACCTTGCGCAGGCGTAGGTGTCCGAAATCTCTCAGCTCTTTGTCGTCGCGGGAGCGACCGGATCTGGCTACGTAAAGGATTTGA
>JANQQN010000540.1 GCA_028289325.1 Myxococcota bacterium | reverse complement strand
GTCGATCACCCAGCTTCGGCAAGCCGAGCTCGGCCTGCAGGGTGCATTGCTCGTCACCTCCCGCCTCGACCAGCTCAACCTGATGAACTTCATCTAGTCTAGGTTAAAGTGCGCCGGTCGGACGGATGCAGACCGGCCAGTGGTCGTTGGCGGGACTCGTTTACCCCAAACCCTTCCTCGCACGCGCACCCAGACTTCCCCGATCCACCGGATCCCGCCGCCTTAAGGACCTACCTGTGACTAGGGACGTGACCGCTGGCGGTGAAGTCGCGTCTGTCCCGTGAGCGTTGCCGAGCCCGAGCCCGGCTCCTCGGCGTCGTGGAAGCCGTGGTTGCTGTCTGCGCTCGACCGCTGCTACCCGATTTGGGGCAAGCGATGGCGCTACACGGTGAGGAGGGCGCGGATCTGCGAAAGAAGCGTATCGTCCTCGTCGGCCGACGAGGCGTCGCTGCCGTCCATCGCCTCTCGGCCCCGGCGAAGCTGCTCGATGTCTTCGTTGAGCAAGACGGTGGCCACTCGATGGATGACGCGGACGCAGTCGTCGTTGGGCTCCAGGACGGCGAGGGGGCGGCGCCGATTGATCGACTCCCCAAGTTTTCGGTTGAAACGAAGAGCGCCCAGGATCTCGGCATCGACGAGGAGGAAGTCGCGGAACATCTTGCCGACCGCGCCGAGCGTTCCCCGGTCTTTCGCGCTGACCACCTGATTGCCGATGAGCTTGGCCCCGAAGTGGTTGAGCCGCGCCTTGACCCGACTCGAGTACAGTGGATCTCGCTCTTCGAGCTGACGAAGAACGCTGGTGATGCGTTCGGTCTCCCGGGACGGGTCGAGCTCGCTGTAGATCCGGCGTCGGGATGGCGTATCTGCGCAAGCCAGGATGGTTCGGTGAACCGCGCCCTTGAGGAAGCTATAGGCGTTCTGAAAGGACGTCAGCTGGGGAAGGACGACGACGATACGCTGGTCGGCGAGGATGTAGAGGTCGAGAACCTCGTACGAGATGCCGGCGCCCACATCGAGAATCACGACGTCGACGGGTAGGTTTCTTACCTCGGTCAGGAGTCGATTCTTCTCCCGCTCGGCGAGGTTGGCGGAACCGGGGATCGCGCCTGCGCCAGGGACGAGAACGAGATTGGGAACGATGGTCCGCATCATCGCGTCTTTCAGGCTGCGTACTTCGCCTCGGATGACGGAGTACAGAGATGGCCCAGGACGGTCTATTCCCAGCATCGTGTGCTGGTTGGCGGATCCGAGGTCAGCGTCGACGAGGGCGACGGTTCGACCCAGCCGAGCGATCGCGACGGCGAGGTTGACGGCGACGATGCTCTTGCCGACGCCTCCTTTGCCGCCCCCGACGGCGATGATTCGACGTTGCTCGGTCATGCCATCGTCTCCCTACGCGAACGAGGAGTTGTCTCGCTCATACATGTCTTTGACCTCTTCGGCGAAGGTGGCCAGGCTTGCACCGTCAAGACCGAGGGCCGAGGTCACCATGTCCTCTTCGAGACCGGTGTCCGGTTCGCTGTTCGGCAAGCAAAGGCCGAGGTGGTGGCAGACCCGATCCGAGATCGTCGTCGTGTAGACGATCTCCATGAACTCACCGGCGACCGATTCGGCGAGCTCCGGGTCATGGTGCAGGAACACCGCCTGTTCGAGGGCGGGGGTCAGCTCCCAGCGCTGGACGAGCACGGAGCCGACGTCGGCGTGGGTAAAACCAAAAATCCGCTGCTCGGCTTCTATCGACGAGACGCCTTCTTCCTTGGAGATGCGCATAACTTCCTTGTACTGGTCACGAGCCCCGTTGTTCATGACGACCTTACCGACGTCATGCATGAGGCCGGCGACGAAGGCTTCGTCTCGATGCTTCAAATCGAGCTGCTGGGCGAGCAGGTGAGAACCCATTGCGCAGCATACCGAGTGAGACCACAGGTTTCGCTCCAGCATTCCGAACCGCTTGTAGATCGACCGGCATGAAGCGCTGATGACGATGCTCTTCAGCGTGGTGAAGCCGAGGACCATCGCCGCTTGTTGGAGGTTCTTGACCTCCCGGGGCAGCGCGTACAGGGCAGAGTTGGCGACCTTCAGCACCTTAGCCGTCAAGCCCTGGTCCTGACTGATCGTCTTCGCAAGTTGAGCGCCGCTGACCTCGGGGTCATTCATCTGGCGCAGCGCGGTGGAAGCGACGTCGGGGATGGTGGGGATCTCCAGATTGTCGTTGACCAGTCTGGCCATGTTCCGAGGAGCTGGTTTCTGCTGCACGTGCATGATCCGTTAACGCTAGATGTCGGTTCTTCGATGCGTTCCTCAAGCCGCGTAACGAACCGCGCGCAAGCTCGGTAGGCGTCGTGAGGACGGCCAAGGATGCGCTCAGATCGAGCGGGCGGATTTTTTCGGTGCACCTTGGTCAAAAAACACCCGCCCCATAACGGTCGCTCTACAGTCTTCGGCGTAATGGTCCGACGTCCTTGTTGAGGCCCGAAGACCAGCAGGATGGGCTGCTGATCGCGGAAGGTCTTTCGTTGCGACGCCACGGTAGGCGTCGTCGTTGCTGTCCAAGGAGGACGTCATGGCTATCGGAATCAATACCAACGTAATGTCGCTGAACTCGCAGCGACAGCTGGCCCGAACCAATAACTCGCTGTCGGTTTCCATGCAGCGACTCTCCAGCGGCCTTCGCATCAACAGCGCCAAAGACGACGCCGCCGGGCTGGCCATCTCCAACCGGATGAGCTCGCAGATCCGTGGCCTCAATCAGTCGGTCCGAAACGCCAACGACGGTATCTCGCTGGCCCAGACGGCGGAAGGGTCGCTGCAGGAAGCGACCACCATGCTTCAGCGTATGCGGGACCTCGCCGTTCAGTCCTCGAATGATACGAACAGCGCCACCGACCGTGCGAACCTCCAGAAGGAAGTTGCGCAGCTCCAGCAGGAGATCGACCGAATCGCGCAGACGACCCGGTTCAACGGCAAGTCGCTGCTCGACGGGACATTCACCTCCCAGACCTTCCACATCGGGGCCTTCGCCAACGAGAACATCGCGTTCAGCATCGGCAACTCGCAGTCGTCGAGTATGGGCGCGTACACCGTCGGGGCGGACGGTACGTTGAACAACGCCATCGCCGCCGCGGCCACTCTGCCCGCGAACCCCACCGCGGCCAACGAAGACCTCACCATCACCGGCACTTTGGGGTCGACCAGCATCGACGTGGCCGTGAACTCGAGCGCGAAGACCGTCGCCGACCAGGTCAACGCGGCCACCGCGGGGACCGGGGTCGAGGCCACCGCCCTCAGCCAGCTCACGATGAGCGCGTTCAGCGCCACCGGTTCGGTCAGCTTCGACCTTTCCGGACAGGCCACGGCCACCGTCAGCACCAGCTTGGCGTCGGCCTCGGATCTGACCGACCTTGCCGACGCGATCAACGCAGTGACCTCGACCACCGGGGTCACCGCGGAGCTATCGTCGAACCGATCGTCGGTGACCCTGGTCAGCCGTGAAGGTTACGACATCGGAATCACCGACTTCACCATGGCCGCCAATGACACGGTCACCGTTCAGGGGCTCGATGCTTCGGGCACCGCGGCCGGCAACTCGGTGGACCTCACCAGCGGTGGCAGTGACTCGACTCTGGTCGGCGGTACGCTGAGCTTCACGGCGTCGGACACTTTCAGCGTGACTTCGGCTAACGCCGGCGCGTTGTTCGCGGCGAACACCGCCAACGCGGCGAGTCTGTCCGCGATTTCGGCGGTCGATGTCGGCACCCAGACCGGGGCCAACAACGCGCTGTCGGTCATCGACGCGGCGATTCAGTTCATCGACAACCAACGCTCCGACCTCGGTGCGATTCAGAATCGTCTCGAGTCGACGATCTCCAACCTGTCCAACGTGGCCGAGAACGTCTCGGCCGCGCGGTCACGGGTCGTCGATGCGGACTTCGCGGCCGAGACCGCGGCGTTGACCAAGTCGCAGATCCTCCAACAGGCGGGCACCGCGATGCTCGCGCAGGCCAATCAGGCCCCGCAGATCGCGCTGTCGCTCCTCGGATAGGCGCAGTCGGGCGTTAGACGGGAGGTCACCGGACAGGCGGCGGGCCGGCCGGTGACCTTCCGAGCTCGGGAAGGAGGGCTGACATGGATATCCCGGCGATTCCCCCGTCGGCCCCGGCCGCGGACAGACGTAAAGCGACGGCGGAGCCGTCGGTCGAAGGGCCAGCGCGTCGGTCGGCGACCGATGAGGCGAACCGCCGAGATCCCGCGGCATCCAAGTCGACGCCGGCGAAGACTCAGGACCTGCCGCGACCGGAGCTCGAACAGGTGGTCGAGGTCCTCAACGTGCGGGCGCAAATGATCCATCGCAACCTCCAGTTTGCCGTCGACGACTCCAGCGGCCGAACAGTGATCACGCTGAGTGACTCACGTACGGGCGAAGTGATCCGACAGATTCCCAGTGATGCCGTCCTTCGTCTCGCTGAGCGACTGGCGGACAAGACGCCGGACGGGGTAGGGGCTGGGGACTTATCCACAAGCCGCGGCCGACGAGGCCTGACAGACGACGGGGTGGGCGCCCTGCTCGATACCGAGCTCTAGGCGGCCGCCGCGCCCGAGGAGGAGTCACGAATGGTTCAGGTAGGCGGTCTCGCGACAGGACTCGACGTCAACAGCATCGTAGGCTCGCTCGTGTCCGCCGAGATCGGGCCGGCGACGTTCAGCCTGGACCGTAAAGAAGCCGACTATCAGGCCGACATCAGCGCGCTCGGTACCCTGAAGTCCGCACTCAACGAGTTCAAGACCTCGCTCGAAGGGCTCGACAGCCTGTCGGATCTCCGGCCCCGGTCGGTGACCAGCTCGAACGACGCCTTGTTTTCGGTCTCCGCCGACGACACCGCGGTCGAGGGTTCCTACGACGTGCGGGTGGTCAAGCTCGCCGCCGAGCAGCAGCTCATGTCCGGCACCTTCGCGTCGCCGGGCGCCGATGTAGGGTCAGGGACGCTGACCATCACCCGCGGCAGCGACACGTTTTCGGTGACCGTCGACGCGGCCTCCGCGACGCTCGAAGACGTCCGAGATGCCATCAACAACGCCGAAGACAATCCGGGGGTCAAAGCGACGATCATCAACGTCGATGACGGGACGGGAAACGGGACCGACAGCCGGCTCGTCATTTCGGCCGGCACGACCGGTCTCGACAATACCCTGACCATCTCCGCGACCGACGACGACGGCAACGACGACGACGCAGCGGGCTTGTCGCTGTTGAAGTACCCCCCGACCGCGACCGGCAACGTCATGATTCAGCAAACCGCGGCCGACGACGCGGAGATCGAGGTCTTCGGCCAGGCGGTGTACTCGTCGAGCAACTCGTTCACCGATGCGATCACCGGAGTGACGATCAACCTTCTCGCCGCTACTTCCGACAGCGGTGACACCGCGAGCGTTTCCGTGGCCCTCGACTCCGGAGCGGTCACCACGAAGGTCAACGACTTCGTGACCGCGTACAACTCGATGATGGAGGCTCTCGATGCGCTCGGAAGCTACGACGCGACCACCGAGCAGGGCGGGGTGCTCCTGGGAGACGCGACCCTTCGCACGGTGATGAGCAACGTTCGTCGGGAGCTGTCGACCGCGGTCGAGGAATCGGGCCTCGCGTTCACCACGCTGGCGGAGATCGGGATCACCACCCAGCGCGACGGCCGTCTCGCCGTGGACAGCGAGACGCTGTCGGATGCGCTGGCCAGCAACTTCGACGACGTCGGGCAGCTGTTTGCTTCGTCGACCGGCTATGCGGCTCGACTGTCGACGGTGGTGGAAGAATTCGTGGCCAGCGATGGCCCCATCGAGAGCCGGATCGACGGCATCAACTCTCAGCTGTCCGACATCTCCGATGAACGCGCCGCGCTCGACCTGCGGGCGGAGGTTCTCGAAAAACGGTACCGGGGACAGTTCACCGCGCTCGACCAGCTCGTCGCCGAGCTCAACACCATCAGTAGCTTCCTCTCTCAGAACCTGTCGAGTCTCCCCGGCTTCACCCGTGGAAACTCACGATAGCCTCATGGATGGTCGCCGTATACCGATGGGACGGATGTAGAGAATCGAAGCATGGTCACTGAACCGTCAGCGCGTCTATTGAATAACGTGCCCCGAATGGCGACGTGGCCGCTCGCGAAAGCACTCGGTCAGCGAATGCTCGCCGCCGCCCGCGACGGCGACTGGGAGCTCGCGCTCAAGATCCTCTCCGAGCGCAACTCGGTTCTGGAGGCGTTCTTTTCTACCGAAGTACGGGAGGACGAGGCGGAGGCCGTCGCCGAGTCCATCCGTGACACTCTCGCCGTCGACGATGAACTGCGCCGATTGTCCGACCTGGGTCGAGCCGATCTGCAAGGAAAGCTGCGAGGGCTCAAAACCGGTCGTAAGGCCAGGCAGGCCTATCTATCGGGGCCGTAACAGCGATGGTGAGGACGCCGGGGAGCGAAGCGCATGAACAGGATCAAGAAAGCCTACCGTCAGAGCCAGCTGGAAGGTCTTCCGCCCGAGCGGATCACGCTGATGCTCTTCGAGGGCGCGGTGAACTTCATCAACGCGGCCCGGGAGGCGACTTTGCGCGGGGACGCCGCCGTTCGCGGGGAACGGATCAGCCGCGCGTTGGCGATCGTCGGTGAGCTGCAGGCGACGCTCAACTTCGAAGCCGGGGGCGAGATCGCGCAGAATCTGATGGTCCTGTACGACTATCTGACCCGGGAGCTGCTGCTGGCGAACCTTCGGGCCGACGTCGAACTGATGGCCCATCTCGCGGAGGTCCTCGACGAGATCCGAGCTGGCTGGGCGGAGATGGTGGAACAGGTCGCCGCGTCGCGCGCGGACGGGAGCAAAGAGCCTCCGGTCTCCGGAGACCAGGCCGGAACCTACGCGTAACCCGCTCCGCCGCTCATCGGTCGTCGAGGCCGAGGATCCGCCGGGCGCTGCGGCGAAGGTGAGGGCTGCCGGTCCGCTGAAGCGCCGTTCCCTTAACGATGTCGGTCAGCTCGTCGTCGCGGGCGGGATCCGTCCAGACCTCCGGCGAAGGCTGGTCGAGCCCCCGGCGCGGCTGCCACCGAGGCTCTACGGTCGGGCGAGCGAACTTGTTCCAGGGGCACACCTCCTGGCAGACATCACAGCCCGCGACCCAGCCGTGGAGATCGGGGGCCTGTGGTGGATACGGGGCCCGATGCTCGACGTTCCAATACGTGATGCACCGGCGGGCATCGACGGTTCGCGGGGCGACGAAAGCGTCGGTCGGGCATGCGTCCAGGCATCGCGTGCACGACCCGCAGTAGTCGCGGTGGGGCGAATCCGGTTCGAGATCGAGGGTGGTGATCACGCAGCCCAGGAAGGTGTAGGTCCCTAGGCGGCGGGAGATGGCCATCGTTGATTTGCCGGTCCACGCGATACCCGCCCGATGAGCCCAATAGCGCTCGAGCACCGGTGAGGTATCGACGGTCGGCGCCGCGCCGGCCGTCGGCTCGATGTCCAGGAGCGCGCGGCGGAGTCGGCGCACTCTCTTCTTCAGCAGCCGGTGATAGTCGTCGCCCTGGCAGTAGCGAGAAATCCGAAGCGGCGGGGCCGGGCGCGCGTCGGGATGAAAGTAGGACTGCGCGACGACGACCACCGACCGCGCCCCGGGAACCAGCCGCCGGGGATCCCGGCGGGCGTCGGCAGTTCTGGCCATGTACGCCATCCCCGCCGCGTACCCCGCCTCCAGCCAGCGTGCGAAACGTTCGTCGGGGTCCGCCGGTCCGGCGGCGGCGATCCCCACCGCGTCGAAACCCAAGCCCCGCGCCGCGGCTTTGACCCGCTCGCTCCTCGTTCGGCGGACGATGTCCACACCGGAGCGTAACCCGTTCGACGGCCGCGGGGAGCATTGCTATGGTCCGGCGCCGGCCGTTTGTCGCCGGCCAACCCGAAGCGCATGAGCACGCCGAGCATTCAGGAACGCCTCGCGTCCGAGAAGCTGACGCCGATGATGCGGCAGTACTTGTCGGTGAAGGCCGACAACCCCGGGGCCATCGTCCTGTTCCGCATGGGCGATTTCTACGAATCTTTCTATGAAGACGCCGAGGCCTGCGCGCGTCTGCTCGACATCACCCTGACTGCGCGGTCCAAAGAACGGGATATCCCGATGGCCGGGGTGCCGCACCACGCGATCGATGGTTATCTCGGCCGGCTGATCGAGCAGGGCCAGACCGTGGTCATCGTCGACCAGGTCGAAGATCCCAAGCAGGCCAAGGGCCTGGTTCGTCGGGAAGTGACCCGAATCCTGTCGCCGGGCACCTACGTGGATCCGAACGCGCCGCCGCGGGCGACGGTTTATCTGACCGCGATGACCAGCGGGCGGCGCAAAGGGAGCGGATGGGGGCTCGCGGCCCTCGACCTGTCCACCGGCGAGTTCCGGGCCACCGAAGGCGATGATCCGGAGTCCCTGATCGACGAGCTGGCCCGGCTCTCGACCCGCGAGGTGTTGTTCCGGGAGGGCGGGGTCCGTGACGAGTACGTGATGGCGGTGAGGGACGGGGTGCCCGAGGTGTCGCGGACCGAGGTCGCCGAAGGCGACCACCCCCCCACGGAGACCCGGCGCCGGCTCGAGCGCCATCTCGGCGTGGGGGAGCTGCGCGGCTTGAAGACGGTGCTCGGTGACGCCGCCCTCGACGCGGCGGGGCTGGCCCTCAGCTACGCGGAGGCGACGCAGATTCATCCGGAGGCCCCCGACCTCAAGGGCAAGGCGAGCTTGGGGCATGTCGAGCCGCTGCGGGCCTACGCGTCCGCCCGCGGGTTAGGGCTCGACGTTCAGGCTCGAGCCCATCTCGAACTGTTCGTCAGCCAGGGCGAAGGCGGGCGTCACGGCAGTCTGCTTCACGCGATCGACGAAGCGACGACCCCGATGGGCGGACGGCTGCTCGCTCGGTGGCTCGCTTACCCCCTCGCCGACCTCGACGCGATCGCCGCCCGCCATGACGCGGTGGCCGCCTTCGTGGCCGCTCCCTCCCGACTCGACGACGCGCAGCGGGCGCTGCGGGGCGTCGGGGATCTCGAACGGCTGTTGGCCCGGGTGACCCTCGGCCGCGGTCATCCGCGAGATCTGGCCAGCCTGCGGGCCACTTTGGCCCAGGCGCCGGAGGTCCTCGGGGCGGCGGCGGGCGCGGTGCCGGAGACCGCGGCGGGCGGGGGCCGGCTGGCCGGG
>JANQQN010000538.1 GCA_028289325.1 Myxococcota bacterium | reverse complement strand
GATGCACACGGCGGGTCTCACGTCGACCATGAGGACACCAGACATCTCGCGGGGACCGCCGTCGGTGTCGGGGCCGGGTTCCTGCTGCTTCTCGGACACGTCCTTAACATCCGAACCACTCGCCAGTGTCAAAAGGAGTGCTGCGCGTGAGGCTGATCGGACACCGCTGATGTTTCGGATAAGCAACCTGAGGTTCGACGTCGAAGGAAGAACGATCGTCTCGTTGCCCGAGTATTCTATCCGTCGGGGCCAACATCTTTTGCTTCTCGGCCCGTCGGGATGCGGAAAGACAACGCTGCTCAACATTCTGGCCGGGCTCCTCAAACCCAGTGCCGGAGACGTCGCTTTTGATGACCGGGCCTACGCCAACCTGTCTGATCGGGCTCTCGATCAACTGCGCGCCGAGAACTTCGGCTTTGTGTTTCAACGGCTCCATTTGATCGGTCATCTAAGCACCACGCAGAACATCGCACTCGCGCAAACCAAGCCTCGTCCGGCGCGCATCCAGGCGCTCATCAACGAGCTCGGGCTGGCCGATCACTCGCATCGAAAGGCGCGGGACTTGAGTGTCGGAGAAGCGCAACGCGCTGCGATCGCCCGTGCGGTCGCCAACGAGCCCAAAGTGATCTTTGCCGATGAGCCCACGTCGGCGCTCGATGACGCGAACACCCATCGAGTCATGGACCTCATCTTTCAATGCGCTGAGCGTTCGGGCTCAACCGTCATCGCGGCGACCCACGACGCCCGGATCAAAGGGCGCTTCGATACAGTATTGGAGATGGTGGCATGACCGATTTTGCTCTAGCCCTGTCCTCGCTCAGGTCGCGCTGGCTAAACAGCACGTTATCGGCGCTGCTGACGGCGTTCGGGGTCATGCTGGCGCTGCTCATCACCCAGTTTGGCCACCACCTGCAGAGCCGGCTCAACGCCGATGGACAAGGTATCGACATCGTTGCGGGTGCAAAAGGCAGCCCTCTGCAGCTGGTTCTCTCCGCCATCTACCATGTTGACGTCCCCACAGGAAACATCCCGTACGCCGAGGCCGAAAAGTGGATGAAGCATCCGCAGGTCAAAACGGCCATCCCGTTGGCACTCGGCGATAACTGGCAGGGGTATCGGATTGTTGGCACCACACCCAACTATCTAACCCATTATCGGGCAGAGATAGCCACCGGCCGGATCTGGAACCGCCCGTTCGAGGCGGTGGCGGGTTCCGCCATCGACCTCGATGTCGGTGATGAGTTTGCCGGCGCTCATGGTCTCTTGAGCGGCGGACACGCGCACGATAACGAGCCCTACCGGATCGTTGGCGTGATGAAATCGACGGGAACGGTTCTGGATCGCCTGATTCTGACCTCTCTCGATTCGGTCCTGGAGCTCCACGGTCAGGAAGGTGTCGAGGACCACGAACACGACCAAGAACACAAAGACCACGACCACGACGAAGACGACCCAGAACACGAGCACGACGAAGGCGACCACGAACGCGACGCCTCAGAACACGAACACGACGAAGACCACCCAGAACACGAACACGACCAAGAACACGAACACGAGGAAGATCATTCAGAACACGATCACGACCAAGAAGACCCAGCCCAGCCGCACGACGCCAACGGCGATACCCATCCAGACAAGGATGGCCGCGAGGAGGCGCATGAACCTCATCGCGACGACGCGAAGCGAGCGGAGATTACTGCGCTCCTCATGAGCGCCAGATCGCCCATTGCCAGCGTCAATCTGCCACGAATCATCAACAGCGGAAGCGCGCTGCAAGCTGCGAGTCCGGGGCTGGAGATGGCGCGGCTGACCACCATGTTGGGGGTCGGTTCGAGGAGCTTTGCCGCGCTTTCCGCCCTTCTCGTTTCGATTGCCGTTCTCAGCATCTTCGCTGGGCTCGCGGGCAGCCTCGAGAATCGGATGAGCGACTTGGCGGTGTTGAGGGCGATCGGCTTTTCCAAGTCGCGAATCTTCCGGGTCATCACGTTAGAAGGCATGACGATCGTCACCAGTGGCCTCGCCCTCGGGGTCTTGATGGGACTTGGTGGATTCACTATTTTGGCCCGCTTGGTGACGCCGCTCGCCGCGAGCGGCGCGAAGCCGAGTTTAACGCCGACGTTCATGATCGTTGTCGCCGCGGTTCTAGCGGCGGGTCTCGTGGCGGCGATGCTTCCCGCTCTGCGGGCGTCACGAGTTGATGTTGCGCGGCAACTCTCCCGCAACACCTAGCAACTCGAAAGCGTCGGAGAGGTTCTACGATGAGCAAGTCTTTAGTGCACGTGGCGATCGCCTTGCTGGTCGTCGGATGGTTTTACGCCGCGTACGTGCATGGCGGAAGACCGCGCAATCCGCTCGCCCGACCGGAGGTCGCGACGACGGCAGCTGAGGTCACGAAGGCGCCGCCGGTAGAGACCGCGTCTACGTCTGAAGATGCACCAGCCGCCGACCCAGCGTTGGCCGCAGGTCACCTGGAATCGACCTCGGCAGAGCTCATCGCGAGCATCAAGAGCTATGTCGACACCCCTGACGGCGGAATAGACTGGAAGGTGTTCGGCCGGACCAAACAGAGGTCCTATTCCTATTCAGACAAAGAAGGACGGACGTGGGAGGGGGCGCGACCAGAGTTCCCCGACGACCTGAAGCAGCTCGATGGACAAGAAATCCTCGTCAAGGGCTACATGTTTCCATTAGGGCAGCAAGAAAAGCAGCCGCATTTCCTGCTCGGGCCCTTTCCCGTGAGCTGCCCTTATCACTATTACGTGACCCCGAGCCTCTTAATCGAAGTTCATGCCAAAAAGCCCGTCCGGTTTTCTTACGATGCGGTGAGTATCCGGGGCAAGCTGGAGCTGGTGCCGAAGGACGATGAATACAATGTGTTCTATCGCCTGAATCAGGCCCAGCGCGTTCCTTGATGTCGAAGGCTATGAAGCTGGTCTCAGGCCGCGGTGACTTCGTAGGAACGCGTGCTTTGCGCCGAGGTTACGAAGTCGCTGAGCTCCTGCTCGATCCAAGATAGATCCCCATGGCCCGCTCGTGCCGCCATTCGGGTCAGCTGCTCAATGCGATCAAAGAGACGAACCTCCGCGCCATTCGCGCTCAGGTCCATCGTGGGAACGGCGAGCTCTTCGAATGATGAAACCTGGACGACGGGGTATCCCGCCGCGTCGATGGCGGACCGCAGGCGATCCATTCGTTGATGAGCCGCGCTATTGTAGAACGTTCGAACGTCGGTGCAACGCCCCATGACCACACCACAAGAGCAGAGGAAAAGAACACACAGGCCGTGTGGGCGAAGGGCCTCCTTCACGGCGTCGATCGTGAGCTCGGCCATTCGAAATGAAAGAATGCTCTCGTGAAGCCACTCGACCACTGGCGTTCGGTATCGTACCGCATCACTGCCGATGACAGAGAGCGGAAGTCGTACCAGACGATGCTCGTGAAGCACGCCAAAGTCCTGACGCCGAACCGCCTCGGCCATGGCCATCAATGCCGGCAAGACCGGCAAATGAGGGTTGAGACGGTTGGTCAAGGCGTCGAACAGCTCATCGATGATGTCGCCAAGCCCGGTCGAAGCCGACCGGAGGATGGAAACGTGGCCCCGATGAAGCCCAGCCATTTCAGCTTGAATATCTTCTGTACACATCTCGTTCTTCTCCCTTTTGTCGGCTGCGCCTTGTCGTAGCCTCAGCATAAAGAAGTACTGATATCCAGCTCGGCAGGCAATCGGTCGAGGCTTCAATCACGCCCCTGAAAACGCTTCGTTTCGGTGAAACTTCTTCATCGTCCGCGCCAACCGGTCATGCCGGATTCTGATTTCTGCCGCGGCGACCACGGCTTTCATCGAAGCTTGCCATTCCAACATATGATGCGATGGGTCGCGTCTAATTCGATCGCTCTGC
Source organism: Myxococcota bacterium (assembly GCA_028289325.1). GTDB lineage: Bacteria > Myxococcota > Kuafuiibacteriia > Kuafuiibacteriales > Kuafuiibacteriaceae > JANQQN01. Next base: position 14,801 of record JANQQN010000538.1, on the reverse strand, counting down.
GCTAAAGCGGCCACTGGTTTTTGGCCCAACTTTTCCGTGAGAAAGTCTTCGTCGTCATCGCTCCCGACTTTGTTGCCGACGAAAACGTAGGGGGTTTCGTGAAAGTCCATGAGCTCAGCGATCTGTAGCGCGACCTTTATGCTGTGGATGGCCGGCTCTGCGACAATGACCCCCACATCAATACCGGTCACGATTCCGGTTGAAACCCCGTCCGCTCCGGCCTTTTCGTCGACAACGACGGCCTGACCCTCGGCGAGCTGAAGAAGAGGCAAGAAGACTTTCAGTGGAGTCGTCAGGACGTGGCTGCACGCCTTTCCGTACAAAACCGCGTCGGTCTGGGGGCCGGCAGCCATCAGAGCTAGACCTTCACGGATGGGGAACGTGTATTTCCCAGTAAAGGAGTCTGGCGGGCTCAGCCGAAAACGAACTAGGGTCTTGGTCAAAAACAGGGCTTCATAACGCTCCCCGTTATTGAGTCCCGCGTATGCCATGATATCCAGCGAGCTATCACCAAGAAACCTAAGCGACGGCAACTCTCCATTCAAGAGATTGTACGAAAGATCCATGTTGTGGTCGGCATCTACGGCGAGCACCGTTCGTTGAGCCGCGGCAAGATGAAGTGTCATCTGAGTGGCGACAGATGACTTCCCGCTCCCGCCTTTGCCCAGGAATCCGAGAATCATGGGGACGCTGTAGGACAGAACGACACCCAACGATACGGGAAACGATGTGGCCGCACCGCAAAGCTTGATCTGAAACGGTGATGCAATGGAACCGCAAACGCGGATTTGATGCATGAAGGATCGCGAATGGCTCCCGCGGGTCAGGGTCGCTCGTCGAGCGGAAATACGACCTGGAACAGACCCTCGTCGGCCGTGAGGACGAGCGTGTCTTCCCCCGCCCAGGTCAGCTGCTCGGGGAAGTAGAGGCGTGCGCTCGACAAGGGATCGGAGAGACCGTTGATGCCCCCGGACAGTCCAAGCTGCCCGACTACGGTGCTGACCGCGCCGGTGGCGAGGTCGATGCGTCGGACCGCGTAGCTAAAGGGATCGCTCACCAGCAGCCCCATGCCGTCCCGGGTCAGGAGCAAGTCCTCAGGGGTCCGAAACGCCGCCTCGCCGGCTGGCCCGTCGATCGCCTCCCGCTGATCGAGCAACCCGGCGGCAACGGTCGCGGTATGCGGCGCCGTCAGCTCTACGCTCCAAACCACTCGCCGCGCCAGATCCGCAACGTAAAGAACGGACTCGTCACCGTTCAAGGCCAGCCCCCACGGCGCGCCGAGCGTGACGGGCACAAGCGCCCCCGACGCGTCTTGCTCCTGGGGCACGAGCGTTGTCACCTGGTCGTTCGCTAGGTCGACCACGCGCAGATTGTCGAGCTGCGAGTCGCTCACGTACAGCGTGTTCCCGTCGGAGGTGAGCGCCAAACCCCGCGGGCTGCCGAAGGTCGCCTCGGCGAGCGGTCCGTCGGCCCCGATCGTCCCGGTGTCGGTGAGGCGGGCGTTGAGCGTGGACGAGAACCCGGTCGAGAGGTCGAGGGTCCTGAGGGTCCCGTTGCCGCCGTCGGCGACGTAAAGCGTCTGCTCGTCGGGCGACAGGACGAGGTCGTTGATCAGCCCGTACAGCGTGGCGTCGAACTGGCCGTCGCGGTCGCCGGACCGGCCCGGGAGGCCGCTCAGCGAGGACAGTACACCGGCCTGCACGTCGAACGACCGGATCACGCCGTTGCCGACGTCGGCGATGAAATAGGTCTGCCCGTCGCCGGTGGCCGCCACGGCGCCGGGCCCGGTGAAGCGGGAGGCGCCGACGGTGCCATCCTCGAAACCTGTGGGCGACTGCGGGCCCATCACCGTGGCCACCGTCTCGCGCGCGAGGTCGAGGGTGCGGATGTTGTTATTGCCGCGGTCGAAGTAGTAGAGCGTCCCCCGGGCGGGATCGGCCAGGATGCCGAACGCAACGCCGAAGCGCGCCAGAGAGAACGGACCGTCCGTCGAGCCCGAGGCGCCGTTCGCGCCGGCGATCGTGCGCACCGTGGCCGGCGCAGCGGGGTCCGAAACGTCGATCTCACGCACGGAACCGTGGAACCCGGCTACGTACAGCTTGCCATCGGCGTAGGTGAGCCCCTGCGAAATGCTGAAACGCGCGTCAGCCCCGACGCCATCGACGTTGTCCGACTGGCCGGCCGCGCCAGCAATGGTCACCACCGAGCTGGTCGCTACCGTGAGACGTCGGATCGTCGAGTTGAAAGTGTCGTTGATGTACAGGTAGGTACCGTCGTCATCGAAAGCGATGCCGCCCGGGCCGTCGAATCGCGCCGCGTCCCCTTGGCCGTCCTCACTGCCGCGCGTCCCTGGCAAGCCGGCCACGGTCTCGACGATGCGCTGCTCGAGGTCGACGCGCCGGATCGTCTGGCTGCCGCGGTCCGACAGGTACAGGTATCGGCCGTCCGGGCTCATCGCCGACCCGATGATGAGCGGGAAGCGCGCATCGGCGAGCGGGCCATCCTGGTGCCGGCAATCGCCTACTGCGCCGCCGATGGTGCGTACCTGACGGGTAGCGAGCTCCAGCGTGCGGAGGGTGCAGTTGAATCCGTCATTGATGTACAGGAGGCCTCGGGGCCCGTCGTACGCCAACCCTCGCGGGGCCTCGAACGTGGCCTCGGCGCCGATCCCGTCGGAGACACCCTCGACCCCCGGCTGGCCGGCGAGCGTCGTCACGCGTTGCGATGCCACGCCGAAACGTCGAATCGTTCCGTTGAACGAGTCGACGAAGTAGATGAAATCGCCGCCGTCGCCGACGGCGCCAGTGAGCGCGCCGTCCATGCGCGCGTCTGAACCGATCCCATCGGCGTTGCCCACCGACGCAACGCCCGCGAGCAGGCGCACCTCGGCCCCCGCAACGGGGTCGATGGGTACCACCGGCACGAAGAATCGTGTGCCGTCGGGGCATACCGCATCGATGCCGCCCGGAACGAGCACGAGGGTGCAGCCCTCCGAGCCACCGATATCGGCCGACGACCCGTCCTCGCAGACAATCCGTGCCGTCCCGTCGGGCAGCGCCTCGACGCGGCAGCTCGCGCCGTCTTCCCCTGACGGCAGCGGGGCCTCCGTGCCGTCTTCACAGCGGAGTACCGGGTCCTCTCCGGACGCGTCGACGGTGCAGGACAAGCCAGCCGAGCCGGTCGGTCCCGCGGGCCCTGCGGGACCCGCAGGACCTGGTGCACCATCGTCGCCGGTGCACGCCGCGGTCAGGGCAGCGAATGAAAGGAGGTAAAGAGATAGCCGCATTGGGCCCACGCTAGCCTCACTCCTCGCTTATTGCAATTACATTGCATTTGCGGCCGTGGACGTCTGCGCGTCAGCCAAAGAAGTAAGGGCGCCTTTGATCCCCGGCGAGATGATGGCTGTCGTCAGTTCAATGCATCCTCGGAACCGAGCGTCTGCCTGCGCTCCATCCCTCTGCGCAACATATGCACACCGATATCCGGTCGATCTGGGCTTCGCTCAAGGCCAGCGCTCGATCCTCGCCCCGCCGACTTGAAGCCCTTCGCGGCCCGAAGAAGCGATCACGGAACCCCACCATCGCCGAGCCCGAGGCGAACGTTCGCTTCTGTAGATGGAGACCGCCACATATATGAATTGGACTGAACGATCGGGGCCGGCTACATCCTTCGCCGCAACGGTCGCAGACCGCTCTAGGAGAACAATAGGATGAATCGCCCAGTCACCTTCACGAAACCCATCGTCGCTTCACTGATCATGTGCGCGTTCTCTGCGTGCGCAAACACCGCCCCTCAGCGCCTTACACCCTCAATCTACAGCGAATCATGCATTACCGAGCAGGAGGTCGTGGAAGCGCAGAACGCCTGGGGTGACGGCATCGTCGAGATCGGCGAGGCCTACTCGAATGGCGGGGACTACAAAAAGGCAGCCTCGGACCACATCAACAAATTCTACGGGTATGATTTGAGCCTGGTACTCTTCAAGCCCACCCTCGCTTCGGTAGATCAGTTTCGCGCTTCCTTCGACGGCGCGCTTTCTTACTTCGTCGGCGGAAACCCCTCTCACCAGGAAGACCAGGGATTCGCTTTGAAACCGTGGACCCGGGTTCGCTGGGCCAATACGGGCATCATCAACAACAGCTGTAATATGGCGGTGGCGATGGGGAACTACTATTTCACCCCCAAAACCGGCGAAGAAGTGAAGGTGGAGTATTCGATCGGCTATGTGAAAGACAAGCAGGGTGAACTGCGCATGGTCCTTCACCAGTCATCCTTACCTTACCAAAAGAAGTAGTGCTTACCGCTTGTTTCGCCGCTCAAAACGCCTGAGGACCTAATCGCATGGAAGCAGCCCTAGCTCTTACGACCAAGATCGCGGCCCAGCTCCAGTCGGCAACGCTGGGCTTTCTAATCGGGGGGATGGTCATCGCAGCGCTGGGGACGCGCCTCCAAATCCCCAATGCGATCTATCAATTCATCGTCTTCATGCTCCTGATGGCCATCGGCCTCGAGGGCGGGATGGAGATTCGCGAGGCGAACCTGGTCGACATGGTCCTGCCGGCGGCTTCAGCCGTGCTGCTCGGACTTCTCGCCGTGCTCATCGGGCTCGTGACTCTCGCTCGACTCCCTGGAGTCAAGATGGACGATGCACTCGCCACGGCCGGGCTATTCGGTGCGGTGAGCTCATCGACCCTCGCCGCGGGAATGGCCGCGCTCGATGAGGCGGGGGTCACCTACGAGGCGTGGGTCCCTGCGCTCTATCCTTTCATGGATACACCGGCCCTCATCCTGGCTATCGTGCTCGCGAGCGTCCTGCGCGCGCGAGCATCGGGGGAGGCAGTGGGGCCGATTCGGATCTGGCCGATCGTGAAGGAGAGTCTTCAGGGAGGGGCGCTCACCGCGCTCCTGCTCGGCCTTGCCCTCGGCTTGTTTGCGCGGCCCGAGAAGGTGTTCGAGAGCTTCTATGACCCGCTCTTTCGCGGCCTCCTGTCCATTTTGATGCTCGTCATGGGAATGGAAGCCTACGCTCGTCTCCACGAGCTGCGCCGAGTAGCCCACTGGTACGCGGTGTACGCGGTGTTCGCGCCTCTGACGAATGGCCTCCTCGGTTTTGGCTTGGGTTACATCGCGCACCTCGCGACCGGTTTCAGCCCCGGTGGGGTCATCCTCCTCGCGGTGATCGCCGCGTCGAACTCGGACATCTCGGGACCGCCGACCCTCCGGGCGGGGATCCCGACTGCGAATCCATCTGCATTCATCGGCGCGTCGACAAGCATTGGAACGCCCGTGGCTATCGCCCTCGGCATCCCGCTGTTTATGGCGCTCGCAGAAGTCGTGTTCTAGGTCTGAAAAGAGTTAGTCACCCTACGCCCAATGGGATGATCGGAGGCCGACCGGCTTGGCCTCCGATCATCATCCTGAAAGGCGCACGACGCGTAGCTCGTCAACGCCTTCATGCCGTCCCCCCTCTGTGCGACGGCCGGCCCGCCGCTCTTGATCACGGTTCATCGCTCGCTCGATCGCCGCATACATAGCGACGCTGACGCCTTGGTCGAAGGGATGTTCAGCTATACTTACCAACCTTCGAACACATAACGATCAACGTCCCCGTTCTCCCGAACGATCTTTAGAAGAGATTCGGGCTAGCATCTCGACGTACGTTCGAGGTAACTATGAGAAGACATGGCATACAAGGCGAAGAAAGTTGTTATCATCACTGAGAAGCTGATCGTCGACGGCGTCGTAAAGATCATCGAGGCGGCCGGGGCCACCGGATACACCGTACACTCGACCGGAGGCAAAGGCAGCCGAGGTATACGCTCCGAGGATCGCCCGCGCGTCGTCGACGCGTTCGCCAACGTCCAGATCGACGTTATCGCCACCGAAGCCGTCGCCCGACAGATCGCTCAGGAGGTCGCGGCGCAGTACTTCGCTAACTATTCCGGGATCACCTATGTCGAGGATGTCGAGATCCTCCGGCCCGGGAAGTTCGAACGACCGGAGTGAAGGCGATTGTGTTCGGCGTCAGCCTCAAACGCCGCCGCCGCGACGTTCGATCGCGGATCGATCAGGCTCGGATCCCACTCCGTTCTCCGTTATCCTCCGGCTCATGCGAATGATGACTATCGCGCTGGTTCTAGCACTGACCGGCTGCGCCAAGCGGTCTTCTTCGACCGACAGCGCCGGCCCGGCGGGCCAGGCGGAAACGACAGACAACGCCGAACTGCGGGCCGTCACGGCCCCTCCGGCCACCGAGCATGCGTTCTCGGTGCTCGATATGCTGGCGATACATCGGATCTCCAGCCATCAGGTCTCACCCGACGGCGAGACGATCGTATTCGTCCGGCGCGTCACCGATCTCGAAGACAACCGCGGACGCACCGACCTGTGGTCGATTCCCGTCGCCGGCGGGGATCCGAAGCGCCTGACCGAGCACCCCGACGCCGATCACAGCCCGCGTTGGTCCGCCGACGGAAGGTCGATCTTCTTCATCTCGACCCGCAGCGGCTCACCTCAGGTGTGGTCGATCTCCGCCCAGGGCGGTAAAGCGACCCAGGTCAGCGACCTGCCGCTTCCGGTCGCCAATCTCATCGTCTCTCCCGACGGCAAGACGCTGGCCTTTACCACCGACGTGTTCGTCGATTGCCCCGATCTCGCCTGCACGAAGGAACGCCTCGACAACCGGGCCGCCAAGAAACACACGGGGCTCGAGTTCGACCGCGTGTTCGTCCGCCACTGGGATACGTGGAAGGACGGTCGTCGCTCTCATCTGTTCGTTATGCCGGCCGCCGGCGGCCCGGCGCGTGACGTGACACCAGGCCTCGATGCCGATGTGCCCTCGAAGCCGTTCGGAGGGTCCGAGGAGTTCACGTTCTCTCCCGACAGCCAGAACATCGTATACACCGCGCGTGTCGCCGGTGGGGAGGAGCCGTGGTCGACGGACTTCGATCTGTACCTCGTCCCCGTCGCGGGCGGCGAACCGAAGGAACTCACCGCCGACAACCCCGCTTGGGACACCCACCCGGTATACTCGCCCGACGGCAAGACGCTGGTTTGGACGGCGATGAAGCGAGCCGGATACGAATCGGACCGGTTCCGGATCCGGGCCATGGATGTTGCGTCCGGCCAGACCCGCACCGTCACTGAGGCCTGGGACCGCTCGCCGAGCTCAGTGACGTTCTCTCCCGACGGCAAGTCGGTGATCGTCGTGGCGCAGAACCTGGGCCAGAAATCGATCTTCCGAGTCGACCTGACCTCCGGGGAACCGACGGAACTCGTGCGCGAAGGGTCCAACGGCGGCCCTACGTTCGCAGGCGATAAGATCGTCTTCGCTCGCCATACGCTGGTGCACCCAACCGAGCTCTATTCCATTGCCGCCGCCGGGGGTGAGGCCAGCCGGATCACCCACATCAACGACGAGAGAGTCAAAGTATCGAAGATGGGTGAGCCCGAGCAGTTCTCCTTCACGGGAGCGCTCGGCGACACGGTCTATGGCTACATCGTGAAGCCCGTCGACTTCGACGCGAGCAAGAAATACCCGATCGCGTTCCTCATCCACGGCGGGCCGCAGGGCTCATTCGGCAACCTGTTCCACTATCGCTGGAACGCGCAGGCCTACGCCGGAGCTGGCTACGCCGCGGTGATGATCGACTTTCACGGATCCACGGGCTACGGCCAGGCGTTTACCGACGCGATTCGAGACGACTGGGGCGGCAAGCCACTGACCGACCTCCAGATCGGGCTCGCGGAAGCGGTCAAGCGGTACCCGTGGCTCGACGGCAATAGGGCCTGCGCCCTGGGCGCCTCTTACGGAGGATTCATGATCAACTGGATCGCCGGCAACTGGCCGGATCGATTCCGGTGCTTGGTCAATCACGACGGGGTGTTCGATAACCGAGCGATGTACTACGCCACCGAGGAGCTGTGGTTCCCAGAGTGGGACCACAAAGGGCCCCACTACGCCAATCCGGTCGGCTACGAGAAGCAGAACCCCGTGGCGCATGTCGACAAGTGGAAGACGCCGATGCTGATCGTGCACGGCGCGCTCGACTACCGAGTACCGCTAACGCAGGGATTGGCCGCATTCACGGCCGCGCAGCGGCGAGGAATCAAGAGCAAGCTGCTCGTCTTTCCCGATGAGAACCACTGGGTGCTCAGTCCACACAACAGCGTTCAGTGGCACGAAGAGGTTTTGGGCTGGCTCGATGCTCATCTGAAGAACTGAAGTTTCGGGGCATCCTATGTTGTTACCCCGCTTCAGGCTCCAGGAACCGCAGCTTAAGCTAGACGACACTGCGGCCGGCCAAGCCATCGCGCGTACTGTGGGCGCCACCGTGCGCGCGATGGACCTCGTGTCGCCGGGTCGACCGGTTGCCCTAGAGGCGCTGCTGCTGGCAGTCGCCTTCACCGTTGAAGTGAATCAAAGAGTTGGTCTGGGCCTCGACGTACTGGCGTAGGTTGGTGAGCGAGCTATCGCCGCCCGTGCCGTACTGGCCCGTCGGGAGATCCGTTAGGTCGACCCCCGCCAGCTCCTCGAGGGTAATGACTTGGTCGGCGTCGGTATCGGCGGCGGCGAACGCCGCAAAACGGAGGTTGGAGTCTTCGGCCTGAAGGTCGTCGAAGAACAGGTGATCGCCGTGAACAGTGATCTCCATGCTGACCTGCCCGCCATCGGGCACGACGACCCCTGCGTTACCGTCCCCGTCGACGCAGTTGCGGTACTGGGTAGCCGTAGTGAACGACCAGTCGAAGCTGTAGGTGGTGCCCTCGTGGACGGCGGTGCCCACGGCGCGGACGCTGGCCCCTCGGCTCACGAGATCCGCAACCTCGGCGTCGCTGACATTTCCGGCCACCGCGGATGCATTGGGTTGAATGGTGATGCCCACGTCATCCCAGGTCTCGGCCCCCAGCGTCAGCTCCGTGATGACGTGAGGTCCCGATTTTTGGAGATCCCAGACGCCAACGGGGCCAAAGGAAGCGCCCACATCACCGCCCCGGTTAGCGATGCGTAGGTCGGCGAACGATACCAAGAACGTCGAATAGGTGACCTCGGTGTTGTCAACGAAGCCTTCGCCGTCGGGGCCGCTGGCCGCCGGAATCCTCAGCTCAATGAAGTCTTCGCCATAGGTGGTCACCGTCAGGTCGCCATCGGAGTCGCCACAGGCGCTCGCGAAGGCCGTCATCACCACAGCGAAGGTCGAGAGGTTTCTGAGTCTTGTCGTCATCATTATTGTGCCATCTCCATGTGATCGAACCGGTAAGTTAAGTTGCCGATCGCGGCTCGAGAAAATGCGTTGTAGGGCTGAGTGTCTCTCACGAACAGAAGAGGCGCGGTCGCGGACGCGATCTCCTCAGGTGACGCGACCCGACCGAAGTCGATGCGCTTCACGAGTTCGCTGAGTTCGAAGTTCACGACCACCTCAAAGGGCCGCTCGTCGACCACGAAACCGGCGGCAAGACCGATGATCTCTTGCGCCTCGTCGAGACGAGCAATGAATGGAATCTCCCCGCCGGGACCGGTCGCGGTACCCTCGAGGGTCACCGAAGCGGCACCACCCGCTCCCAGGTTGAGCTCCGCCGACGCGTAATCTCCGGTCACCCCGTCCGCCGTCCCCCAGCTCTGCACGCCCGTACGCAGCAGATCGAAAGTCTGCTCCACCAGCAGATCGGCGAGCGCTTCACCGGGCGTGTAGTGCCCGGGATGGGCGTAAGCCGAAGGCACGAGGAGATCGCCGAGGCGCTGAGGCCAGCTCTTGGTAAACAGCGGATCGCCCTCGAAGAACGCCAACCGCGATACCCGAAGCTCGGCCCGCGTAAGGTCGACGGTATAGCCGAACTCGTTGGGTCCAGCCGCCGCAGGCTCACTGCTGACGCTGACCTCGAATGCGACACGGCCGCGCCCAGTGTCGCTCCCGCAAGAAGCGAGTACGCCTCCCGCAATAAAGATTGCTGCTGTAGCTAGCTCTTTCCTCATGACCATTCTTCCTTCTTCAAAGTTCAACCGAAAGCGTGGATTGGAGCGTAAAAGGTCGTCCGGCGGTGAAGTGTCGCGCCGGTACATTGCTGGCCGAGTCACCGAAGTTGGAGCTGTAAACGAACTCGCTGTCGCGCCAATCTGCATCCGTGAGATTGAAGGCTTCGACGGAAAGCCCCACGCCGTGCCAGTGAACGCCGATCGCGCCCTCCAGAAGCAGAATCGCTTGCCCCGTTTCACTGAAGGGAAGCGGTCGCTGGCCGAGCCCCACCGCGGTCAGACGGGCCGAAAAACCGAGCGAAGATCCCAACACGGACCCCAGTTCGGCGTCGTAATGCACGTCGCCTTGAACGACCAGCGGCGGCACGAACGGCACTTGGTCGTCTGTGTCGGGCTTGGTAGCCCGCGTGTAGGTCACCGAAGCCGAAGCGTGTAGTCCCCAGGCGACGACAACCTCGGCCCGCGCGATGCCCCCCAGCCGTAAAGTCGGCCCCGAGAAGAGCGCGGAACCGGTGGCATGGTCGAACAGGAGGTCTTCCTCGACGTGAGTGATGAATCCGGCCGCGACCAATTCGAGGCCGGGGACGGGTATGTACCTCGTGCCTAACTCGCCGGCGTTGACGACCGTAAGCGGCGTCTGCTCGCCCTGCTGAAGCGAGACTGCCTGTGGAGATCGGAACCCGTTGCCGTAGCTCGCAAAAGCGCGAAAGGTGTCCGTGAACCGGGCGTCGAGGGTGATTCGGGGCGCCAAGTGGTAGCCGAAGGCCTCGCGGCGCTCACCTGCGCCCTCGTTCGCGAGCCGCTCATCGATCCGATACGAGAGCGCCTCGATGCGTAAGCCACCCCGAGCTTGTAGCCACGACGTCAGTCGTAGGTTCACGTCGCCGTATAGCCCAATGTCGGTGATCCCGAGCTTGTTGTCCGCCTCATCAAGGTACGGCTCGTTGGTGGCGTCCAGCAACCGAGCTTGCGACTGCTCGATCTCGTCGTGACGAACCGACACGCCCACGCCGAGATCGAGCACGCCGTCGATGAGACGGGTCCTATGCTCAGCCGTCCCGCCCAACACCAGGGTGCCTTGCTCTTGCTCAATCCGGTCCCCCCGCTCGTCGACGAAGGTCCCGGTGAAGTTCGACCTCAGGCGAAAACTCCGAAGGACCGCGAACACCGACGCTTCGGTGCGACTGTTCTCGCTCTCGCTCCGCAATCGCATGCGAACCTGATGCCGTCCGCTGGAGCCGCCCTGCAGCCCGTCGTACGTGTCGAAGAAGCCGACTCGGCCCGCCTCGAAATCATCCAAACGAAGCGCACCCGCGCTGTCGAATCGCCCCGCATAACTCGAAGCGAGGATACTGCCTTCGAGTCCGGCCCCGATCGGAAAGCTCCACTGCCCCATGACGTTGGCGCGCCCCCACGCTCGCGCCGGCCCGAAGCCGTCGCCTTGGGAGAGTTCTGCGGCAACGAAGGTGTCCTCGCTCGAATCTTCCGGTCGCCAGGCGACCAGTCCCCGCAGGAGCCCGAACTGACCGACGGAAAACCGGCTCCAGACACCGGTCTTCGGGAGTCCGAGGTCGAACTCGATGGAACCGGCGACGGCAAAGTCGCCCTGAGCGGGATCGAAGGGGCCCTCGAGGACGCGCATTTGGCTGATGACCTCCGGAATCAAAAAGTGAAGATCGATGTAGCCCTGAGCGTGAATGTTCGAGACGTCGTTGATAGGAATGCCCCCCGCGGACACCGCCACGTCTTGGCCATGAACGGCGTCGAAGCCCCGCAAGAAGATCTGATGGCCTTTGCCCTGCCCCGAGTGCTGCGAGATGTAGACGCCGGGAGCGACGCGCAGCGCGGCGGCCCCGCTGGTTCCGGCGGGCGGCGCGAGGTTATCGAGGTCGAGACGGATGCGAAAGTCGGTTGCGGACCGCGCAGGGCGTCGGCTGAGGATGAACACGTCTGCGCCCCGGCCGTGCTCTTCGCCCACCGGGATGTCGAGCGGGGGTGCGGCCGGCGCCGGTAGCGGCTCGGCCGCCTCTGACGATGGCGAAGCGATCGCGGAATCGTCGGGCGACTGGGCCGGGGCAACGAAGCGAAACGTGTACGGTACCTGAACCTCGATGGGCATTCCGTTGAGCAACGCCGGCGAAAACCGCATCTGCCGAGCGGCGGCGACCGCCGGCGCCTTGAGCACCTCGGGTCCTTCCGCAGCCAGGATCTGCGCCACGGTTCCGGTCTTGGACAGCAGCAACTCCAGTCGAACCGCACCTTCGGCGCCGGTGCCGAGCGCGGCCGCGGGGTATTCGACTTCCGGCAAGTGAAGCAGGCGCGGGGGAACGACCGCCTCTTCGGCCGCACCATTCGAGGTCTCGTCGGATGTCTCCGACGGCGTGTTTGATGTCGAATCTGACTGAGCCCATGCCGGTGCTGATGCACTGGCCCACGCCCAAACCAGACCGATGCATAGATAACGATGCATCGGATCCTCCAGACTATTGATTCGGAGGCGTATCCCTGACGAGGCAAGCCCGAGGTTCGGTCGACCTACGCGACCGCCCGCGGCGAACCCGGCCCTCTGACAAGGTCACCTGCAACTACGTGAGAGGGCAGGTCTAGACCGGCTCATCAGGGTCCCTCGATGAGGCGCCACATCAAAGCATCCAGAAGTGCCCCCGTGGTGGACGTCAGGCCGGGGGAGCGCGAGCGCGACAAGCGAGTCGCGGCTGGTGGCCTCGACGGTCGTCGACCCGGACCATCGGGCGACGAAGAGAGAAAGTGGGCGCGGAAACGGCAACGTCGAAGATCGGCGGCAACACGGCCACAACCCCGTGGGCAAGGTCGCCGCGGCCGTGATCTAAAGGCTGAGCAGCGTCGCCTCGATGGGGCTCCCGGGGCTCGGGCGAAGACGGTTCCTTCGCGGCGAGGGTCGGGTGGCGGTCGCGGACCGATGGTCGGTGATGTGTGTGCGGCAGGCCCCGCCGGTGACTGTGGACATGCCGGCGCTTCTCAAACGCCTTAACGACGAACGAGATGGCGCCTGCGACGTGGTCGTGGGGAATCTCGTGGGCAAACACGTGAAGCAGCGGCAACGCGTACATGCCCGCGAGCCAGCTTGCGAGAGCAACCGCCGCCAACCATCGACGTTTCGTCGGATGGTTATGTCTTCTGCACCCCATGATCCGTTCGACGGATACGACGTCTTCCCACCACTAACGCACGGCAGAGATGGACGCTAGTCACCATCCCCACCCGGCTGGCCTATACCCGACCCTCAGCGCCAACTATCGCAGTCCTTGCCCCAATGAGGGAACGCCTAAAGGGAGCCCTACGGTGGTGCCAGCGGGCACGAAGCCAACGAGAACCAAGCGTCACCGTCGGTGGTGGAGACTGAACGCACATGCAAGTTTTTTGCATTAAATACCGCGGCCGCGATACGCCGGCTGAACCAGCCCACCATATCGCCGAGCACTTCGTATCTCCCCGGCTCGTTGCCGATTTCATGAAGGCGGCTATCGAACGCCTAGCCTTTCGTCGGTTTCCGCCGCTTTCGCTTCGGCGCTGGAGCATCGAAGGCCGCGGCCCGAGCTCGGTCGACCTCAGGGCTGGCGTCCGCCGCCGGCAAAGACTCGGACCATCGCCGCAGCTCATCTAGGAAGCGCAGCGCCGTCCGTCCCCGGCCGGTGATCCGGTAGGCGACGCCAAGCGGACGGGTTTCGAGAACCGTCCGCTCGATCAGGTCGTGCGATTCGAGGTGTTTGAGCCGATCCGAGATCATCTTCTTGCTCGCCCCGCCCACCAACCGGGTCAGATCGTTGAACCGGACGGGCTCATCCTTGAGGTGCCACAGGATCGATCCGGTCCACTTCCCCCCCAAGATACGCATCCCGCGCTCGATGGCGCAGGGCTCTGCACACGCATTCACAGCTGTTTTGCGGCCCCGTGGGTCGCTTTGCACTCGCGCTTCGATGGTGACCTCCGCCTAGGTTACAAAAAGTATACTAGTTGACCAACGATACCTGGCAACTAGATTCGGAGCCATGCGAATTCGGCGGCCCGACCGGGGCGGCCGAAGCGGGGAGATACCGTGAAACGAACTTCCCCGTTCGCCTGGATAAGGAGAAGACTCGATGACCACCTACAAGCTGCAGGCGGGCGATCCGTTCCCGACCCTCACCGTGCCCGACGCCGAAGGAACGACGCGGGACATATCTAAGCCCATCGGCGGACACGACTGGATGATGGTGGTGGTGTACCGCGGGCGACACTGTCCGATGTGCACTCGCTACCTCAACGAGCTTGAGCCGCTCGTGCCCGAACTCGCCAAGATCGGCGTCGATGTGGTCGCGGTCTCCGGCGATAGCGCGGAGCAGCTCGCCCAACACCGGGACAAGCTGGACGTCACGTTTCCGCTGTACCGGAGCCTTTCCGTCGAGCAGATGAAGCAACTGGGGCTGTACATCTCCGATCCCAGGTCGCCAAAGGAGACCGACCATCCCTTCGCCGAGCCCGGGCTCTTCGTCATCAATGAGCGCGGTACGCTGCAGGTGGTCGATATCTCCAACAATCCGTTCGTTCGCCCGACCCTCGAGACCCTGGTCTCCGGGCTCCGGTGGATTCGAGACCCGGCGAACAACTACCCGATTCGAGGCATGCACCCGTACGCGTGAAGCACGCTACCGGATATCCCAGGGAATCGTGTTGAGGCGTCCGGTGCGGAGTGCGCCTAACCGGAGGGTGCTAAACTGAAGTTCGAACCTTGCGCAGGCGTAGGTGTCCGAAATCTCTCAGCTCTTTGTCGTCGCGGGAGCGACCGGATCTGGCTACGTAAAGGATTTGA
>JANQQN010000526.1 GCA_028289325.1 Myxococcota bacterium | reverse complement strand
CGAGCGCCGCCAGCACCAGCGGCGTCGCCCATCGAACCGCGTGCGCCGCGGGGGCCAGCTCCGCCCCGAAATGGCCGCCCTGAAGGGCGTCGATCACGCTGACCGAAACCATGCACACGCCGGCCCACACCCCGACCACCAATGTGAGACGGCGCCCGCCCAGGAGCATGAGCACGGCGGCGATGCCCACCGAGGCCGCCGCGGCTCGATCTGCGAACGTGCTCGCGGACGCCGACAGCGCCCCGCTGGTCAGTAACAGGCTCCCTAACGGCGTGCCTTGCCGCCACACGAGGGCGATGAAGCCGATGGTCTGAAGCGCGAAGAGGATCGCCAGCGCGAGGGCGAGCCGAGACGTTCGCTCGGGCATACATCCCCGACTGTAATGGATTGCGGACCCAACCAAGAGGAATCTTGCGCGGATTCCGTTTCAGTGTGTCACGCGGTTGTCACATGACCCCTTGTCAGCGTCGGCCTAGCGTTCGCCCGCCGTGCAGTCACCTGCAGACTCAAGCGCCTCATCCTCCGGCCGGGACCGCTTCCGTCTGGGCCTGCTCCTTCGTCGTCTGTTCATCGAGATCGTTGTCCCTAACCGGTTGTTCATCGCGCTGCTGGCCGTCGGATTCCTGGTGTCCGGCTTCGTATACGAGGATGCGGCGATCGCACGGTGGCTGGGCTTTCTGTTCGCCGCCTACGCCGCGGTCGCCAACGACTCCATTCAAACCATCGGGACGTTCATCGCCTCCAACCGCAAAACGAAGTGGTACTGGCTATGGCTGTTTATCGGCGGGATTTTCCTCGCCACCGTCTTCTATAGCTGGATCGCCTACGATGGCGACGTCAGCTATCAGCGTCTGCAGTCCAAGGGATTCAAGACCACGCCGGAGAGCTTCGCTTACCTTCAGGTCGTCGCCCCCCTGGTGCTGGTGCTTTTGACCCGGCTCCGGATGCCGGTGTCGACGACGTTCCTCCTCCTCACCAGCTTCGCCACCTCCGTATCGGGCATCGGCTCCGTGCTGACGAAGAGCTTGTCTGGCTACGTGGTCGCGTTCGTGGCCGCGATCGTGGTGTGGGGCGTGCTCGCCAAGCCCATGGAGCGATGGTTCACCGGCGAGGCCCACCCCGGCTGGCGGGTGGCGCAGTGGTTCACATCCGGCGCGCTATGGTCGGTGTGGATCCAGCAAGACGCGGCCAACATTGCCGTCTATCTGCCCCGTTCCCTCGGAACCTACGAGTTCATCGCGTTCGCCATGGTCGTGTTCGTCGGCCTCGGCATTCTCTTCAAGAGCGGCGGAGAAAAGATTCAGCAGGTCGTCGACGAGAAGAGCTCGGTCATCGACGTGCGCCCGGCGACGATCATCGACCTCGTCTACGCGATCATCCTCTATTACTTCAAGGTTCAGTCGAAGATCCCGATGTCGACGACCTGGGTGTTCCTGGGTCTGCTCGGCGGTCGCGAGCTCATGCTGAGCATCCAGAGCCTCAGCCGCCGCAACCTCGGCTCCACCTTCAAGATCATCGGCCGCGACGTCGCGTACGCCGGGGTGGGCCTGCTGGTGTCCATCGTGCTCGCGGCCCTCGTCAACGAGCGTTTCGCGACCCAGCTGCTGGAAGGCCTGGGGCTGATCTGAGGCCGTCGACAGTCGACGGCCTCAGCGGCACTCTAGACGCTCGACTCGTCCGCCCGCTCGAAGACGTAGCGCCGTCCTCGACGGCCGGCGAGCCGGAGCTTCACTTCGTCGCCGAGGCGCAGGTAGACGGCATCGGCGCCGTCTCGCACCGCGACCCCGGCCCGGTCCGCGGTCAACGGGGCGCCATGGGCTTCGGCGAGATCCGCGATCCGCACTTTGAGCGCCAAGGGGGGATCGTCGAGCTGAACGTAGATCTTGCTCGAGACGATCCCCAATACCGTGCCTGACCGCACCGGCCGCGAGGCGGAGGGCCGGGCCAAGTCGTCGTCGAGGAACTGCGCCAAGACCAGGAGATCCGCGGCCTTCGACACGCGGTTCTGCAGGGCGCGCGTCCGATTCGCGAGCGCCACCATCGCTTCTTGCTCTCGACGCGCGGCGGCCGGCCATCCGGTCGGCGCATCCCCAGTCAGTTTCTCGAGCGCCTCCTTGTGGGTAAAGATGCCGACCATCTCCCGCATCGGGGACGAGAAGCGGGCGTATGGCTCCACCCCCACGCCGTGATGGCGGCCAGGCTCGACGGAGAATTCCGAGCGGCGATTGATCATGATCGCCTGTCGGTTGAGGGCGGCCGAGATCCGCGCGTGGGGACCGTCCTCGGGAAGCTGGGCGATGAAGTCGGCGAGCGGGAGCGCCTCCCGCCAGCGCCAGGTGTTTGCATCCAGCCTATGGACTTCGGCGACGGCCACGGTCAGCTTGCGAAACCGCTCTTGACGCGCGTGGGTCGGCTCGGGATGGACGCGGAAGATCGGCGTCACGTGGGGCGCTCGGCCGGGCTCGGCCATGAATCGCGCCCCCTCCGCGTTGCAGAGCAAGGAGATCTCCTCGTTGTATCGCTCGACATCGTTGCGGCGTCGAGCCCGGACCACGAAGCGGTCCGGATCCGCGGGATCGATGTCGGCCACGATCTCCGTGCGGTGGTACCGAACCACGTTGCGCGCCTCCGCGAGCGCGATCCGACGGGCGCCGACCTCGCGAAGCAACGCCAGGGTGGAAGCGAACGGCGCGTTCGCCCACGGATGCTCCGCCCCCGCGTCGTAGAACGCCTGCACCCCGTCGTAGGTGAGCTGACCCCGACTGCGGATCCGCGCCCGAACGAACGACGTTTGCACCCGGCGAGCGCGCTCATCGAGGGTCATGTCCAGCACCAGCGCGCGGCGGTCGACGTCGGGATTCAGCGAAACGATGCCTTCGCTCAGCGCCCGCGGCAGCATCGGCGCCGCTAACCCCGGCAGGTAGTAGGTCACCCCGCGGCGGTTGGCCTCCGCGTACAGCGCGCTGCCGGGCCGCACGAAGAAGGAGGCGTCGGCGAGGGCGTACCGCACTCGATAGCCCGCTTGTGCGGTCCGCTCGATGTGCAGCGCCTGATCGAGGTCCCGGGAACCCGGATTGTCGATGGTCAGGAAAGGCAAGGCGGTGAGGTCGACCAACGTCGGATCGTCGATGCGCGGGTCAGCCATCCAACGCTCCGCCTCCTCGCGCGCGGGGCCGGAGTGCGCCCGCGCGATACCGTGGTCCTCGAGGATCGCTTCCAGGCGGGCGGCGGCGCCGCCGTTCGGGGGAACCATAGGGCTCGAGAGTATACTTGGCCTTCAAAAAGAAGCGGCCCCATGCGAGCAGTCGTCCATGACATTGTGGTTGTCCGGCGCCCCGATCGATCGGCAGGCGGAGGTCCGTACTCGACCGGAAGCGCTCATCGCGCAGCTGGCCCACCCGGACGCCGTGATCCTCCCCGTGGCCGGGACGGCCAATTTCGTCGTTCGAGACGGTGAGGTGGTCCGGGCCGGGATCGTCGCGCGCGCGGCCGTCGACTGGCCGGAGGCGTCGCTCGTATACCTGGGCACCCGTGAAGGTGCCCCGATGTTCGCGGCCCCCGTCCCCGACGGCGAGGATCTGACCACGTTCCCCGGTGAGTTTCAGGACCTGCGGCGCATCGGCCCCGCCCTGGTCGCCGACGACGCCGCGGTCTTGTCCTACGCGCGGGCGATGATCTACTGGCACGCCAAGCATGGGTTCTGCGGAGTCTGCGGACATCCCACGCAGCCCAAAGAAGCCGGGCACAAGCGCATCTGTGTCAATCCAGACTGCGCGACGGAGCATTTTCCGCGGACCGACGGGGCGATGATCGTCGTGGTCCACGACGGTCAGGACCACTGCTTGCTCGCCCGCAGCGCGCGTTTCCCGCCGAACATGTACTCGGCACTGGCCGGGTTCATCGAACCCGGAGAGAGCCTCGAAGACTGCGTGGTGCGAGAGGTGTTCGAAGAGGTCGGCCTCCGGGTCACCGACGTCGGCTACCATTCGAGCCAGCCTTGGCCCTTCCCCCGGTCGATCATGATCGGGTTTCACGCCCGCGCCGAGTCCCGGGATCTGAAGCTCGACCAGGACGAGATCGAGGACGCGCGGTGGTTCAGCCGGGACTACCTGGGCGATAAACGCCAGTGGAAAGACTTCTTCATTCCTCCCCGCATCGCGGTGGCCCGGCGGCTGATCGATGACTGGGTGGCGGGGCGAGTCGGCGTCTGAGGTGGGGCGATGTCGCCCCCTGACCCACGGAACACGAGGCGTCCGCAGGGCCAGCTTCAAATTCACGCAACGAATCCGGCGCCCTGCCGCAAACCGTGGGGACGGGCGTTCGCGTCCGTTCGACGCAAGGAGGCGAAGACCATGACCCCAGTGACCGGAAACAGTTCCCTCGACTTGATCTTGATGCGGGTTCAGAGCGCCAAGGATGACGCGGCCCAGATGTCCAAGAGCTACCGCGACGCGCTCGAGGCCATGACCCAGATGGCCCAACACCTGACCAAGCTCGCGATGGCCATCGGTCAAATCCTGAAGGTCCTCGGTACGGCCAGCGGCTGACATCGCCTCGCGACGCCGGTCGCGCGGCGCCCGCCGCAGCGCGCTCGTCTCCGCTCACCGACGTCCCGCTGACCACGCGGAGCTGCTAAACAACGCATCATGACCGCGGAAGATCGAAAACTGCTCGAAGCGGTACGCAACTGGCGCCCGCCGACCGAGCTGCATCCGATCGCGATGGCCGCGTTCGGGATCTACGCCGAGGCCGGTAACGACCTGCCGAAATCGGCCATCCAGGAGCTGCGCACCGTACTCGACGAGTACGGCGACGACCTGGAAGCCCTCGCTGCGGCCATGGAGGGCATGATCCGCTGCATGGTCTACATCGGCGAGAATCTCGGCGACGAGGAGAACGGAGAGAAGATCGCCAAGCTCCTTCGGGAGTACGTCGTGCGGTTCGAGCCGTTTTGGCAGCGGGTCGCCGAGGCCCTGGAGAACGAAGGCCACGACGTTCAGGCCGGCTTCGCCGAGCTGCTCGGGGAACAGCAAGATCCGGCCAAGCGAACCGCGCCCATGTACGGCGCCCGAGCGCCGGTCGGGTCACTGCGCCTGGCCGACATCGCCCCTCCGCCGCCGCGGCCCCGGCCGTGGACTCCGGAAAACGACAAGTAGTGAACCTCGCTGGCGTGGCCCAGACGGCGGTGCTCACCTTGCGCGCCCGCGCCGACGAGCACCGTCGCGCCGATCGGGTATTCGAAGATCCGACGGCCGTAGAGTGGACGGACCGGCTCCCCTGGCCGTCAGCGCTCGACGAGTGGTACGCGGACGGCGCGCAGAACAATATCGCGCTTCGGGTGGCGGACATCGACCATATCCTGCGCCAGCTGGCCGAGACCGAGTCAGTGTCATCTATCGTGGAGCTGGGGTGCGGTCTTTCGACCCGAGACGTTCGACTTCGCCATCTCGGGGCGACGTGGACCGGCGTCGACCTGTCGCCGGTGATCGACCTGCGCCGCACGTGGGGCGCAGCCGGCCGCCACGTCGCACGGTCGGTGCTCGATCCGACATGGCCAGACGAAGTTGGTCCTGGGCCCCACGTGTTCGTCGCCGAAGGCCTGCTGTATTACCTGCCCCGCGCCGAGGTCGACGCCACCTTGGCCCGGATGCGTCGAGCTTACGCCGGCTCGGTGCTCGTGATGGACGTTCTAGGGCGGTCCGACTACCCCAACCTCCACCGTCGCACGGCCGCCCTCGGCGTCCCCGTCGCTTGGCATCTCGACCGGCCGTTCGACGAGGCCCTGGAGGACTTCGGGCTGGCGCCCATCGATGGGTTCTCGCCGGACCGGCTGGCGAAGACCGCCCTCGCCCGCTACCTCCCTCGGTTGCATCCCGCGCTGAAGATGATGAGCTGGTGGGCGCTCCATGCCGGGCTGCTCCCTCCCGACCGCAGCGGCAACGTGGTGGGTCGCCTCAGTCCGTGAGCGCGCGTCGCAACGCATCGACCAGGGTGTCCAGACCGCCGTGGGCATCGAACCGGTCGCTGACCCCCACCGCGACCACGGTGTGGCTATCGAAACCGTGGACCGAAACCACGCACGCGTCGGCGACCAGCGGCACGAACACCGCCGACGTCGCGGTCCACCCGGGACCGCTCAGCGACGCGCCATCGATGCGACCGAGGTGGGACACGGTGGCGCTGAACGAGTAGCGGCCGGTATCGTGAAGATGGCTGAGGTCCACGAACGCCTTGACCCGGTGAACGGCCATGGAACCCGAGGCGCCGTCGCCCCCGAACAGTCCGGCCGGCTTTTGGCCATCGCGCTCGTACAGCATTTTTACGATCGTCCGGCTGATGCTCTCCGGGGTCGCGCCGGGTTCGACGTCCAAGAACAGAGACCCAAACAGGTTGGCCGTCGAGCGCTCCTTTCGGCAGTAGGCTCGAAGGTCGGTCGGAAGATGAATTCTGACCAACCCCGGCTCCCGATGATGCAGGGTCGCTTGCTCGCTGAGCGCGACCGCGATCCGACCCGTAGCGTCGGCGGACAACGGCCGGTCGATGGTCACCCGGCGCCAAGCGTGACCGCCGGCCGCCGTCGCGCTCGGCAGGCCGAGCGGATGTAACGCATCGGGCGGAGGAAGCGGCCGTCGATCGTAGCGGTGGTCCTCGCACAGCGTCTGCACGTCGAGGGTGCTCGGGTGACCGATGGGCGTTTCGCCGCGAAGACATCGCATGAAGTCTTTGGCCCACAGCAACGTCCCTTGCCCATCCATGACCCCATGCAGCGCGCGGAAGATCAGAAATCCCCGGCCATGGCCGCGGACGTGGACCAGCTCGCATGTCGGTCCGCTCGATGCGTCGAGTCGCCACCGAAGAAAAGGCGCCGCCTCCTCGCTGCCGCTCGCCGCGAACGCCGCGTCGTCGACCACGGTGAGCGTCGGCTCGGGAC
>JANQQN010000514.1 GCA_028289325.1 Myxococcota bacterium | reverse complement strand
CTAGATGAGCTCGGCGCAAACAACGAGCCACTCCGTGGCTGGTCGATTCGCGCCCGCTCCGCCAGTGTACAGCCTTTGACGCTCCGCAAGCTCCGCTTGCGTACTCCGCGCCGGGTTCCGACCTGCGTCGGAACTTCCGCCGCCGAGTACTAGGGACGGGAGGGGGCCGGGGAACAACACGGGTCTGGACACGGTTTAGGGCTGCTGGCCGATCGCCCGGACCCGTGGCCGGAGCCGAACAGAGATTGAACAAGGGAGACCGGTCCTCGCAGCAAGACCAGGCGGAATGAGGCGACGGCGAGGATGGCGAGCGACAGCCAGTGGATCGGGCCGACGGTCGCCGCGACGGAGCCTAGACCCGGTACTCGCCACTGCGACGACCACAGCCCATCGGTGATCAGGCCGAGGCTTACGGCGCCGATGATCGCGGTGGCAGCAAACAGGACGGCCACCCGGCGCCCATGGAGTCGGTGGAGCAACCCGAAGGTGGTCAGGTTGGTCGCGGGGCCTGCGAGCAAGAACGCCAAAGCCGCCCCCGGAGAGATGCCGGCCGCCACGAACCCCGCGGCGAGGGGCGTGGCGCCAGACGCGCAGACGTACAGCGGGATGCCGATCAGCGCAAAGAGCACCACCGACCACGGCCCGGGGGCCACAGAGGTCAGTCCTGACAGCATATTGGGCTCGAGAAGCGCGGCCACGGCGAGCCCGAAGAGCAGCCAAGGCCCGGTCGATTCGAGCAGCTCGGAGAACCCGACCTGGACGACTTGTCGCCCTCGCTCCGGCCAGGAAAGGGTGGTCGAGGACGTAGGCTCGGGTTCGGCGTCCCCGTTGATCGTCGTGGAAGCGGGCATCGTACGCCCGACCACGACCCCCACGCCGAGCGCGAGCGCGGCCGCGGCCACGAGTCGGGTCACGGTCATCTCGGCGCCAAGCAGGGGGTACGACAGCAGGAATGACTCGACCCCGAGCTCGGGGGTGGCCACCAAAAACGCGAGGCCGGCGCTGGCCGGCATGCCCGCCCGATGCAGTCCCGCGTAGACCGGAACCACGCCGCACGAGCAGATGGGGATAGGTAGGCCGAGCAAGGTGCCGCGAATGGATTGTCCCCACGGACCGCCGCGGGACGCCCAGCGAAGTCCGGCCCGGGGGACCGCGGTCCCGATCAGCCCGGCGACGAGTAAGCCGAGCACCAGGGCGGGCGCGCTGATCAGTAGGAGCTGCAGAAGCGCGTGCGCGGTGGAGCTTTCGACGCCCGCGCCGGGATGCACATGCAGCTCGAAGGGCACGAGCGCCGCCGCGACGACCGCGACGCCGACCCCGGCCGTCTCCGCCGTCGCCGGTTTGAACGGCGCAGCAAGATCCTTCGCCGGCGGCGGGCAAGGGCCAGGATTCGAAGGCGGCATCTGCGCAGGCCGGCGGGCCATGTGGGTGTCGCCGAGAACGTGAAGAAGCGCGCCGGCGACGAACGCTTCGACCGCGCCGAAGGCGCCGTTGGTCCACGAAGCCAGCGCCAGGCCGCCAGCGTAGCCACTGACTGTGGCCGCCCCGAGCGCGGCCAGGCATAGGCTCGCCAGCACCGGCCGGCGGCTCCCGCCGGCCATCCACCACACCACGAGCCCGACCGGGAGGCGGTGAACGAGGATCGCGAGCGGCAGGCCACTGGAGCCCTGCCGCGCCGCGCCGGCCAGCACTGCGCCGTCCATCGCCGCGTGGGCTGCGAGCGCCAGGACCACCAGCGCGGCCAGGCTTCGCCGGCGCTGGTGTTGAGACCGCCACAGGACCTCCCCAAGCTGGGGCAGCGCGAATCCCATGATCGCGACG
The DNA here is from genome assembly GCA_028289325.1 of Myxococcota bacterium. GTDB lineage: Bacteria > Myxococcota > Kuafuiibacteriia > Kuafuiibacteriales > Kuafuiibacteriaceae > JANQQN01. The sequence goes on along the minus strand of JANQQN010000514.1, from coordinate 1,045 downwards.
GCCAGCGCCCACGGGCCGGCGTGGTGCAGGGCGTGAGGCAGCATCTCGAAGAAGACCAAGATCGCGACGAAAGCGATGACGAAACCGTTCAACGCCGGAAGCATCCAGCGGCGGGTCGCGCTCAAAACGTCGAGGGCGGGGGCGGGCAGGAGCGCCGCCAGCGCCGCGACAAGGTACAGGTCGGGATTCATCCCCGGACCCAATCCAGGGTGGCGGGGACCGGATGTCAATGATCGTCGTCGTTAGCGCGGGTTCTCAGCCCGATTGGAGCCCGGCGCGCCCAGGTTCGACGGCGAACGAGGCCAGGTCGACACGCCGGTGTCGGGGCGGGTGATGTCGTGGGAGGTCACCGAGGTTCAAACACCTCGGCCGCGACCACCGGGCTATCAGGCGTCGGGCGTCGGCCGCCGCGTACATGTGGATGTCGCCGCCGATGATCAGGGGATTGCGGACCCGCTCTCGCGTCAGCTGGGTGGTCAGCCGACGTCGAGGCCCCGCCACGGGCAAGCCTGCTTGCGACGAAAACTGAAGGCCGTCGAGCAAGTAGAGGCCCGCCAACCACCGTATCGAAGCTGGCCATACCGCGCGGAACGTTCAGCTTATCGACGGGCAGGAAACACTTCGGGCAGCTCGTTGTTATCGTGGCGTCGTGCAGCCTTTTGCTCGCATCCTGTGGACCAAGAACGTCGCCCTCGACGAGGGTGAGCTGGCCTACGGAGGGATCGACCCGACGGTGAGAGCGAGGGAGCCAAAACGCCCAGGCGATCCATTCGAGCTGCACTCGACCCCTGAGGACGCCGAGAGCCTGTCCGAACCCGCGGTGGGAGACATCATCGTCCTGACCCAGCACGGGCAGGCGACCCACCTCGCCGAGTTCGTAGGCACCGGCGTCGACCCGCGGCCGCGCAAGAAGATGCGTAAGGGGACCCGTGACGCGCGCTATTCGTTTCAACGGACCTGCCGGCTGATCGCGATGCACGACTTCGATGCCGCCCCCTTCGTCGAAGAGGCGTTCGGCTTCGATCCCAAGAACGAGGGGGGAGAG
>JANQQN010000522.1 GCA_028289325.1 Myxococcota bacterium | reverse complement strand
GGCGGGCTTAGTACTTGAACACGCCGGCGAGCCACGGCCGACCCAGCAGATCGCCCACCAGGAGCCCTACGTCGCGGGCATGGCGATGATGCCGTACTCCCTACTGCTGCGCGCTCGTAAATAGAGCTTGCGGCCCTGCCGAGCCGACGGCCACGTCGGGTTTCGGTGTCCACTTTCTCGGCTACGATCCGGCTCAGCAGCTTCATGAGCGCAGGCCATCCTGCGCGATCGAGGACGGCGGCTGCGCTCACGATACCGAACTTCGGAACGGACCAGGCGACGGTGCCCCAAGAGCATCGAGATCGAGTTGACCTTTCGCGCGGCGGCGCCGTCGGGGCCCTCGACCTTCAAGGGTCCGGCCGCCTCGAGAGGGATGCCGTGGTGTCGATACAATGTCGACCGTCGCCGGCTCCGTCTGCGCGTCGTTGAAGATGTCGTAGGTCGATTCTTCAACCGTGCGGGCTTCAATCGCTGCGCGCGCTTGCGGAGAGAGGGCGGTCAATACGTCCAGGGCCTGGCCGCGGCGAGCGTCGGCGGTCGCGATGGTGCGCATCGCACCCGTTCCGGGTTCGAACGTTTCGAGGAACACTCGGTCCACCGGCACGCGCGTGCGAAGCAACTTCAGGCGTCTCTCGAGGCCTTCATGGGCCTCGAGATGGCCGCAGATGCGCAGCGCGACCTCCCTGAAGGACAGCGCTGCGAACTCGTCGTTGTCTATTCCCGTTCTATTTCACGGGCTGTACCGCCACGCCCGCGAAATATCATGGCGGTATCCTCGTCGAAGGCGCGGGATTGGCGGCCGATCTGGTCTTTTTCGACATCCGGCGACAGTGGCCCGCTTCCTGCTGAACCACCGAGCGAAAGGGACCCGACAATGACGATCAACTAGAACTATTCCCAAACCCGTTCTGGCCTTTCTCGGCCTTGTAGACCGCTTCATTGGCCTTGGCCCGGCCAGGGCATCAAAGCCCACCGGCCAACGAAACCACGGCCTGAAGTCTGCCCAACCCAGAAGGAGAATACGTATGAATCCAAGCAAGCGGATCGTGGTTGCCGGCGCGACGGGTTATCTCGGAAGCCACACGACACGGGCATTAAAGGCGCACGGGCACTTCATTCGGGCTTTGGTCAGGGACAAGAAGCGCCTGGGCCCGGCGGGGAGCGTCTTCGACGAGGTGTTCGAGGGCCGAGCGACGGAGCCCGAGACCCTCGACGGACTCGCGGAGGGCATGGACATTCTTTTGAGCACCATCGGCGTCCGGCAGCTTTCGCGTCATCCGACCTATTGGCAGGTCGATCGCGATGCCAATCTCGCGCTGCTCGAGGAAGCGGAGCGTGCGGGGACCGAGCGCTTCATCTACGTGAGCGTCTTTGGAGCGCCTTCGCATCGGTCCCAAATCGACCTATTCGAAGCAAAAGAGCAGGTCACGGACCGGCTCCGGCTTTCCAACCTACGTGAGACCATCATCCGGCCCACGGGTCTGTTCAATGACATGGAGGAGATCTTCAACATGGCCGCCCAGGGACGAGTCTGGCTGTTTGGCGATGGCTCGGCGGAGGTCAATCCGATCCATGGGGCTGATGTCGGAGATCTCGTCGCCGGTCTCATATCCACGGATTCACCCTCGACCGACGTTGATGTGGGGGGGCCAGAGGTGCTGACGATGCGCGGTATCGGCGAGTTGGCCTTTGAGGCCCTGGGGAAACCGCCCCGGTTCGCGGTGCTCCCCCTTTGCTTTCTTCGCGCCGCGGCGGCGGTCACCGCCCCGTTCAACCGCAACCTCGCTGCTTTGCTCGGTGGCTTTCATTTCGTTAACGCCGAGGGGGCCGTCGCCCCCACTACGGGACATCGTCGGCTGCAAGCTTTCTTTGCGGAGCTCGCCGCGAGACGGTTCGCGACTTCGAATCATAAGATCGGCACGGCGTGTCGCGACGAGTAGTCAGAATGCGTTGTGCAACATCGGATGCGATAGTCCCGGTCCCGGTCAGCCAACCAAGATACTCGGGGGCCGAGCCAGAGACCACGGGCCTTGTGCTCGGTGCTTCGGTTCACGAAGGCCTCGACCAGGTTCCACGCCGATCGGGGGAGAACACGTGGCCGAGATATCGGCAAGTTATCCTCCCACCCTTTAACCTGTCTTCTTGTCCAGCTAGGCTAGCGGACCGATGAGGTCGACGGGAAGTGCAGCGATATCTCTTTTTTGGGCTTCGGCCGGGCTGGCTGTGGCGTGTAGCAACCCCGGCGACCCCGACCCGCGGCCCGACGCAATGCCCGTCGATGCGAGCGTGGACGCCGGCCACGCACCTGATGACGCGGGCGGCGGAGAAGACGCGAGCATCGATGTCGGGCCTGAGCCGTGTGGTCCTCTACCTCAAGCGAACACCGTGGTTTACGTCGATGATGATGCGGCCGCGGGGGGCGACGGTCGGACGTGGGCCACGGCATTCAACGACCTGGTCATGGCGCTCGAGTCCGCGGTCCCTGGCCAGCAGGTTTGGGTCGCACAAGGCGTGTATCGCCCGGTCGTGCCCGCGGACGGCACGAATGTGAGCTCGGCCGAGCGCAGCGTCTCCTTCGTTGTCCCGTCGCAGGTCGCCTTGCTCGGGGGATTTGGTGATCAAGAGGATCGCGAATGCGAACGGGACGCCGGAACCTTCCTGACGATTCTCAGTGGCGATCTCAACGACGATGACTCGGACGCCGACGGCGACAACATCAGCGATACCAACCTCGACGACAATACGTACTCGGTCGTTCAGCTTATCGATGCGGAGCAAGGAACCTGGGTCGACGGCTTCACCATCACCGGCGGAAATACCGGAACCAACGGCAGCCCGTACGGAGGAGGGCTCGTCACGGACGGCGGCGCACCGCTGCTGTCCAACTTATATATCGTAGACAACCATTCGACGTGGTTGAGTGGAAGTGGTGGAGGCGCGGCGAGTCTCGGCGGCAATGCAACTTTTCGGAATGTCATCTTCGAGGGCAATAATAGCCGTTTGGCATCATCGGGTGCCTCCGGCGGTGGCCTCTATGTAACGGGCGATGGACATACACGGGTCGACGGTTGCCGATTCGTCGGCAACCAAGCGCGGACCCAGGGGGGCGGTCTGTTCATCAGTCAGGGCGGCGCGACGGCGACCGTTCGGGATACGACGTTTGAGGATAACGACGTCCGCGTTGGGCCCGGGGGCAATGGTGCGGGGGGAGCCGTTTCGGTCGACGGCGGCGGCGGGACCTTCTCACGCGTGACGTTTCTCGGGAATACGGCTCAGCGCGCGGGCGGTGCGATGAGCGTCCGTACCGGCGATGTCATGGTTAGCCACGCGGTGTTTGCAGACAATGAGGCTGAGGAAGGCTGGGGTGGTGCTCTGTTTGCGTCGAGCGGCTCCATCGCGAGGATCACCGTTCAGTACACGGTCATGACTCGAAACAAAGGTCGCAACGGAGGCGCGATTGGCGCGCGTCGAGACGTGAGCGTTTCTCATTCGACCATCGTCAACAACGAGTCCATCGGCGCGGGGGGCGCGGTGTACGTCCTCAACTTCGAAGCGATGGTCATGATTCACAACTCGATTGTGTGGGGCAACACTGCCACTACTGGCGGCATAGCCTTCAACGGGAACGGCATTGAAGCGACACGATCCATCGTTCATGACACCGGCGGGAGTCCGTGGGACTCCCGTCCCGTCGACCGTGGCTTCGATGGCGGCGCCATCATGGACATCGACCCGGTGTTCGTCGATGCGTCGGACGCAGAAGGTCCCGATGGCATATGGGGGACCGAGGACGATGGGCTGAGGCTCATGCCGAGCTCGCCGGCGATCGGCTACGCGTCCAACGCCGACCTGGCCGACATCGATCTCGACGGCGATCGTCGCGAGCCTGTTCCCGACGTCGGCGACTACGACGGTGACGGTGACGACGAAGAGCCGGCGATGGTTGACATCAGCGGCAACCCTCGCGTCGTCGGCGCTGGCCCGGACATCGGTGCTTATGAGACCGATGGTGTGCCTGCCCCCTCGCCTCGTACTGTCTTCGTCGACGCCAATGCTTCGGGCGCGAACGACGGTACGAGCTGGACCGATGCGTTCTCCGACCTTCAGAGCGCCCTTGCGGCCGCGGAGCAGGGCGACGAAGTTTGGATCGCGGCAGGAACCTACGTGCCGGGAGACTCCAGAGACGACAGCTTCACCCTGCCCGCCGGTGTCTCGATCTACGGCGGTTTCAGCGCGACGGAGGCTACGCGCGAGGACCGGAACCCCGACCCTGCGACCAATGGCACCGTTTTGAGCGGAGAGATCGGTGATGCCGGAAGCAGTGACAACATCAAGCATGTGGTGACGTCGGGGGGCGCGGGTCCCGACTCGATCCTCGACGGGGTCACCATCACCCGCGGCGCGTTCAACGCCGGGGGCGGGGGCGGCTTCGGCGGTGGAATCTACGGCCACACGGGCGCGCCGACGTTTCGCAACGTGTGGATCTTGGAGAACGAGGCGGGGGTCGGCCCAGGCGCCTACTTCGACGGGAACGCGCAACCAAGGTTTTATGGGGCCTGGTTCACTGCCAACACCGGCTGGGAAGGCGGGGGCATGACCTTCACCCGCAGCGTCGTCGAAATGACCGACAGTGTGTTTGAACGAAACATCGGCGGTGCGGGCGGTGGCGGAATCAACGTGAAGCGAGATGGCCGCCTGATCATCTCGCATACGATCTTTCACGCCAACGAAGCGATTCAGTCGCTCAGCTCGCCGGGGCCGGGCGGCGGCGGTATCCTCACCACGAATGGCGATGTCGAGGGCTCGAATCTTGTGTTCGTTGCGAATAGGGCGATCCTGGGCGGCGCCATCTGTGGATTCGCCGCCGGGACCATGCGGCTGAGCCATGTCACCATGTTCGATAACGAAGGTCACCTCGGTGGGGCGATCTCGATGTGGAATGGATCCGTGCTCCGGCTGGCCAACGCCCTGTCTTGGTCGAATCGACTGGGAACGATTCGTATGTCTCCGGAAGCATCGGAGATCTATACGGGGTCGAGCGGAAGCGCGGGAGGGACGGTGCAGCTGGCGTACTCGATCGTGGCGGGAGGATTCCCAGGCCCGAACACCGCGGCTTGCACTCCGCGGTGTACGCTGCAGGACGACGGCAACAACTCTGTTTCGGATCCGCTCTTCGTAGACGTTGGTGATCCCGATGGTCCCGACGACCTATGGGGTAGCGACGACGATGGTCTTGCGCTGATGATGGGCTCGCCGGCGTCCAACAGCGGAACCGTCGCCGACGTCTACGACCTCGACCTCGACCTCGACGTAGCGGACCCGGTTGCCGACGTCGCCGACGTCGACGACGACGGCGACCGTGCGGAGGCCGTAGGCACCGACGTCGCGGGGCAGCCGCGGACGACCGGCGTTGTCGATCGCGGCGCCTACGAACGCCAATAGGTTGCCGATACGGGGCCGGTGATCGCGGCTTCGACGGCGATCGAGGAGGCGCTCGCGCCGATCAGCTCTTGCCGTCTGCCTCTTCGCTCGCGCTGACGTCCCGCAGGGTTGGCGGCGACCATCCCCGGTCGGTGCGATGGCTGAAGGCGCGTCCGGCGCCCCGCATTTCGGCCTCCAGGGCTTCCCGGATCGCCTTCGCACGCTGCACGTATTCGGTGTTTTGATGGATGGGGACGTCGGGGTCATATACTTCGGACAGGGCTACGATCGCGGCTCGATCGTCTTTCACGAACTGTCGGGCTAACCGCTCGGCTTCGAAGGGGTGGACGCCGAGTGCTTCGTAGGCGGATCGGCCGGCGCGCACCCCACTATCGAACGTCTCTCGGATAATGTCTCGGCACCCCACGGCGTATAGCTCGTACACATGGCGTCGGTCGATAGCGCGGGCGATGACGTGGACGTTCGGATGATTCTTGACCACGTGGCCCGTGAGCTCGGTGATCAGGTGACGGTCGTCGATGGCCACGACCAGCATACGAGCATGTTCGATCCCGGCCGCGTGTAGCAGGTCAGGCCGGGTTGCGTCGCCGAAGAAGACCTTGAAGCCGAAGGCGCGGAGCATATCTAGTTGCTCGGAGCTGTAGTCGAGCACTGTCGTTTCGTAGCCCGCGCTCCTCAGCATCCGGTTGACGATGCCTCCCCACCGTCCATGGCCGGCGATGATGATGCTGCTCGTCTCGTCGATCTCGTCGGCTTCTTCATTTTGGGCGGCGCTGTATCGGGGTGCGATGAGCCCGTCGTAGGCAATGAACAAAGCGGGGGTGAGCAGCATCGACATCGCGACAACCAGCAATAGCTGGTCGGCGATCGCGGCCGGCAAGACGTTCTGCTGGACCGTGAATGACAGCAACACGAACCCGAATTCTCCCGCCTGCGCGAGCCCCAACGCGAACAGCCATCGGTCGGCGCCCCGGATGCGAAAGATACTTGCGAGCACGACCATGACGACGGCCTTCAGCAGCATGACACCCAAGGTGAGCCCGAAGATGACCACGAAGTTCTCGGCGAGCAGAGCGAAGTTCACGCCGGCGCCGACGGTGATGAAGAACAGCCCCAAGAGGAGGCCTTTGAACGGTTCGACGTCACTTTCAAGCTCGTGGCGGTACTCGCTGGTGGCGAGGACGACCCCGGCCAGGAAGGTGCCGAGCGCGGGTGACAGACCCACGACCGTCATCAGCAAAGCGATGCCGATGACGATCAATAGGGCGGCAGCAGTGAACAGCTCACGTAGACGAGCCATCGCGATGAAGCGGAAGAGAGGCCGAATGAGAAACTGCCCCAGGATGACGACGAAGATGATGGCGGCGAGTGTCACGAGCGCCTGAAGCCAGGTCGGTAGTCCGTCGACCAGGCTGAAGGTGCTGCCGTGGCTGTCGTCGTGAGGGTGTGCATCGGCGTGGTCGTCTGGCGCCGCATGCGCGCTGGCCGAGGCCTTCGAATGGCCCGCTGCGCCGTCGCTGTCGTAGGCGTGATCCTTGGCCGGGGTTTGCTGGCGAGGCTCGCCATGCGGCGCTGCGTGTGCGACGTCGGCACCGACCGGCGCCACCTGAGCCGCGTCGCTGTCGACCGCCGGTGCCGGCATGGCCAGCAAAGGTACGAGGGCCAGGATTGGGATAACCGCGATGTCCTGGAACAACAGCACCGAGAAGCTGCCTTGGCCGCCGTCGCTCTTCATGAGGCCCTTCTCGTTGAGCGTCTGCAGAACGATGGCCGTCGACGACAGGCTGATGATCAAGCCGAGGGTCAGTGCGATTCTCCACGGCTGGCCGAGCGCGAGGGCCACCACCATGACCGCTACTACGGTCACGACGACCTGGAGCCCTCCCAAGCCGATGAGCCGGTTGCGCATTTGCCACAACAGCATCGGTTCGAGTTCGAGCCCCACCAAGAACAGCATCATGACCACGCCGAACTCGGCGAAGTGCTGAATGGCGACGACGTCTACGCCGACCGCCGACAGCAGGGGGCCGATGGCAATCCCGGCCAGGAGGTAGCCCAGAACCGAGCCCAGCCCAAGCCGAGACGCGATGGGCACTGCGATGATCCCAGCGCACAGAAAGAGAAACGCCAACGAAAGAAAGCCGCCCATAGGTCAATCCTCGACCACGTTAGCAACGTCCGCGTGTTGCACCACGCCGAGGCCGTCGGCGTGATCGAAGTTGTACTTGCCGTCTCTCATCGCTCGAAGCAAGCGACCGTACTCGTCAGCGTGCTCTTGGAGTTGGCCGTCAGCGGCTGCACGAAGCGAACCGTACAGGACATACGGGGCCGCGAACCGCATCTTGCAAAGACCCGCCGTACGTTCGAGGGGAGTGAGAAATGTGCGCAGAGGATAGTGCTGATAACCCGACGGTGTGTAGGCGTCCTCCGGCCCGGCCGCGGTCAACGCGAACATCATGGTCTTGCCGCTGAGCTTGTCGCCGCCGGAGCCATAGGCGAACCCATGTTCGAGGACGAGGTCCTGCCACTCTTTGATAAGGGAAGGGGTGGAGTACCAAAACAAAGGACACTGAAAAAGGATGATGTCGTGTTCGAGCAAACGCGCTTGCTCAGCGTCGATGTCGATGTTGTGGCGTGGGTACTCGGCGTATAGGTCGACGGCCGAAAGGCCGTCGATGTCTTGCGCGACCGCCCACATGGCGGCATTCGCATGCGAGAACTTGTGCCCTGGATGGGCGTAGTAGACGAGCAGTCTTTGCACCGACGACATCTATCGCGCTGTACATTCGCTCGGGGGCACAGAATCAAGACCGAAGGCCCGACGACAGCAACCGCGTCGTCTGCCACTGTTCAGTTCTGCGGGGCCGGGTTCGCCAGCGAGGTGCGCACGGGCCGCGACTGGTCTGGGTTCGACTCCGAATCCAGTTAAATCAACGACTTACGAGAGGTTCGGGGGGGCCGGGGCCGCCACGCGCACTCGAAGCAAGATGGGACGTCGCAGATCCCCGGCCGAATCTGTCGGGCTACGGCCCCTAGGTTCGGCGCTTGGTTACCCGTCTATCGAACACTCACCGTGGCGGGTCGACGATCAGCAGCTCGCCGGCCGAGGTGCCGATGATGACTTGTTCGCCCCGGCGCAGCAGCACGTTGGGTTGACCGCGGAAACTCGGGAGGGCCCAAGGCAGGACGTCCGCCGTCGTGGCGTCGATGGCCCAGAGGCTGCGGACTTCGCCGCCGATCTCGATCTCGAAGCCCGCGATCATCACTGCGTTGCCGACCTTGGTGATGGTATCGATGCCGCTTCGAGTGATTCCAGGCTGCCAGTTGCGGAGGGTGCCGGTGGCGGGGTCGACGGCAAAGAACCGGTCGTCCGCGGGGAGGCCGCTCGTTTCTGCGGTCGTAAACGATTGCACGTATAGCTCGCCATCGAGAAGGACGACGGGCGTGGCCGCCGTGTCCAGGGTCGTGGTCACGGAGGAGTTCGCTCCCGTTTCCGCGTCGATCCAGACGAGGTCGCCGCGGTCGACGCCGTTCACCGTCCGGATGAGCCCCCCCAAGATGATGTCATCACCGAAAGCGACGATCGATCGAACGTTGTCCGCGACGAGGTCGAGGTTGAACCCATCCTTGAGGCCACCGTCGGATTTGTCGAGGGCCACCATGGGGCGCGATTCACCGTCGACGTCAAAGCCTCCGGCGACGTAGACGGTGTCCGGGCCGAAGGCCAAGCCCGTGACGAAGCTGACCCCGTCGCTTCGAAAGGGAAGCAGCGCTCCGGTCGTGAGGTCGACGGCGGCGATGCGGGGTCGGGACTGGCCGAGCACCGAGTCGAAAAAGCCGGTCAGGTAAGCGACGTTTCCGTCGACGTAGATGTCGCTGAGCGATCCGCCCGCGACTTGAAAGTCGAGTGGGTCAACCGCATCGGTGGCGGGATCGATGATGCCGGCCGAAGCCCGCGCCGCGACATCGACGCCGTTCGGTGCGACGATCCAGAGTTCGTCGTCCCCGACCGGGAATAGCTGAGGACCGCTGGTGACCCGAGTGGCAGGCAAGACGCCGAGGTCGGTGCGTAAGAACCGGGCGAACGCGGGTTGCGGGGTACCATCGACGGTGTCGAACGAGCCCACGACGGAAACGACCCCGTCGATCTCCGCCAGGCCGGTGACCGAGTAACGCTGTTCTCCGGTGAGCGATAGCGGTAATTCGTCAGAAAGGACGGCGCCGTTCGAGTCGACGAGCGCGACCGCGGTTCGGGACTGGCCACCGATAGTTTGATATATGCCACCGACCCACACCCCCTCTGGGCTGCGGGCCAGCGCCCATGCGCTCGCGTCGAGCTGGAGGTCGATGGGCAACAGGGTCCGGTCACTGATGTCGAAGACTGCGACGCCCGTGCGCGGCGTGGTGAACCGTCCCGCGACCCACACCTGGTTCCCGGCGCTGACGAGATCGGCCACCGGTTCGTCGAAGACCGGCGCGAAAGGCAGTGGTGTCAAGTCCTGAGCGTCGAGCGCGCCGAGTTCCGCCACCGCCTGCGACCCGATTTGTGAGAGGCCAGACGCCGCCACATAGACGGCGCCCCCCGCCACGATCATCGGGCCGAGGAACGACTCGGCTACGACGGTCAGGGGAGGTGACGTGGCCACCACGGTTCGCTGTACGATGTCGAAGGCGATGACCTCCTGTACGGTCGCGATGTACAGGAGTGGATCCGCCAAGGCGAGGACCGGGCTCAAACCCGACAGCACCGGCAGCGCGCCGCAAAATGCACCGTCGACCTCGCCGTCGGCGTTCAGCCGGGCGACCCCTTGGCAGCGGTCGTCGCCGCCGTAGCTCGAGAACGCGCCGCTGACGATCAAGCCGCCTTGGGGGTCTTTGACGATGCTTCTGATCGACGATTGCGCCCCATCGGGGCCTGGCAAGCACTCCGTGGCCGTCGTCCCGTCATCGAGCTTGAAGGGACCATCGTAGGTTTTGACGAACCCTTGAAACGAGGTGCCGCCAACGATGAGTTTGTCATTCCAAGTGGCGAGGGTGGAGATACCTCCGCTCCCAGTCACCGTCGCGACACATTCTCGAGGCGTGGGTTGGGGCGTCTGTGGATTTGCAAAGGTCGCCAACGGCGACAGCCGCTGACCTTGGCGGTCGATGGTGCACCTCAACGTATCGGCGCGCTCGGTGACGACGCAGCCGTCATCGAAGCGCTCCAGGTCACTCCACGCGACCTCATCGCCGTCGTTGTCGGGAACGGCGGTCACGTCGACGACCACAGACTCGTTGGAGACCAGGTCCACGCAGAGCGCCGGCAGCACTCCGAGATCGTCGAAGTCGGCTCGACATCCCCGCAAGTCTCGCAGGGTAGCAAGGGCATCGACGAATGCTTCGACGACCGTGGCCGTCGATACGAGGACAAAGCTGTCTGCGCTTTCGTGCCGCACTCGAACCACCTGGTTGGGCACCGATGGCGCGCGAATCTCGAGGATGCCGGGACTGCTCAGCCGTGGCCGCAGCACCCTGTCTGGAGGCGTCGCTCCATCTTCGCACCCGATGGACGCCAGCGTGATGGCGAGCATCCAGATGGGAATCCGAAGCACGATATCCATTCTTCGGTATTGCATATGCACGTTGATAGCAGATGAGATTCGTGTCGCCGACCCACTCGCGTTAGCGACAAGGATGCACTTCGGTCTACTGGAGCGAACCACGGCTCTCGCCGGAGACAGAGCTCGGTGAGTGAGGAGGAGCGTTGAGGCGATAGATCAATTCGCGCACCCCTTCCAAGAGTGCTTCCTCGGCGCAGCTGATTTCGGCCGTCGCCGCTCGCTCCGTAGCTTCCGTGCGGAGGTCAAACACGGCGATCGTAAGAGCACAGTCGTTTCCGGCCCCAACGAGCGACGTACTCACTGTCTTGTTGGCTGCCAACGCCCTTCCTAGCTCCACCTGACACGATTCTTCGAAGCAATCCGAGAATGATTCGGCCTTCATCTCTTCCAGGGCCGAGCGAACCTGAGTACGCGGTACGACTTTGTAGGTTCCCTGTTGGGCCAGCTTGGTGGCGATGTATTCAGACAGCTGGCCAGCCATGCCCTCTCTCAGGCGGTTCCCTTGATCCCGTACGTCCAGCACCGCTACCACCGGCGGAGGGCCGGGCGCGTGGGCCAAGCGTTTCGCCGCTTCCGCCATACGGTGGGTGATGTCCGCCTTTCCGCGCACCAGGTCGTTTCGAATCCACTGACCGAGCGATTCCGCGACGCAAGCCGCCGTCACATCATGATTGTAATAGAGCCCGGTATAAGAACGGCAGGAAGTCGCATGGGTGCCTCGAAGCAGTGTGCTGCCATCAGGCAGCTGCAATTCATATCTGGCTTCGTATCGGAATTGGGTGACTGTATGCGGGAGCCCGAAGGGCGCACCTATGAACAGGGAAGCAAGAGACATCCACCACAAATCCGGCCCATCCGCTTCGACAGCATAGCTGATCGTGAGCCAAGCGTCCGGATTCACTACCACGACCGAGACCGGTCCATTGGTCGTCAGGTCTCGGCGAAACGCCCGTTTGAAACTCTCGTTGAGGTGGGCCTGAGCAAAGCCTTCCAGTAGCTCGCCGCGCTGTTGCAAGCGCGCACCACCGGTCACCCGAAGGCCGACTCGCAAGGGGATAGGTGGAGACCGGCGGTCCAGACGGTAGTCCATTTCGGGTTTCAGGCGAGTGCAACCGCCCAGAACGACCAGCAGCGGGACCAGGGGCCACGCCGCATAAACCGGGCCTAACCTCATGGGGCTTCTTGGTACCAGAAGCGAAACTTCGACGGTTGTGCTTGTGCGCGATCACGCGTCGGCCTGGGAGAGGCGACCAGATCTTTAGACCAGCGTGGTTCGCACGCGGGAAAGTAGTGGTCGCCCTGCTTGCTGATGACTCAACAGCTGCCGATGGCTGGTCGCTGTCCTTTCGCCTGGCGCCGGGGCTCGCCGGTGACTTCCGCGCCGTGGATACCGAGATGCTTCGACTCAATGCGCTCGCGATATCTACCGACAGCTTCTCGGACCGTTTCGTGTTGGGGTTGGTGTTTCGCGGAGGCATCGCCTGGCGGCTCCCAAAGAGCTGAGTCTAGCCGCGTCGCCGACGGTCTCCTTTGCTTGCTCGCTCGTGTTACCGTTGTGAACGCCGATGTACGACCACGCGGTCACCGAGCTGTTGCGCGAGCGTGAGGCGAAAGGGCTTCAGGTGCCCGCCTATGCCCGGATCGTCTTTGCTCTCTTCGGCGGGCTATCCGCGCTGGATGGTGTGCCATCGACGAATGCGTTGGCCATGATCTGGGCCATTATCCTGACGACCATAGTGACCAACGGTGTCTTCGTGTGGGCGCTCGTTCGCCGGCGTCATGTGACTTTGATCGGTTGGTTGGGCATCGCTATCGACGTGATCAGCATGGTGGCTTATGTGCGCATCGGTCATGCGATCTTGGAGGCTAGCGACCTGCACTGGGCCTACAGCCTCAAGGGATTGATGTCCGTCGTCTACATAACGTTCATCGCGATCAACGGCATGGCGCTTCGGCCGATCTATCCCGTCGTGGTCGGCACCGCGGCCTCGATAGTCTTCACCATCCAGGTCATCTTCGCCCTTGGCGATCCGTCCATCGTCTGGGCCGAGGCGCCGTCATTCGTCGGGCCGCAGATCAGCTCGTCCGCCGCGAGCAGTCAGATATCGTTCCTGGTGTTGATCACCGGGATCATGTTCTTCCTGACCCGTGCTGCTCGCTCTGCGGTCGTCGAAGCCGCGTTGCGACAAGCAGAGCGGGACCGGTTTGTCCGCGAGCAACAGAACTCGGTCATGGAAGGACGTCTCGACGCCCTTCGCAACCTTGTCGCATCGCTTTCCCACGAGATGAATACCCCTCTCGGCGCGATCAAAAGCGCGGTGGAGACGATGGGCGTGGCCGCCGAACGCGTGGTCGCGCAGGTGCCTGACCTCGCGTCCACCGATCCGAAGGCCGCGAAGATGCTGCGTCTGATCGCCGATACCGCCAAGGTCCCGGTCGGAGCTTGTGATCGGCTCGACGGCATCGTCCGGCGGTTGAGCGTGTTCGCAGCGCTGGACGGCCACGAAGGGGAGTCCGTCGACGTCAACGATGCCGTCGAGCGAACCATCGCCCTCGTGCCGCCTCAGGCCCGAAGCACCACCGAAATCGTCTGCGAGTACACGGCACGAAGCCCGGTCCAGGTCTCGGGTCCGAGGCTCAATCTTGCCCTCCTCACGATCGTCACCAACGCATTCGAGGCCGTCAAAGGGCAGGGCGTGGTCCGCGTGCGCACGGAAGAAGACGATGCCAACGTGCGCGTCGTGGTCGCCGACAACGGACCTGGGCTGTCACTGGACTTGCTGCCTCGCATCTTCGAGTTTCGGTTTGATCGCAGCGATCAGCGGGTCAAGGTTGGCCTGGGCCTTCCTGCTGCGTATAGCCTCATGAAGAAGCACGGCGGCGACATTGGGGTCACGAGCGTTGCCGGTGAAGGCGCGACGTTCATCATCACGCTCCCGAAAGCCTAGCGCCCACCGGAGCTTGACGATATCGGTTGTGGGACAAGATGAGCCAGGGCATGAAGAGATTTGGTCATCGGGTCCGCGGACTGTTCGGTCGAATCACGGCCGAGATGCTCATCGCGTGGTCGGCGCTGTTCGTCAGCACTACGGCGGTGGTGATTTCTTTTTGGCAGACGCGTCTGCTGCGCACCCAAGCCCGCACCAGCGTCTGGCCGCGACTGACGCACTCGGTGAACATCGACATGGCCACGCGGACCTTCGAGCTATCCCTCACCAACAAAGGCATTGGTCCCATGGATATTCGATGGATGGTTCTACGGTGGGACGGCCAGCCGATGTCGTCGTGGGTTGAGTTCGTCAGGCACAACGTCGAAAAGAGTGGGCCGGACAACGGTGATGGTACGGAACGCGAAGCCACCGCATATTTCTCATCGATCGACGTTCTGAGGGCGGGCGAGAAACATGTCCTCATTCGTACTTCGGGGCCGTTGGCCCCTCGTTTAGCTCGCCTGCTCACCAGCCAGGATCGACTGAAGTGGGTCGTCTGCTACTGCTCCGCCCTCGACGACTGCTGGCGCTTCGAGACAGCGTCGGTGCTCGGGGCCTCGAGAAGCGAGGTCGGAACTTGCAGCGACGAGCCGGCGGTGACCCTACAAGCGGTCCCGGACGACGCTTTTTTGGAGATGATCGACGAGCTGGAGGCGGTGACCTCGTCAACAGCGTCGACAGATCGCTAATCGACCGCAGCGCCGCTTGGAGGCGGACATCCACCTCCAAGGGCCGGGGCTGGTCGTAGGGACGACGTCTACCAAGACTAAGGCATGGTCAGACCGCCGTCGACCGCGATCAGTTGCCCGGTCACGAACCGGGTCAGGTCGCTGGCGAGGGCCACCACGGCCTGGCCGATATCGTCGGGCGCGCCGAGGCGCCGTAGCGGCGTAATCGACCGGACGAGCCCCTGGACGTCTTCGGTTGTCGGCTCACTCGCGCGCGTAGTCATGATGAGACCACCGGCGATCATGTTGACGCGGATCCCGTCGGGCCCGAGCTCGGCTGCGAGGTTGCGAGAGAAGCCGAGCATCGCTGACTTCGCGGTGGTGTAAGCGTGGTACTGCACGACAGGATTCGAGATCAGATTCGTGAGAATATTGATCACACTTCCTCCGCCGCGCGCGCGCAGAGTGGGCAATGCGGCCTGCAGCGTGTGTACGGCGCCGGCAACCGTTCCGTCGATCTGCGATTGAAACTGTGACCAGGTCATCGCTTCGAATCGGGGGTTGGCGGTGGGGTCGAAGCGATAGTCGTGCAGCGCGTTGTTGACGATGATATCGAGTCCGCCAAGGGATTCGGTCGCGGCGGCGACCATCGCCTTGACCTGGTCCGCGTCGCGGACGTCGGCGCCGATGGCGATCGCGCGCCCGCCGTTCGCATTGAGGTCGGCGGCGACGGTTTCACCTTCGTTCTTCGATTGGAAGTAGTTGACGCACACCGCGGCGCCGTGGGCCGAAAGTGCCCGCGCGATGGCCGCGCCGATCCCGTGACTCGATCCCGTGACTAGGGCTACGCGTCCTTTCAGAAGAGCTGTTTCGTTGTCCATGTATTCTCTCAAAGGCCGACTTCGTCGGCCCGGCGACGACCATCGCCGAAGGCAAGTGCACTCCCTACGCCCGTGCGAACGGGTTCAGGTTCTGAGGGACTCTCTCAGCGCGTCCACCGGATGTGGACGGCGCACCCCTGTGCAAGGCGGGAACATAGCAGACCGCAGGCGGCGATCAACGCTCGAGATACCGGGCTGCGGCGTCGAGGTGCTCTTGCATGCCTCGCCGGAACATGCCTTTCAAGAGCGGGTTGAGGAGGCGAGGCATCAGCGCGTGGGCGCGCGCGTCGAGGATGAGGGTCACGCGCACGGCTTCGACCTCCGGCTCAAAGGTGTAGAGTGTATCCCACACCGTGCCGTGGAAGTCGTTGACGAATCGGGCGTGGGTCGGCGGTGAGTGCTCCACGATCTCCAGCTCGAAGCACTGCTCGGCCCCGCGAGGCCCACGGCGCACCTGCACAAACCGGGTGCCGGGGCCGACGGGGCCATCGAGGCCCTCGATACGCACTACGTCGGGATCGAACTCGACGCTCCGCTTTGGGTTCGTCAAAGCGTCAAATACAACGTCCATCGGCGCCCGAACGGCTCGGCTCACTCTTACTTCGGTCACGACGGGACGAGACTGCACTGGTAGCCCACGTCGCGCTCTACAGATCTTGCGATAGCAGGGATGTTGTCAGCGCCAGTGAGCACCACAGATCGAAGTGCGCCCAACCGGTCTCGTGGGGGTGCCGCTCGAACACCTTGGTCGCGGGCATGTCGAGAAGATCATGGGCCGAGCGAGGCAGCCATCGGGTGTAGAGCACCTCCCAGGCCACCGCGATGCTGAGGTGAGGGCCGGTGGCTCGGGCTTGGACCGCGCGGTGCGCGCCGAAGTGCTGGCGACCCAGACCGTCTCGCGTCAGGGTCGGGTCGGCGCCGAGGACACGGTAGACGTCCGGGCTTACGGATACGCCAAAGTCGAAGCAGACACGGTCGAGGGGGGTGGTCTCGTAGTTGTCCCAGCTCCATCCAATCAGCTCGGCGCTTCGGGCATCGACCCCGCGACGCTCGAGTCCAGCCACCAATCGATCATAGGCCTCGACCAACGGTGGTCCGAGGAACGGGGTTCTTGCTCGGGCGTACACGAGATGGCGACTGGGCTGATCGACGACCCGTAGCTCGACGGCGTCGGCGTCGGCCATCGCTCGTTCCAGCACGGCTTCGTAGTCATCGGAGACCGCGACCGGCGTGAGGCGGGTCTTTCGATCCCAAGCGCGGGGAGGACGACCGTAGTGCCGTTTGAAGACGCGGGAGAAATCCGAGTGAGAGCCGAAGCCAGCATCGAGCGCGATCGCGTCCAGCTTGCGCTCAGGCGAGGTCATCATCAAGTACGCTGCCCGTTCGAGGCGAGCCCGCTGTACGAACATCGTCAGCGTCTCTTTGGTCATCGCCTTGAAGATTCGATGAAAATGGTATGCGGAGCATCCGGCCACCTCTGCCAGTCTCGGCAACGACAGGTCCGCGTCGAGGTGCGCGCGGACGTAGTCGATACAGCGATTCACTCGGGCCTCGTGTCGACCGGGCCATCCATCCATCTGTCGCGAGGCCATCGATCTGTTTACACCAGTCTCGTCGGTGAGTGTCACCCCGGTTCGGCGTTACCGACGCTCTCTGCGATGCTCGATGAGCCTGATGGTGGCCACCTTCCCGTCGACGACGCGGTAGATCGCGACGTAGTGCTCGCGGCGACCAGCCAGCGTCAGGAACTCGTTGCTGACCACCATGTCGTCGACGACGAACTGGCCCGCCGTTTCCAGCCGTCCGTCTTTGTTTTGCATGGACGGTCCGAAGATCCGGCGAAGGTGCGCATGGCCGGTGCCCAGGAGGTGGTTTGGGTAGCGATAGATTTTGACCGTCGGGTGATGCACCTTTAGATAGGCATTCAGGTCGTGCCGATTGAACGCGTCGATTCTCTGGCGGACGGCCGCCGACGGGGTGGGCGGAGGCGAAGGCGTCGCCGCCGTCGATACGGCCTTGGGGGGCGGTTCATCGGCGACGGCCGGTTGACTAACGAGCACGTTCAGCCAGAAGCCAACCACGACCGTGCGGCCACAAGAACGAAGGTTTCGGTTCGACATGGGGCGAGCTTCGCCGGTATCGTCCCTGCGCTTTTTATCGATGTTGCTTGTTTTGCTGCTGCCGGCGCCATTTCGTCGGCGAAACGGCCTGGTGCTTGGTGAAGAACGCGCTGAACGCGGCGACGCTGCTGTAGCCGACCTCCATCGCGATCTCCGAGATGCTGAGGGTCGACCGCTCGAGGAGTACTGTTGCTCGGCGTAGCCGGAGCGCTTGCACATACCGATGGGGCGTTACGCCGACAATCTGGCGGAAAGCTCGCAGGAAGTGGTAACGCGACAGGTTCGCCGCGCGAGCAGCCGCAGTAAGGGAAAAGGGTTCTGCGAGGTTCGCGTGTACGTAGTCCCTACCGGTGTGCACCCGACGAAATAGTTCTTGCCGGGTTGATGACCGGACCCACGGCAAGCGTGATGTCTTCAGGTCGATGGTTTGGTGTTCACGGACGACATCCGCCATGAGCAGAACGAGTAGCGGCTCAACATCTTCGTCGGCGGGCGTTCCTCGGTCGAGAGACCGTCGCAGCGCCATCAGCCGTCGACTGATCGGTCCACGGTGGGGACGGCGATGTTCGTAGACGTTGAAGCGAACTTCGTCGAAGGGCGTGTCCAGCTCGGCGTCTCCGGATCGGAGCACTGACCCCGCGACCTCCCGGACTAGGCTCGGAGCAAAGAACACGCAGAATGTCTCCACGGCCCGCCGAAAGTCCTTCTCGACGGTGTACGCGTTTTCGGCGCCGAGGATCAGAAAGTCCTCGTCGTCGATTCTGAAGTGCTGACCGGCGTCGGTGATGTAGCGCGCCGAGCCGCCGAACATGCATTTGATAGACAGCGAGGGGGAAGGATTTGAACCAATGAAGCCTCGGCTCAGCACCCGGTGCACAACCGTGAACGCCGGATTCGAGGCGAGCGCTACATCGGCAAGCATGCCTCGACCATAGTCGTCTCGATGATGGTCGTCGAGTGGGCGCCCACACCGACGGCGACAGGGAAGGGCAGGTGAGAGGCCGAACGGAGACGGGCCAACGCTAGGCTGAGGACGTGGAGAAGTGGAACGAGATCCGGTCCGCCTATTACGTCGTTCGCCTGGGAACGGTCAGCGCCGCCGCGGATGCGCTCGGAGTCCATCGCGCGACGGTCATTCGTCATATTGATGCCCTCGAGGAGGAACTGGGTCAGAAGGTCTTTCAACGCCCCGCTCGGGGCTACACGCCCACCGACGAGAGCCATGGGCCACGCCCGTCGATGGTCACCGGATAGCGGTGCGTGGGCGCTTCGAGGATGTGGCGGGGAACGACGTTAATGGCGCGTTCGATCACCGCGCAGGGGAGCTTGCCAATGGAGGCGAAGGCCGCGTCGTGATCGTCCCGCTCCGGAGTTCGGCGCTGCGGTAAGCGAGACTCCAGCCCACCACCGCGATGATCGCGACCGCGGCCGCAGCCACCGCGACGTCGGTCCATCGGCGGGGAGGACGAAGGTGTCGAATCAATTCGAACAGGGCGAGAACGCCAAGCCCGATGGTGATGACCACGTTGATGGTGAAATAGGATGCTCCGAGCGGGGTCGGATCGAACCAAAAGCTCTGGTAGTCCTCGGGGGAGAAGGTTATCGCGGATACGACTTCTACGATTCGGAGGGTCGCCGACCATATGAGGGCGAAGACCATGATCAGCCACGCGCTGGAGCGGAGGCTCGTTCGCCCCGCACGACGCTGGCGGCGCTCTACGCGTCGGCTATGGGGGGTGCGGGCCATGGGTCTGTCGACGGCGCGTGATCGAACGTGACGTTCGCGCGTAAGGATCATCTCGGACGCGGCTACGTTCGGTCAAGGTGAGCCCGAAGATAGCCGCGACCAGCTCTGCGGCCTCATCGCAAAAAATGCACTCGCGGTGCTGGGGCCTGGCGTGCATTGCGCCTAATCTGGTGTGGTCGTGGACGCGTTCCTCACCGGGGATTGGCGAGTCGAGCCAGCCAGCAATCGAATCTTTCGCGACGGCGACAGCGTTCGCCTCGAGCCGAGGGTCATGCATCTATTGTGCGTTTTGGCTCGCGAGCCCGGTCGGATCGTGTCCCGGGCTGACCTCATCGAAGAGGTCTGGCAGGCGAGCCACGTCACCGATGACGCCGTGAGCGCCGCGGTCTACCAGCTTCGTCGGGCGTTCGGTGACCAGCCGCGCACGCCGCGTTACCTGGAGACGGTTCCTAAGCGAGGTTACCGATGGCTGTTACCCGTGGACGAGGTCCCGGCCATGCCGCTTGCCTCTCCGTCTGAGGCGACGACGGCTCGCGAGCGGCGATGGGTCTGGGCGACGGGGGCGTTCTTGGGCGGGGCCATCTTCATCGCCGTGTTCCTGAACACCGCGTCCGACCCCGCTGGAGCGCCGATGCCGCAGGGGCCCAGGGAAGCGCCGCCGGCGTCCGTCGACGGTCCGGCGGCTTCCCGCTCCCCTGAATCGCGGTCGAGCCCGGCTTTTGCCGACTTTCGCTCGGCCTACGTGCGAGGTTGGTATCTACTGAATCAACGAGACCCGATGAAGCTGGCGACGGCGTTCGAGGAGTTTCGACAGGCGATCGAGATTGCGCCCGGCGATGCCGGTGCGCACGCGGGGCTCGCATCGGCGTACTGCATCCAGGCGGATCTCGGTGTGGCGGAGATCGCCGATGCGCGGGAGGGGGCGACTCGATCGCTGCGTCGCGCGTGGGACATACAGTCCGATCGTGCCGAGGTGCTCTATGCTCGGGGTCTCAGCCGGCTGATCTTCGATCGCAATATTCCGGCGGCCACCGCCGACCTTCGAGCCGCGATCGAAGCGGATCGCACCAACCCCGTGTTTCACATCATTCTGGCCTGGGCGCACGCCGCGTCGGGCCGGCGGGCGAAGGCCGTGTTTTCAGCTCGACGCGCAGTCGAGCTCGATCCGACCGCGCTCACCAACTACCTCGACCTGGCCCGGTTGCTCGCCTACGACCACCGCCTCGAAGAATCGGCTTCGGTGTTGGACCGGGCCCTGGCCCTCGAGCCGATGTCGGCCCCGGCGGCGGCGGTGCAGGCGTGGGTGTTGGCGCACCTCGGCCAAGACCGCGCTTCGTACCGTCGATTTCGGCGAGCATTGACGCTGCGGGACACCCCGGCCCGCGAGCTCGCCGCCTACGACGCGGCGTGGCGAGCATCAGGCCTGATGGGGACGCTCGCGTACCGGGCCGACGTCGCGCGCGAACGGGCGGCGGCAGGGGCAGGCTCCTGGCTGAGTAGCGCACTGCTCCGCGCGCGGACCGGAGACGGGGAAGGCGCGATCATCGACCTCGAGCGAGCGGTGCGAGCTGGCGACCGCGCGGTGCCGTACGTTCTCGACAGCCCAGACTTCAACGGCCTCCGGGATGACCCCCGGTTCACCCGAATCGGTCGTGATGTTCGGCCGCGCCCCTGAATCTTCAGGCGAACTTCAGCTCTTCCACATGCGCCTTCAGGGCATCGGCCTCTAGCGTCTGCCGCCGACGACCGCCCCCTACGGCGGTCGGAGGAGAAGCGACACATGAAAACGATCAGTACGAGGGCTTGGCACCGGGCGTGTCCGGCGCTCTTGGCAACGATGATGCTCGGCTGCGGCGATGGGTCGCCGGCGAGCTTGGATGATGACGTGGCGTCCGTCAGCCAGGCGCTGAGGGCACCCCAGGTGCAGACGGTTGCCGTGCTCCCGGCCGCCAACAACGACGGGCTGAGCTTCGATCGTCGCGGGAGATTGTTCGTGTCCAACGCTGGTGCGTTCGGCGCGGGCGGCCTGCTGGGCACCGAAGTCTACCGGGTCCGTCGCTCAGGCGAGTTCGAAGTGACGGTCGACGGCCTGAGTGGACCCCTTGGGTCCGTATTCGATCGATACGGCAACCTCTACGTTTCGAACTTCAACGATGGAACCATTCGTAAGCGCGACCGCCACGGCGAGGTGACGGTGTTTGCGACCCTGGACGGCAGCGGTGGCGGTCTGGCCATCGACCGCCGTGGTCGGTTGTACGCGGCCAGCTACACCGGGCAAACGATCTACCGCATCGACCGGGCGGGTGAGGTCACGCTGTTCAGCGACGACCCGCTGCTTGCGGGTCCGGTAGGCCTCGCATTCGACCGCCGTGGCCGCCTGTACGTCGGCAACTACGATGACGCCAAAGTCCTACGCTTTCGTCGAAACGGCAGCGTTTCGGTCGTGGCGGATCTCGGTGAGGTCGCAGGCGGCAACATCGGTTACCTGACCTTCGCCAGAGGCTGCGTGTACGCAACGAGCCTTAACGTAAACAAGGTCTTCGCGGTCTCTCCTCGCGGGTCGGTCGACGTACTCGCGGGGACGGGAGACTTCGGGTCGATCGACGGGCCGTTGACCGCGGCGCAATTTGCATTGCCGAATGGGATCGTAGCCAATCGATGGGGCACGAGGCTGTACGTGTCCGAGTACGGATCACCCAACATTCGTTCGATTCCCATCTCACGAACCTCATGTCCGGATTGAAGGTCTACGACCGACTTCGGTGCGACACCGGCCGACCGACTCGGCCTCGAAGTCCGTGCGCGTTAACGCGATGAAGGCACTGCCGCTCACGGATCGCATGACGTCGGCTCATGCGGTTCGAGTACGATGACGTCGCTAGGTCAGACGGGTCTTTGAGTTGCCGGAGGATAGGTAAGAAGAGTTGCAAAAAGTGCGGTGGGGTCTTGCGGAGGCGAGTCGATGCAGGCACTGTATATTCATCTCTTCGAATAACAGATAGCTCGAAGAGCGCGACCGTTCGCCATCTGAGAATCGGTCTCAGACCAAGGCAGGCGATAAGGAGGGCGATATCGAGGGCGAAGTCGAGGAACAATTTGGCTTTCACCGATCAGTAACCATGTTCGGCATGGAGTCGATGTTCTCGTGGCCGGGCAGAGCACAGTGCTTCTAACGCAGGTCGATTCATCGGGTTAACCGGGGTTTCGGCTCGTTACGTCAAGTACCCTTGCGTTCAGCCGCGACGCTACGAATAAAACGCGCCCGGATAGGCGCGGTCACGAGAACACGACAGGTTTCTTCTTCCTTCGAATCGCGTATCCCCCGCTTGTTGCAACGCTGATCCTCCACTGATCTGAATCGACCGCCTCGCGGTCGTTCCGCCACGCATTCAGCCCTGAAGTGAAGAAAGACGGTGGTCGCGTGGGACCGGCGGGTGCTGTGCGCTTCGAGTCAACGGGTGACGTTCGATCACGACGGGCGCGCGGCGGGGCAGCTGCCGATTCGGCGGATCGATTCCGACAACCAGCTGTTGGTGGCCCAGTCAAAGTGTTCGAACTCGAAACTATACCACGCGTCGCCGTCAGCATCTTGCATGTAGCGAAACGTGACTTTCGCCATCGGACGTTGGCCGTGCGGGGTCTGGAACGGAATTCGACCGACGACTTGGCTCTGCTCATTGCCGGGCGCCGAAATCTCGTAATCAAGTCCCCACGAGTCGGGCACCGGGGGGCCGAAGAGCTTCTTCCAACTCAACGATACCTGCTCCCTCGTGCCGGGAGGGCCGAGCTGCCTGCGGCGAGTGAGAAAGTCGATAAACACCGGGCGTTTCTCCCCCAAGAGCGTGTTCGTGGAGTAACCGGTAAGCTGAAGCTTCGTGAATGTGCCGCCGTGAACGTGGGCCACTCCGGTCTCGGCGCTGCCGTTTACGCCTGAGGCCTGAAGCTCGTTGACCACCAGCATCTTTCCAAAACCCGCGTTGTCACGCCACATCATATTCCCCCAAACCGCGAGGAGCCCCGCGCGCCAGTAGAAGCCCAAAGATACACAACGCTCGGTACGGCGGCCATGAGTCGTGACTTATAGTTTGAAGTTTAAGTTGCCAACGTGGTGGTGCATGTCAGCTTGCGTCGACGATAATCCAACGTGCTCTCTGGTGGTTGCCGATCTCGGATTCCGGATGCCTGTGTCGATGTTTTAGAGAGCCTGGCTGGGGAGATCGTGGCGTAGCCGAAATGCAAAGGCCTCGCCGAGCTCGGTTTGTTACCCTTCGTTCACGGTTTTCGTCATGCCGGAGAGCGAGGCGACAGTGGGTTATCGGTTTGCTCGTCCGCCGGCCGTGGCTGCTGCCGGCTTCACCACCGGTGTGGTCTCCAGGTCCAACGAGATGTCAGGATCAAGATATTGGATAGATCCAAGTATCCAATTGCGTCCGCGGTGCTGAGGGTCGAAGGTGACGCCTCGTTTTGGAGGCTCGATCTCGAGCCTCGGTCCGGGATCGTGTCGACCAAGTTCGTCAGCGTCGTCGCGCACGACCAAGCGATCCGGGACCGCGACAAGGTCCATTCAATCTAGTGACGACCAAAGCTCGGCGCCATTCGTTTGGTAGTGGCAGGCCTGCTTGCGCGAGGGGCAGCCCTCGTTCTTGTGGAACGGCAGTCCGTGTTCTCGCGGGGACGAAACGACTCGTGTGTCGGCTCTCTCGATGCGCGGGCGTTCGCATGAGATGTCGCCGAGGCTGAGATTCACCTGTTCGATACCGAGCCCTTTGCCCTCGAGGCCCGCCGCTCGAGGTCGGGGCCACGGTTCGAGGGTTCCTGGGCGGCAAGACGCATCGCATGGCCGGGATCTCGCGGTCGCGCCGCGACCTGAGGAACCGAGCGGTCCTCAGGTCGCGGCTGGCCGGTCATGCGGTCGGCGCAGGGTAGGGGCTCCTCCGACAAACGCTCGGCGATCGTCGCTTGCTAACGGGCAGCGTCAATGTAACCCTCGTTGACCTTCGGCATGGAGAGGCGCCAAGTATTCATCACGGGCACCACGCGAGCAGGAACGACCATGTTCCGTCTCATGCTCGGGCAGCATCCACAGATAGTCGATCTCGGTGAGGTCGAATGGATTCTCGAGGCTCTCGAGTCCCCGGACGGCCCGGCCGATCCCGAGGCCCTCGAAGCATGGAAAGGCTGGCTTCGCGACCGACGTATGACTCGTCATAAGGGCCTGACGGTCGACGCCGACGCGGACTATCCGGGCACCTTCGCGTCGATGCTCGATCAGCTACGGCAAGCGCGTGGCCCCGACGCAGGCGTAGTCGTGGCCGTCGCCCACAAGTGCTACGAGCACGTCCGCCGGCTCGCACCCAATGCTCGCTTCATCCACCTGACCCGCGATCCGCGGGATGTCATCGCGTCGTGGCTGAAGCTTGGTTGGGTTGGGAACGCGTGGGCGGGCGCACGCTGGTGGCGCGAAATGCAGGAAGAGTGGGAAGCGGTCCGGCTCGGTATCCCTGAGGATCGCCGGTGTGAGGTCTGTTTCGAGGATATTCTCCGCCAACCGGAGGAGAAGCTGCGAGAAGTTTCGGCGTTCATGGGCGTGGCCTACGATCCGGCCTTTCTGCGGTTCCACGAGACGTCGACCTATGCCCCTCTTGACCCCAAGGAAGCGCAGAAGTGGAAACGTAAGGCCGATGAGGAGTGGGTCCGCGTTGCCGAGGCTACGCTCGGGCGCGCGCTCGAACGATGGGGGTACGAGCCGTCGGCTCCGCGCTCTGAGCAACCTCCGCCGTGGCGCGAGTTGATCTTGTGGGCCGACGACCGCGTCAAGCGTCAACAGGCCAAGATCGAGCGTTTCGGGCCTTCGTTATGGCTGCAAGACATCGTAGGGCGCCGTCTCGGAATTCGCTCCCTCGCCCGCAAGGCAGATCTCGAGATGGGCGATATGATTCAGCGCGACCTCAAGTGAGGTCGCGACCCCGGCGGTGAACACCTCGTGAGACACCGCGCTCGGGTTAGGAGCGCCACGCGTCGAGAGATCGTCCGACCATCCGTTCTGCCCACGCGATGTCCGATTCGAATTCGGCGATCAGGCGAGGCCGGGTGTCGTCCCGCATCGGCTCGGGCGTCAGCTCTTCGTTCACCTGCTCGTAGGCGGAGGTGCGAGGGATGATGTTGTCGATGATGTCTTGCCGGATCCGTTTCGGAACGAAGTGACGGACGGTCTCGACGAGCGGCATTTTCTTGATTCGCTCAACCACCGTCGACTTGGCCATGTCTTCCACGAATTGGGAGGTCACATTCGACTTTTCGGACTCGGCCTCCGGCAGGGTCTCGAAGGGGATGTCGAGGTGCTGACACACGCGACGTACGGTCCCTTCGAAGTCGCTTCGCAGCTCATCAGCGGTCAGGATCAGAAAGCGGTCTTCCGGGAAGAAGGGCAGGTAATGCTCGTACTGCATCTGATAGCGGCTGTCGTCGAGGCACATCTTATCCTTCAAGACAAACTCTTCAAAGGTCTCGCTGAAGGGCTCTCCAGGATGAACTTCCTTCAACCATCGATGGGTGTAGTGCGAGAACGCCCGATCTACCGGATCCCGCAGCATGTAGATCAGACGGGCGTTCGGGAAGTGGGCGTGGATTCGCTTAGGGACGTCCGGAAAGACCGTGCAGCGGGAGTACTGGGTCGTGCCGTCGAGAAAGACGAGGTCGCCGGGATCGGAGGCCTCGAAGCGGGACCGGTACCATCCGAGGCCTTGCGCGTACAACTCATCTTCGGAGAAGAAGCAGGGCTCCTTGGGCTCGGTGAGGCAGATCTGGGAGTGCAGGCCTAGCCTGGCCGCGAGATGTGAGGTTCCGCTCTTCGCGGCGCCGATCAGGAAAGCCATCCGACCAAAGCTCGGGGTTTCGCTATCGGTGGGCGTCGTCGTCCGATCGTGGTCCATGGTTCGTAGAGTATAGACGCGCCCGTCGAGTCGCACCATGGTATCGATTCGAGGGCCGCTTCCTCTGGCACAGGTGGAGGGCTTCGGGTGTCGTCTCGCTGTCTCGGTTTGAATCTGCGCCAGAGGCGGCGGTCACACCTTCGGCGTGGCTCGAGGCCCTCCTCACCGCCATGGCGGCGGCGAGGGCCGCTGACTTGGTTAGGCCGTGGCCGGGGCGGACGGGACTCGCCGGGGCGAACTGAGCTTTTCCTTGAGGCGAAGGAACGGAGACTCGTAGAACCTGAAGCTCAGCTCCGCGATCACGATACTGAATAGGCTGGTGAGCACGAAGTCATCGCCCATGATCGAGAAGGGGAGCTTGTCTCGGAGCACGCCCGAGGCGTGCATCCCGAAAGGATGCAGCAGATAGATGCCGTAGCTGATCATCCCGATTCGCTGCAGGGGACGAAGGCGAAGAACCGTGGCCAGGCCGTGATCTTCACGAATGACCACCGAAGCGAGCAGAGCAACCATGAAGAGATGGATCGCAAGACGGGGCCAGCCGCGGATATCGCTGGGAGAAACGATACATAGAGCCACGATGATCCCGGCGAGGATCCAAGGCACGGCTTTGCCCTGGAGGGCTCGGTAGACGGCGTTGAACGCCCGGCGGTCGTGCAGCGTATGGGCGAGAACGACCCCCAGAAGTATCGGCGTAAAGGTCGTCTGCCGAAGCATCTCCGGCTCGTCGGGGCCCCATCCGAACGCCGACGCCAGTAGCCCATCGATGAGCCCAAAGTGGATGAGTTGGCTAACGATGAGCAGGCCGGCCAAGATATAGCGGATCTTGTTGGCCAGCCATCGTTCGAGGGGGGGCCAGACCAGATAGAACTGCTCCTCGGCCGCGAGCGACCACGCGGGCTCCAAGAGCGTCGAGACGCCCAGCCAGTTCACGGTGTACGTGAGATAGACCGGGAGGTCCTGGAGCCACTGGTCTCGCCACGGCGTCGAGGGGCGAACGAACATCAGGAGCGTCACCAGGGCGAGGGTTCCGTAATACAGCGGGAAGATGCGTAACGTCCGCCGGAGGTAGAAGCCGCGCATCGAGATGGTATTGGTCCGATCGCGCTCCCGCAGCATCAGGGTCACAATGAGGAAGCCACTGAGCGTGAAGAACATATCTACGCCCAGGAATCCTCGTCGCCAGAAGCTCCCTTCGAGCCCGGCGGGTATCGTGTGGTGCCACAGCACCGCGACGATGCTCAGGGCCCGGATCCCGTCGAGCGACCCGAAGTAGCGACGTCGACTGAACGCATCGTGAGCGGTACGCACATCGGGTGCCGTCTCTCGACTCTGCTGCACCCGGCTACGCTAGACTACCGCGTAGGGTCGGCCAATCCCCCAGGTTGATTGAAGGCGAATTGAGACAGGGCCGCTCTTCGCCCAAGCTTCGTTTCGACCGCCTTGGAGCTCCCGGCGGGGCGTGGCCCGGTAAGGACGAGACGACGGTTGATCGATGTGGGGCCGTCTCCTAGGTAGCGTCGAGTGCGTGTGCGTTTTGCGACTTTCAACGTCTTTGGCGATACCGATCCGTCCAAGTATCTCGACCGCCGATCCGAGGCCATCGTCGCCGCGCTCTTCGAGCGAGGTGCGCCCGACATCATCTGCCTGCAGGAGGCCACAGAGCCGGTGATCGTCGCGATCCGGCGAGCTCTCGACAAGCACGGCGACGCGATCTGGGTCTGGGACAAGCTCGAGACGCTATCCGCGCCCGAGGACCGGGAGGTGGCGGCTCAGAGCGGGCGACTCGCGCTCGTAAGCCGGTGGCCCATCGTTGACCCCGGCATGGTGAGGCTCGGTGGATACGTAGACGACGGCGTCATGTCCGCGTTGGTCGAGACGCCGTGGGGTGCGGTCCGCGTCTACAACGTCCACTGTGCAGGGGGAACGTTTGGCCGGCCGCCGTCGGTCGTCGAGGGCAAGGCCCGGCGCCGGCTCGAAGAGCTGACCGCCCTATCGGCGTCGATGCGCGAGCGACGGGACGCCAAGGCGCTCGTCGGCGGTGATTTCAACTTCGACGCCAATGATCCGAAGCGCCCGGAACTGACGAGGTCTCCCGAGCGCGCGGTGGCCAAAGTGATCGACGTGTGGTCGCAGCTGCGGCCGGACGAGGTGGGGGCGACCGAAGATGAGCACGTGAACACGTTTCGGGCGGCCATGAAGCTCAAGCCGCCCGAACAGCGGCGCCGATGTCGCTACGACCGAATCCTGTCCGTGGGCCTTCGGCCCCAGAGCATTGGGATCATCGGCGCCAAAGCCATTCAAAAGACCGTCCTCATCCGAGGGAAAACCGCAGCGAACGAGCCGGGAAATACAGAGACCCATCTGTTCCCGTCGGACCACTTCGGCCTCGTGGCCGAGTTCGACGCGGGGTGATGCGCAACGGACGGACGCAGTCTCGACTCAGGGACAGGATTCGAGGTCAAGGACGTCGTCGAGGTCGTGTGCGCGGGTACCCCGACCGCGCTTGCGCACCTCGGACGCCGTGAGTCACAAGTGCGCCGTCGGCCTTCGAGAACGGTCGAACTGCCGTCAACGGTGAACGGTTGGGCGTCACTACCCCGCAGCGACGCCGACGTTTTCGGTAGTAGCTGCAGATAGCCAACGCTACGATGGGGGCTCCCTTTGCCCATGCGTTCCGCCATCTTCCTGCTCTACTTCCTGTCGGGGGCCAGCGCGCTTATCTACCAGGTGGTCTGGGTCCGGCTGGTCGGCGACGCGGTGGGCCATACAACGTACTCGGCGGCGCTGGTCACGAGCGTGTTCATCGGGGGCCTCGGGGTCGGCAGCTACGTTGTGGGGCGGTCCATCGACCGGGTGCCACGCGCCGATGCGCGACAGCCACTGATGCTCTACGGCCGCGTCGAAGTCTTTGTCGCCGTCGGGGGCTTCGTTCTCGCGCTCGTATTGCCAGCCCTGGCGGACTGGATGCCGGCCACGACCTACTCCGCCGATGGTGCGGGCTGGTGGCGGCCGAGTCCGTGGTCCAGGATGCTCGTGTACGGGGTCGCCGGCGTCCTCATCGCACCGATGAGCCTGCTCATGGGCAGCACGTTGACCCTGTTGATTCGGTACGCATTGGCCGGCGGCGTTGCGGAGTCTGGATGGCGAATCGGACTTCTGTACGGCATCAACACCGCGGGGGCGGCGGCGGGCGCGCTGCTCACCGACTTCGCGCTCGTCCCTCAACTCGGATTGTTCCAGACGCAACTCGTGGCCGTGGCGCTCAATCTCGTCGCCGGGTTGGGGGCCAGTTTCGTCGGCCGGACGTTACCGGGGGGTGGCGCGTTGGTGGCCGTCAGCGCTCGACAAGCGGCGCCCATCGCGGTCGACGGTCGAGTGCGGGCATTGGCGGTCGCGCTGTTCTGCTCGGGTTTTGCGGCAATGGCCATCGAGATCATCTGGTTCCGCCACCTGATTTCGGTTCTGGGCGGGTACCGTTCGATCTTTTCGCTCCTGATGACCGTGCTGTTGGTTGGACTCTGGCTGGGAGCGATGGCCGGCGGCCTTGTCGATCGACGGACCCGCCGCCCGCTGTCGTCGTTCATCGTGGCCCAGACGCTGTTTATCGTCAGCGTGTTGGCATTCTTGCCCCTGGGCACCCAAGAGCTTTACGCGTCGGCCGCGGTAGCGGTCCTGCCGGAGCACGTGACGGCGTCGGTGGCGACCAAGGGTTGGCTGGAGACCGGCGCCGCATTGAAGCTCATCGTGGTGGTGGTCGGCCTCCCGTCCTTCTTCATGGGCTTCGCCTTCCCGCTCGCGAACGCGTATGTCCAGCGGGTCGACTCCACCATCGGTCAAAGAGCCGGGGCGCTGTACATGGCCAACACCACTGGCAATGTCTTGGGCGCTCTCGCGGCCGGCTTTGTCATGCTTCCCGTGTTGGGGGTCCAGCTGAGCGTCGTGACCGCCGTCGGCGTGGCGGCTTTGGGGCTGCTGCCGGTGTTGACGGTCAGCGAAGACGTGGGGATGCGAAAGACGCTCGCGGTGTGTTTTCCCGTCGTGCTGGGCAGCCTCGTGGGGTGGTCCATCCTGCCGCCGACTTACTTGCTCGAAGCGAGCAAGCCGCCCCTGGATCCCGCCCGCGGTCAGCTTCTGACCTGGAGCGAGGGGATCAACGAGACGCTGGCCATCGAGGAAGTCTACGGGGAGAAGCTGCGGCTGATAACCAACGGACACTCGATGTCCACCACGAGAATGACGGCTCAGCGATACATGCGGTTCATGGTGCATATGCCGCTGCTGCACGTCGACTCGCCGTCGGACGTATTGGTCATCTGCTTTGGGGTCGGTAACAGCCTGCACGCCGCATCGCTGCACCCGACCGTCGAGCGGATGCATATCGTCGATACGTCGGCGAACGTCCTCGAACACGCATCCTACTTCTCATACGTGAATCAGAACGTGCTGCAAGACGAGCGGGTGCGAGTGGTCGTGGATGATGGGCGCCATTTCTTGCGCCACCAACCGAACGAAAGATTTGACCTGATCACCTTGGAGCCACCGCCCATCACTTTCGCCGGAATCTCTTCGCTCTATTCGAAAGAGTTCTACCAGACGGCGAGCGAGCGGCTCAAAGACGGCGGAATATTGTCGCAGTGGCTACCGATCTATCAGGTGCCCGCCCCCGTCGCGCTATCGATGATCCGGTCGTTCGTCGACGTGTTTCCCGATGCGGTTCTCGTTTCCGGGAGCTGGACCGAACTCGTCCTCATGGGGCGAAAGAACCGACGGATCGAGTTTCATCCCGAGGAGATTCGCGACCGACTTCGGCGTGCGCCAGCGGTTCTCGCCGACCTGAACAGAATCTCGATCGGCGATCGGACTCATATGTTGGGGAGCTTTGTCGCCGGACCTCGAACGCTCGACGAAGTGAGCCGGGACGCGGCTCCGGTGACCGACGACGACCCGCGACTCGAGTACGCGTTCGTGACGTCGAAGTCGTGGACGATGGTCTCTGCCGCGCTGTTTCAGCCGCGATCCGTCGCCGCGTGGTGTCCGGATTGCGCGGAACAGCTGTCGGACGGCGAACGAGCGGCCCTCGGCGCCTATCTCGATATCTCGAAGGAGATCTATCGTTCCGCCGCCTTTCGTGATCTGAGGAAGTTCTACTCGCTTCGGATCAAGAAGACCCCTCTGCCCCTCCCCCTCGACGAGGAACCGTATCGGTCCGTCGTGGCCAACAGCCGGTATCTGCGGGGCTGGATCAACGAAAGCGGCTGGGCGGCGCCCGGGATCAACACTGGAGCGTCGGGCGGCGGTGAGTAGAGCTCGTTCTCCGTGATCTTCCCGATGGTCGCGTTGCAGTCTCGCCGGTCACCGAGATGGGCGCCGATGAACGGCGCCCATCTCCCCCGGCGCGGTGCCTAGGGCTGGCGAATCTCGATCGAGTAACCGAATGACTCGTTTGTGGTGAAGAGCGCGGGAACAGACGCGACGACCAGTAAGATCTCATGGTCCGAGCTCTTTATGTCAACCGTTACCGTCCCGCTCAACGTGTCATCCATGAGGACGGGGTGATAAGTGACCCGGCCTTCGGCGTTCTTCACGACGGCTCGACCGCGGAAATGAGCCGGCGTACCCGCCGAGCCCAGCTCATCTCCGTGGATCGAGAGTGAGTATGCGCCTACGGGCGGGTTGTTGATTCGAATGACGTTGTATCCCCATGCTTTGGGTCGATAAAGATCGTCGGATTCGTATACACCCGTCACGCTGTCGCCCTCGAGATCATGGACGTAGGGCTTCTCGTGGATATGCCGGTCGGGCATCCGTTGAGCAAAGAACTCATAGTCCGAGACAGCCAGCTGCTCCTCGGTCACGTAGTCGAATCCCGCGGCATTCCGAGCGGCCCATTCAGTATAAAGGCTCCTAAGCCTCTCTTCACCCAAGCTATGGAAGAGATACTCTTGCGGCGTTATTCGTTGCCCATGAAACATGGAGCCGATGACGTCCTCATGAGAAACATCTTTGACTTCGGTCAAGTAGTACAAGAATGCGCCGTTCGCGTACGGTCGAATGCCGTACACCCAACCGAGCGCTTCTTCTTGGTCTTCCGTCAAAGTGTCTTCTGCGATCTCCACTCGCGGCTCGAATTCCCACAACGCCAGATCGGGCGTAGCCCTTATGGCCATGACGTTGGTGAATGCTCGGACCGCTTCGCTGTTCCGAGACATCCTATACCACTCAGCCAAGCCTTCTATGATCCAAAGGGCGGCCCGTTCTTCGTCGACGAAGTGATACTCAGACGAAGACTGAAAAACATGAAAGGCCTCATGCGCTACGACGCCGTAGTCATTGAAGGCAATGTCGGGAGTCAGCGTCATGTAGGGAACGCCGAGGGCGTCGTAACCCACACCCACGGCCCACCCGCTCGGAAACTCGTCATCCTCACCATGGTGGATGTACACGTTCGTGTAGTACCCGCGCTCGACACTCGTGGGGTCGGAGACGCCGAGGCCATTTATGTCTCTCCGAATCTCCTCCATCCACCGGCCCAGGGTATTGACCTGCGCGGAGTGGTCGAATCTGGAGTCCCACCAGAAAGCGAAGATCCCGTGTCTTTGCACGGTAAACCCGCTCGAGCTCAGCAGCGTTTCGTTGAGCTCCAGGTTCTCGGGCGCGGGTGGTGGTGGTGCTCCCGTCTCCGAGCCACAAGAAACAGAAGCGATCGCGATCGCGACCGGCAGGGCGTTGACAAATCTCACCATTGCTCGGACCTCCCATGTTTCGGGCGAATTGATACCAAGTCGTGCTCCTCGACGGATGACGACTTCCGTCTACATGATCGAGACGGCGAGACTCGAAACGTAGCAGAAAGTTATCGTCGACGGCCGTAGCGGGGCCATCTAGCCTCAATGCCACCGAGCTTCGTAGCCGTGCTCGACCAACCACCCCTCGACGTTTCGGTTGCACACGCTCCCTTGATAATTGCATTGCGGTCATCGACGTCCTCGCCGGCCTTGAGTACCTGGGTCGGACAAACATTATCGCGGCATTTCTAACCGAGCACTCATGCGCCCTGGTACTCAAAAGCAGCCCGGGACAAGAAGTTGAATAGTATCCACGGAACACAGCAATATCCTGGGATATGACGATACGTATCCACGAACGTGCGATGCGACGACCAGAGAAAAATACCGACGTATCACTATCGTGCCGTGCGTCAGTCGGCAATAGAACAAATGTTTGCTTCGATAGTGATTCTCCGACGACGACGACCAAGCGGGCGAGCGTCTGCTACAGCGCTCTTTCTACTCTCTCTTTGTAGACAGAGCCTAGGGCTGTGTCCCCGACAACGGTACGTCCGCATCACTGGATGCAGGACGGAATGACTCGACAGATGAGGAGCTCAATGTCTGCTATCCTTCGTATGGCCATCCTGCTGTTATCGGCATGGTCGCTGCAGTCGTCACTGCTCGGTAGCGTAGCCGCGCAAACGCCCGATTCGCCTCTTGAGGAATTCGTTCCTGGTCACGCAATGGGAACGATTCAATCAGACTTCGACGTCGACAACCACGGTGCGGGAGTCTACACGGCCAAGCTCCCCGTACCTCCGGGGGTAGCCGGGCTGACGCCGACGCTGGAGATCAAGTGTGTCAGCCCCGGGGGATTCGGCGGCGCTGGACGCGGCTGTAACTTGGTCGCCGCTCCGCCATACATCCATCGCTGCCGCCACGCGGAGGCGCTCGACGGATTCAATGGCGGACCTCGATTGGATAAAGCCGATGGTCCTCTTTGTTACGGGGACCAGCGCCTGGTCGCTTTGAATGGCGATGCGGGGTACCGGACCTATATCGATAGCAACGTTCGCATCATTCCATCTACAGAGCTCTGTGCCGGCGCGCCTTGCACCTTCGAGGTTCGAACGCCGGACGGTGGAGTGACGAGCTATGGAACGACGGCCGACGCGCGCCTCACGACGAACGAGGAACGGCCGTTCACCTGGTTTGCGAGCCGCACTCGCGATTCGCATGGTAACTACATATTATATACGTACTCATCATCCGCGCCCCACTCAGAACGGCTGCTGACACGAATCGACTACACGGGTGGTACAAATCATCCGCCACGCCACCAGATTTTGCTCTCCTACAAAGACGCAGTCCGTCGGAGGTGGCGTTACAATGGCAGTTCCCGGGCTAGATACTCACGGATACTTAGTCGCATCGAAGTGCGTACGAACAACGATGGTGACACCATGCCCCTCTATGGGTATCAGCTCGACCACGACTCGCGCGACCAGTTGGGGAGGATCCGCCAGTGTCTGGCGGGCGGCGGTTGCTTTCCTGCTGAAACGCTTACGTGGAGCAACAGACTTCCGGGATTGGGATGGGCCGATGGCGTCGACGCAATGGTCCATGATATCAATCTGACGCTCGAGACTGACGACGACTATCGTCAATTTTATCCGGTTGGCGACGTGAATGGGAATGGCTACGCCGATCTGGTGAAGTACGATGTAGAAGACGGGAGGTCGAACAATCCAGGCCGTGGGTCTATGCGTCTGCTCTCCTTCGACGGTGTGGAATTCAACAACGGGGCCCACATCTTCCAAGACGTGGAGAATCCTGCAGCCTATTCACTCGCCAGAGGTCACAACGGGTTTTCTTTTCACCTGATTCGTCGTGACCCAGGCAACCCGGCGGATTCATTGGAATGCGTTGAGCGCTTTTATAAGACGCCTGACGGCATACAAAGCCATTTTGGCCCGTGTAATTATCAAAGTCTTAAAAAGATGTATGGTGACTACTACGGCCGTGGGGATCCAAGCATGTACAACATTACACACGCTCATTTGGAGACGCTTGGCGTCGCCGAAGGAGCGGAGATGAAGTCAAGTACCCCTGGTCACCCGTTGGATATAGACCCCGACAACCTGTATCTGCCAGGAGATTTTAATGCCGATGGCAAGATGGATCTCTTCCTCGTCGGATCAGCTCGCTTCGGCACCGCGGAGAACGGAGGCTGGATCTATTTGGCCGAGGACGGGGGGCGCTTCTCGGTGAAGCCTTGGGAGCCTTCCAATATCAGTCAAAATCAACTAAACAACCTATTGACGCACGAAGAGAGCAGCAACAGACGCGAGGTCGTATCGGGTGACTTCGACGGCGATGGACTCACCGATTTCCTAGTGTACCCGCGCCATCCACATGCTCTGAGCCCACCCACTCCTAAACAAACGGTACTATATATGTCGCGTGGCGATGGCCGTATGGTCCGGGTAGTTGCCACCGTAAGTGGCTTCGGTCTAGAGGAGGGGGACCACCCCCTGCTGCTTCATTACCCGGCCCACGATATCCACGCCGTAGATCTGAACGGTGACGGGATAACAGACCTGGTGGTGACCAGGAAGCCAGACGCTGCCGCCAGCAACTGGCCCAGTCCCGCATTAGGAGTCAGTCTCGGGCGCCCAGATGGTCGTTTTAGGAGAATTAATAGTCAGGGCCTCTCAGGCGGGCCCTTGGCCCTACTCCTGGCCGACGACTTCGACAATAACGGTACAACCGATCTCATCGTGCAAGGGGAGCCTCGGGCCGACGGCGACTATAAACCGGCACGTTACTTCCGGTTCAACACCCGAAAGTGGAGCTTCCTGACCCACGTTGAGACCGGACGCAAGAAGGAATTTACCATCGACTACGTGCGGAACGTAGATCGCCGTAAGCCCTTACCAGTCGTGGATGGCGTCGCCGATGGCTACAAAAGGCTCCCTCCATACGGGTACGTCGTGGAAAGCTTCACTGAGAATTACGGTGGTCCAGACGACTCTTCGGAGACGTGGCATATGGCTTATGGCACGTACATTGGGAATGAGAAGGCGCTAAATCCAGCCACCTTCGACCGTATTGAGCGAGTGACGAACAAGGCCGGCGCCAAGCATTTGACGCGGACAACCTTCAGACGATACCACCCCCTTGCAGGACTCCCAAAACGCATTGAAACCATAGTGGTCAAGGATGGGGTTGAACTACCGCACACGACAAGCACCTACGTGTACAATTTCGTCGAGCACCGCGTGCGGCCCGAGCGGAGGACGGTGAACCACCACCTCGACCAGATCAAGAAGATAACGACGTACGAGTACGACGACTACGGGCAGCCAACGTTAGAGCGGGAGGAGTATCTCGATCAAAAGACCGATAAGGAACCGATGATTATTGTGAACCATCGACGGACGTACTTGAACGATGTCTCCGCTGGTCGTTGGCGCTTGGGTCTTGTCACCGAAAGCTACGTTCAAACGAGTTCTGAGCAACGCAACTGGCAAAGGTTCGTCTACGACGATGAATACAATCTAATCCGCGTCGATGATGCAGACGGCCGAGGCGGTTGGATGGAGACAAGCTACGCCTACAACGACCGCGGGCTCAAGAGCCAGACGATGGCACCGACGGGCAGCACCGAATCCATCACCTACGACGACGATCACGCGTATCCGGTGCGGGTCGAAGTGAAGGACGCGGATGGAGAGAGTGTCGCCTTTAGGACGATGACAGTCGATCCGAATCACGGCGAGTTCATAACTGAAACCAGCGAGACGGGAGTGAAGACGTCGCATGACCGAGACGTTTGGGGCCGACGCCTGAGCCAAGCAATGCAAGATCCCAGTGGGACCATGGTTGAAGTTGCGCGGTTCTCTTCCGATCTGTGGCAACAGATGATCCGCCACAAAACGCGGACGATCTCGGACTGGAATCATCCCGAATCAGTGGAGCTGGAGACGCACTCGAATCTGCGCGGTGAGATCATCCAAGAGATGGAGAATCATTTTAGCGGGAGCGAAAAGCGCCCTAAAACAAAGTATCATCAGGTCAACGTATTCGACGACGCCGGGCGCGTAGTTAAGACAGGCCTGCCGCTTCGAACAGACCCAAGTACGAATACTTCAGTTTTCCCGTACGCATCCGTGAGCTACGATGACTATGGGCGAGTTCTGCAAGAAGAGCTGCCCCCGGAGCAGCGACGCGATGACACCCCCGGGTTGATCCTTCCAACAAGCGATGGCGTGATCGTGAAGCGGTACTCCTATTCAGGGCGCGACGTTGCGGTCTCTCAAGGCTCGATTGTCGACGGTGTGTACGAAGAGACGCTCTGCTCAGTCGTGAAGAGAAATCTGCTCGGCCGGACGGCTCGAGTGCAACATGTCGATGTGAATAGTCTCGGTGAGGGATACAAGTGCAAGTTCTTTGAGGGTTCGTTCAATGTTCTATGGCAGAACAGGTCAACGACCAGGTATAGTTACAACGGATTTGGCGAGCTGGTGGAAGTGATTGATCCGGACGGCGTAGTGACCACCTATAGCTATGACAGTACGGGCCGGCGGATATCCGACACCTTCGCCGGAGGCGTCACGAATACTTATGAGTATAATGAACTAGGACAGCTTGCTGCTCAGGTCGATGGCGAGGGACGGTCCAAAGCGTTTACCTACGACAGCTTAGGTCGCGTAGTCGAAGAATATCGTTCGCAAACGGGGCAAGGTAGCGCGACTCAAGTCAGCTATCATTATGGTTCTATTCACCTGGATAAGCCGACGGCCATAGCTTACAGGCGGCATATCGGTGGGGCGCAGGATCTTTTGAGCGATACGGCATATAGTTATGACCCGTACGGTCGAACGATGAAGCGTATTGTCGAGTTTCCCGGGATCGCCGCGGGGTCGGAGCGAAATGTGTATGTCACCGACTATGACTACGCATTTGATGGGCGCGTCAAGACGATCCGTTACCCAGACGGAGCAGTCCAGACCGTGAAATACAACGAATATCGGCTTCCGTCGGATTACGGTGTTGGCGATTCCGTAGCTAACACAAAACCCATTGTTAGGCTCCGCCATTATAGCTGGCTCGATCAAGCTCGCGCCTTCAACTATGACAATTCTTCAGGTCAACAGTTTTTGCGGCAGGCAGTTGAATACTCCACGAATGGGCGATTGATGTCCTCGGCCGTCGTGCGCGGGGGCTCTTCGCTCTGGCAAAGTAGGTCTTTTGAGTGGGAATTCAACCGCATTCGGTCAGTCACAAATGAAATGTCATCGTCCATATCCGGCGATGGAGACCAGGAATTTGCGTATGATGGGCTAGGTCGCCTCACGAAGGCTATGGGCCCGTACGGCGTACGCCGATATGCGTACTCGAAAGGAGGGCGGCTGCTGCGCAAGGGCCACCTGTCGGCAGATGACTACGCATACGACGCAGAAAGGCCAGAAAGTGAGCTCAACGACTGTAGTGAAGTCCCGGGCATGGTTGGCGAGCTCGTATTTGAGTCGCCGGTGTGGGGCGGTGACCACAAGATTCGCAGCGGGCAGTACCGTTACTGCGCATCGAACGGGGTTGTTGATTTCCCGTACACAGGCGCATTCGACGAGAGCGGAAATCTCAGATCAGTTGGCCAGCCCGCCTTCCTACCCGACCAACGGACGGCTTTACAGTCCGAAGGCGCAGAAGATGGAGACCTCAAGCTTGGGGATCTGTACAAAAACTATGAGTACATCTTCAACCATGAGAACCTCCTCACGGAGATTCATGTTTGGGATGCTGAGCAACCGGCAGCCCGGGTGGTCGCACGTTTTGGCTATGACCACAGCGGGAACCGTATTTTCCACGAGCGGCTCGCGCCTACGTGGCCGAATGAGGTGGTCCGAAGGGTCATTCGACCCTCTCGTGAGTACGAGATTGTCCAAGTTGGGGGTGCTGAGCGGCACACGAAGTATATAGTTGGAGAGAACGGCGTACTTGCATCGGTGACGACCTCAGGCGACGTCCCGCTCCGAGCGGCGGAGGACGCCTCGCTTCAAGGAGGCGTGTTTGCTCGCGTAGATCGCCTCGTCAAAGGGCTAAACGAGTTTGCTTCGCCGCAGAGGCTTTTCGTTCTGCTGTCCTGCGTCATCTTGCTAAGCGTTGGGTTGGTCGCGTCACTGCGAGATCGTCTCTATTCCCGGGTTCGTAGGGCTATGGCGATGAGCTTGGCATGGTCGACTCTTCTACTTTCGATCGCTGGGTGTGGTAACGACATTCATGAACCGGGGATGCACATCGGTCGGAGTGCTCGCTCACTATCTTTAACCGAAGTATGGCACGCCCATATTCGAGATCATGTAGGTAGTGCTCAGGTCATCATCGATCAGGATGGCCATATTGTTTCACGGGCAGTCTACACGCCTTACGGTGAGACCTTCGAGACAGCAGGCTATGGCGACGACTCGATTCACGTTCCACAGTTTGCGCACAAAGACAGCGTCCCGGACACGGGGCTGTATTTCTTTAATGCGCGGTACTACGACTCGATAACCGGACGTTTCATCTCTGCGGATGACCGGCCGGGCGCGCGTAATCCACACATGCTCGGTGCGTTCAATCCGTACGCCTATGCGCTTAACAACCCCGTCATGTACAACGACCCGTCCGGGCATGTAGCGGTGATCACTCTCCTAGGGATAATGCTCGCGAGTACTGCAGTGGGCCTCCAAGCGGTGAACCTGGCGAGAAAAAGCGGCCATACCGCAGGGGAACAGGCAGCTGCCTTCTTTTTGGGCTTTGGCCTATCGTTCGTCGTCCTAGGCCTCGGCCTCGCGCTTACCCCTGTGTTCAGTGTAGCCGCCGCGTCCTATGGCTTCGGCACCAGCGCTGGCGCGTTCGCCGGTGCGGTTACCGGCGCAGCGGAAGGGGCGGTTGCTGGGCTCGTCACCGAAATGTTCGATGGAGAGCAGGGCATAGATGGCGGTGATGTGGGTATAGCAGTGGGCGTTGGGGCGGCAGTGGGCCTTGTCTTCGGGGGGGGAACGGGCCGTTATCCTGAGGACGTGGTTGAGGCAGCGCAGGGCATGTTAGGGAACATACCGGTTCGCTTGCCCCGATGGCCCCGATCAGCCAGGACGACGAACGTGGTGTCGGCTCGAAGTCAACCGCGCCAGCACTTTCAGCGGAGCACCTTGTCGGCGGATCAACCGTCTACGAGTGCCTTGACACGAGAGGGAGGGGTTGGACCCCTATCAGATCAGGCACGTAACGGTGTTCGTGGTGGTGTTGACCCGATTCGTTTTGGCGTCCGCATGAATGGGGATGACGTAGCCAGAATTGGAAAGCGGCAGAGGCGGCCGCGAGATGGGCGTGCTGCGCCGAACAATGTTGCTCAAAGAGAGGGTCAGGAAGTGGGTCTTGGAAACGGCAGGCAATATGAACCTGACGATATTGACGATTTGTTATGAACCTGACGATTTGTGGAACTGATTCACTCCATGCAGACAGGCACTTTCGGGGTCCGTAGGTGCGTGCGCGGGTCGTCGCTAAGCTGTGACCTGCTAGCGGCTTGGTGGTAGCGCCGGTTCGGTCGGCTTCGTTGGTAGACGGAGCCGACCGAACCATCCCCTGGAAGCGTATCGCTGACGTCAATAATGATGGTGCCCGCCAAGAAAGAGCGCAGGGTCCGAGCCGGCGGAACGCTTGTTTAAAGGCCTAGCCTAGCACGGCGGTGCCCGAGACGGCTGTTTAGTGACGATGCGCAGGTTGAGTCACAGGATCTCGGCTTCGATCAGTCTCTCGGCGTAGGCGTAGTGGACGACCTCGGCGACCGAGCCCACGTGGAGCTTCTTCCGGATGCTGGCGAGATAGTTGCTTACCGTGCACGAGTGCACGTCGAGCTCCGCCGCGATCTCAGATACATTCTTGCCGTCAACGAGCAGACGGAAGACTTGATGCTCGCGTGGAGTGAGCGTCTCATGAGGACGCTTAGAAGCGCACGCATCTCGCAACTTCTCGGGAGTCGATGACCCGGCGTCTTCGAGATACTCGGGCGTCGTGGCAACGCGCCGGATGGCTTCGACGAGGTCTGAAGGAGCTTGGTCCTTGCCAACATACGCGCGCGCCCCTGCACGAAGGGCGCGACCAGCGAACTGGTCCGCCGAGTACATCGAGTGGACCACGATGGGCAGTTGAGGCCAGCGCTCGCGAAGACGCCGCAGCACCTCGCCGCCGCTGACGCGGGGCAAGGAGAGATCGAGCACAAGCACATCACAGTCACGGTCGAGGCTGGCCCGTAACACCTCCCGGCCGTTCGTCGCTTCGCCGACCACTTCGAAGCCCGGTACCTCGTTCAGCAGTTGACGCATGCCGACCCTCACAAACTCGTGATCGTCCGCGATAAAAATCCGGATCATAATGTCGTCTCCTTGGGCGTTGCAGACGCCGACAGTGCGGTTCCG
Source organism: Myxococcota bacterium (assembly GCA_028289325.1). Lineage (GTDB taxonomy): Bacteria > Myxococcota > Kuafuiibacteriia > Kuafuiibacteriales > Kuafuiibacteriaceae > JANQQN01. Next base: position 5,320 of record JANQQN010000522.1, on the reverse strand, counting down.
CGATGAGGTATGTGTGCGCGGAGCCGTGTTCCCTCACCCATTACGCTGTCCACGCTCATTCTGCCGCCAAGACTCTGGATACGTTCCTGGAGCGCGAAGAGGCCGAAGCCGTTCCGCTGGCGGCTCGCCTCGAAACCCACGCCATTATCGCGGATTTCCACCGTGATAGAGGTGTCGTCAAGATCGAGACGAACTTCGAGGCATGTCGCGTCGGCGTGTTTGAGCGCATTCGTCGTGCCCTCTTGAATCACTCGGAACGCAACTAGGGCAACGCGGGGCTCGACGTGCTCCCATGCGTCCGCGTTCGCCACGCCATAGTGAAGCTCACAAGCGATAGCGGCGGTTTCTTCCGTGCGGCGAACGTGCCACTCGGCGGCCGCAGCCAACCCATGCTCCTCGAGGATTCGAGGGCTGAGCGTGGCGACCACCGCGCGAACGGTCTGGGCCGTTCCGTCGAGGATGGCGGAGAGATCCTCGAGGAGCAGCAGGTTTGGTGCATCCGATGGTCTCTGGAGCTTGTTGCGGAGGCGCGCGACTGTGTACCTCATCGCGGTCACTGATTGACCGAGGTCGTCATGGAGATCGCGGGCGATTCGCCGCCGCTCGTTTTCCTGGACAGACTCGAGATGCTGGGCGAGGGTGCGCAGCGCCTCGGTGCGCTCTTGGACAAGAGCCCGCAGATGCTCGGTCAAGTGCGCCAGCTTTCCACGGACGCGCTCTGCTTCTCTTCGTTCGAAGAAGACGGTGCGGGTCGTGCGGAAGGACACTTCTCCGATCGCGATCGTGAACACCATGGCAGATGCGAAGAAGAGGGCCCGAGCCAGTTCGAGTAGCATCGATGATTCCGGGGGATGACCGACTTCGCAGGCCAAAAAGAGAGACGTGGAGATGCACGCCGTCCCCAGGGCGCGGGCGCAGATTTCAGCGGGGATAAGAGCCGCCGGGATGATCAATAGAGGGCTGCCGTTCGCAAGGAGGTATGCGTGGTCATGGCCCGTACGTCCAAAGCAATAGCCGACCGTGCCCGCGAACGTCGCATAGCACAGCATTGCGGTGACCGGTGCACTACGGCCCTTCGGCTTGAGCAACCCGAAAATCACGACCGTGCCCAGCACCACCCCGAGGCCACAGATCCGTGTCTGCGCCATCGCAGATACGGCGTCCTCCGGGAGGACGTACAGGTCGAGTGGCCACCTCGCCAGGATGAACAGCAGCATCAGGAGTGCGCTGAGAATCACGTACTGCCGAACGACCTTTGCAATGTACGCGTCGAAGGCGGCCTCATCGTCCGGGCTAAGCCGGACGGCATCGGCGTTGCGTGAGGGAAGGAGACACAGCGCCATCGGTCATCTGGATGCGGACGAGAGCGAACCACTGTCGTATCGTCCCTCCCCAAGCAGCTACCGTACCCGAGCATGGGCGGCAACGGAACAAATGTTTGGTCTTGGGCCGGTCCTTGGTCGCGATGATCACGGCCATCGTCCCCTTTGTCGTTCAGCTCCTTGAACCGGTAGAAGCGTCCCGACTGTAACCCATGATCTTGCGTAAGACGCTGTAAATTCGAGCCGGGTGACTAACCCGAGGGTTCGGCGCCGACGGCCGCTCTCGTGAAACGGCCGTTGATCAGGCGCCAGATCCCGAGGGGATTGCTGTTCTTGAGCGCATCCGGCAGTAGACGGTCTGAGAATCCTTGGTAACAAACGGGCCGGACGAACCGCCGAATGGCGTTCGTTCCGACCGACGTCGACTGGGGAACCGTCGTCGCGGGGTACGGTCCGCCGTGCACCATTGATGGACAAACCTCGACGCCGGTCGGATACCCATTCAGGATCAAACGCCCCACCCTCGACTCCAGAACGTCCAGCAAGTCTCGGTAGTTTTGGGCGTCGTCGGGCGTCGCGTGGACCGACGCGGTGAGGTGGCCGCGGAGCGTCTGCGCGGCTTCGAGCATCTCGTCTTTGTCTTCGCATTCCACGACCATGCTCGAAGGTCCGAAGACCTCGCCGGCCAGCTCTTCGTGGCGCAGGAAGCTATCTAGACCGGTCTTGAAGACGACGGTGGCGGCCTGGTTTGGTCCCTGCTCCGGCTGGCCGGTGGCCATGTTGATCACGCCAGGCGTCGAGGCGAGTCGGCGCGTACCCTGGTCGTACGCTTCTTTGATCCCTGCCGTGAGCATGGTGCCGGGCGGGGTCACCAGGACGTTCTCGCGAAGGTCATCGAGCAGGTGGGTGGACGATGACCGTTGAACGAACACCAGCCCGGGGTTGGTGCAGAACTGGCCGACGCCGAGGCTGACCGACGTCGCCAGCCCCTTGGCGATCTCCCGGGCGCGGGTGGCCGCAGCTTGGGGTAGGACAAAGACCGGATTCGTGCTGCCCATTTCCGCGAACACGGGGATCGGTTCATCTCTCGACTGCGCGTATTCGAAGACCGCTTTTCCGCCGCGGAACGAGCCCGTGAAGCCGACCGCCTTGATCTTCGGGTGGGTGACCAACCTTCGTCCGACTTCGAACGAACGGCCTTGCACCAAGGAAAAGACACCGTCCGGGACGCCCGTTGAATCGGCCGCCTGACGGATCGCTTTGGCTACCAGCGCGGCCGTGCCGGGGTGGGCCGGATGGCCCTTGACGACCACCGGGCAGCCGGCGGCCAACGCCGAGGCGGTGTCGCCGCCGGCAGTCGAGAACGCCAAAGGGAAGTTGCTGGCGCCGAAGACCACGACCGGTCCGAGCGGTCGATGTACGTGACGAACATCGGGCTTCGGCACCGGTTGTCGATCGGGGATGGCGGTATCGATCCGGGCGTCGACCCAAGAGCCTTCCCGAACCACTTCGGCGAAGAGCCGCAGCTGGTTGGCGGTTCGACCGCGCTCCCCGATGAGGCGAGCGCGAGGAAGGCCGGTTTCCAAGTGCACTCGGTCGATCAGTGCTTCGCCCAGCGCCTCGATCGCCGTCGCCGCCGCCTGCAAAAACCTGGCGACCTGGTCTTTGCCCAAACGCCCGTAGGCGGCCGCTGCCTGGGTGGCATGGTCGACGACGTTGTCGATCTCCGTCGAGGAAGCATCGACGAAGTCTCCATCGAGATGGCGACCGTCGATCGGGCTGACCGCTTTGAATGCTGGTTCGGGCACGTCGCCGGACATCGTATCTTACGGTTGCCGCTGGCGTCGACCGTGGGGCGCTACTGCGGTGCAGTCGTGCAGGCCGAGTTTACGCAACGAGCGACTTTTCCTCGGCAGGGATCCACAAAACAGTCGACTTTCGCCCCCGAACACGTGGGCGCCTCCGCGTCCGCTCGAAGCGCGTCGCACCGACAGGTGTCGCAGTAGTTGGCGTGGAGGCGGCAGTCGTCATTGCCCCCGCACTCGACGGTGGCGTCCTTGGAGGGCGGCTCGGCCGCGACTACACACGTTCCGTAGCAGACCGTCGCGCACATGTCGCCGGGCTTACATCCCGGCGGTGGCTCGCAGGCACCAGACTCGGTCGTACACACCTGCCCGGATGAGCACTCCGACGTGGCTACGCACGAGCCGCCGGCCGTGGCCTCGGGATCCGCCGATGGCTGTGGTTCCGAGGCCGGGATCGACGACGCCTGCCGCACGGGCGCAACCGCGGGCGCCGATGCGGGGGTGGAGGTCTGGGGGCGCCGAGTGTCGACTTTGGAGCAGGCCATAGCGAGGAGCGCCAAGACCATGCAGCTCACCTTGCTCATGATCGGCATCCTAGAAGAGGCACCGGACCGGGACAACCGCCGGGAGACCGCGGCCGTGGACGTATCGAGCGTCGTAAGCGCCGCGCCGTCAGGATGAAGGGACGAGGCCGGCCGGTCCATCTTCGCCCGGCTCGTCAGCCGACCGCGCACGCGCGTCGCTACGGCACGTCGAGCGCGCGGCCGGGTCCTCCGAACCGTTCGTTGCACGCGGCGCGAACCACATGGTTGGTGTGCCCTTGGGCCTGGGCGATGAGCCGTTCACGCTCACACTCCCATCGCGTCGGCGGGTCGACCTTGGACCACGCGTCGAACATGGTCCGCCCTTGCGGATCCAAGATCCCAGCGCTCGGATAGACGGCGTCCATGTACAGGTAGATCCTGGCCACGTCGCCCCGAAGGCTCCGCTTGGGCTCCGCGACACCATCCCTCACTTCGAAATCACACCGGCCGAAGGACCTCGGCTCCCCGCGAACGATCCCCATCGGGCGGTTGGACCGCTCGCCGTTGATCTCGCCGATGGTCGGCACGAGATTGTGCATGTCCGCTTCCATGCGCTGAAAGAGCCCATCGACTTTGGTCGCGCAGCGCCGACCAGCGTACGGCTCGCCATCGTCGTCGACGCAGTCTTTATGGCCGTCGGTCCATGCCGGTCGTTGCTCGCCGAGCGTCGCCGCCGGCACGACGTGCTCCCACTCGAGGCGCTGAGCCCGCTCGCTGTTGACCTTCGGCTCGTACCCACACGCGTCGCGGCGGATCCGGGTTCGGGCGCGGAGCCGCCCGGACCCGGGGGAGACGCCTTGAATTTCGTATCGGCATCCGCAGTAGAACGTAAACTCGGCGCCGGATACGGCGTGGATGACTTCCAACTTCCTTTTCGCGGCGTCCAGCGACATCGCGCTCATGTTGCCGTCGCGAGGTTCGTCGCGGCCGCCGACCGCACCTCGATCCCCGGGACGGATGCGCTCGAGCGGTCGGCTTGGCTTGGTGGCGCAAGCGGTGAGGCCAGCAAGACCGATGATCACCGCAGCGGCTGGCTCGATTCGGCGCGAGCGCGCAGCAAGGCGTGACGGCACATCGGCCTCCTAGCAGAGTCCGTCGTTGTTGACGACCGGGAATGCGCACGGCGCCAAGGTCGGTGAGGCTCTAACGCTTGCGTTTGAGGGCGTGGAGGAACGTCGCGAGAACGTCGGTCTCCATCGCCTCCGTCCATTCGTGCCCCACGTCGGGATACAGCCTGAAGACCGCCTTCAGACCCGCGTCGCGGTACATCCGCTCTGCGACCGGCCAACGTTCGACCGGGGTCTTGCCAAATCGACGCACGATCAAGCGTTCGGCCTCCGGCGGGTAGCTATCGCGGTAAGGGACCGAATCGTTGTCGTCGTCAGCGCCCTGGAAGAAGAAGAAGTGGACCCGCGCCAGCGCTTCGAGGTCCACGCTTCGACCGGCGAGCCGTTCGAGGTCCGCGATGCCCACGGGGTAGACGAGCTCGTCGTCCGCGATCGGGGCGATCGGCCAGCCGCCGGGGGCGCCCACGGCCGCCGCGAGGACTCGATTCGGGTGGAGCACCGCGAACCGGTTCGCGAACATTCCGGCGGCAGAAAACCCCGTG
>JANQQN010000459.1 GCA_028289325.1 Myxococcota bacterium | reverse complement strand
TCGCCGGGCTCCCTTTCGGCGGGCAGCGCGTGCACTGGTGGAAGGCCCGTCTCGACGAGCTGGCCGCGGATCCCAAGGCCGCGGCGACCTACGCGCTTACCAAACGACGAGTCGAACGGATGGGTTTCATCGTCGACGGCGGACCCGATGCCCACCGCATTCGCCCCACCCGACGGCTGTATCGGTACGTCGCCGACCGGAGCCGTCGATGACCGGATCGGGCCTCGCCGGGGTCGCGCTGGTGCTTCTCGCCGGCGCAGGTCAGGTCGAGCCGAGCCGACCGCCGAAGATCGGCAAACACCGGGTGATTCCTGCTCGCGCCGGGTGGCCGGCGGTCGTGCTGGCGTACCGTCGCACGCCCCGTGCGGCGCTCAGGGTCCAGTTCGGCGTGGGCGCCCTCGACGACGACATCACCCCGGGGATCACTCGCCTTTCGCAACATGTATTGCTGACCGCCAATCGGCGAGGTCGATACGACAAGCTGCTCGAGAAGCTTCATGCGGCCGACGCAACGTTGCGCGTGGAGACCGGCCACGCCCGGTGTGCGTTCGTGCTGGAGGCCCCCGCCGGGAGCTTCGACACCCTCGCCCGCGACTTGCTGTCCAGACTGCTGTCGCCCGACGTCGGCCGTCAGGGCCTAGGCAAGGCTCGGCAACGCCTCTTTCACGAGGCGCCGAGCTTCGATACCACGGCGCTGGCCACGATGTTCAGCCAAGCGACGTTGTCCGACTATGGCTTCGGCACCAAGCCTGAAGGGGAGCGCGACGTTCTTCGGAGGCTGACCATGTCCGAGGTGAGGGCTCATATCCGGAAGCACTTTCGGCCCGCCAACGCGACGGTGGTAGTGACCGGGCGATTCGGGTCGCGCTCCCTGCAACGGGCCGCGCTTCGCTACGCCGGCGGGCGGCGGCGCGCTTCGACCGCTCGTCCCCCGGTGGAAGCGGGGCTGTTTCAGCTGCGAGCTCGGGTGGAGATTCACCTGGTGGGGCTGCCGGTTCCGCTGGGGACGGCGACCGACGCCGCGGTGACGCGGATGGCGGCGGCGATCCTGAGGGAACGGGTGCAAGAAGACTTTCGATCCATGGGCGTGGTGTACAGCACGACCGTGGTTTCGGTGCGCCGGCCTTGGCTCGACTTCCTCCTTCTCATCCTGCCTACTCATGATTCGTCGACGACGGGGATCGAAGCCGACATCAACCAGCGAGTCAGGGACCTGAGTCGCGCCGAACAGCTCGATGACACCGCGTTCGAGCGGTACCGCACGGTTCTCCTTCACCACCTCGACCTGATCGACCGCTCTCCGGTCGCGCTCGCCGAGGAGCTGGCGATGGCCGATTCGAAGACCCCATGGTTCGGGCCCGCGGTGACGAAAGCCGTCCGGGAGCTCGAGCCGGACGATTTTCGGGCCCTCGTCGCCAAGTGGGCACGGCCCGGGCGCGCGGCGTATGTGCTGCTGGCGCCTCGGCTTCAGAATCGGAGGCGCGTGCGATGATCGGGGCCGCGTTGATCGCGGGGTGCCTCCTATCCGCAGCCCCGTCTTTGGACGTCTTTCGGATGCCCGACGGCCTCGACGTGGTCCTGTATCGAGTGCCGGACGCAAAGGAGGTGGCGTTTCGGGTGGTGATCCGAGTGGGGGCATCGAACGACCCGTACGGAAAGAACGGGATCGCTCACATGCTCGAACACCTGATCTTCCACGGTGGATACGCGGTCGGCGGCCGGCAGTTTCGTGCCGATCTCCTGGCGGGCGGCGGGCGCTTCAACGCGTTTACCTCGCTCGACTACACCTACTATGTGCTCGACGCGCCGAAGGGTAACTGGCGACGCCTGGCCGCGAGCTACCTTGACGTTCTGACCAATCCGGCGCTGACCCTCGCCGATCTCCGAAGCGAGTTGGGGGTCATCGATAGCGAGGCTTTTCTTTTTTCGCAGCGGAGCCTCTTTTCCCTCGCGGACCTGGTGTTGTTCCCCAGCAACAACAAAGGCAGCGCGCCGATCATCGGAACCCGCCGCACACGACGCAATGTGACTTTCAATGACCTGACGAAGCTGTATCGGGAGTACTACCTGCCGACCAACGCTACCGTTTTGGTCGTGGGCGACGTCACGCCCAACGAATTGAAGGGATTGCTCAGCGACAACGTTCACTGGCCGCCAACCCCCGGTCGCAAGCCGGTGCCGCTGGAACGCCTGGAGATGAACATCCCCATCAATCAATCGATCCTCTCCTATCCGCCGGCGGTGTTGTTCGGTTATGCGGTTCCGGAGCTGGATGGTCGGATCTGTTCGGACCTCGCCGAGCTGCTCCAGCTCCGCCTGACCCTCGACCTCGTCGGTCGAGAGGCCCTCGCATCGAAGGTCGTCGTGCAGTGCACCCGAATGCGAGGACGGCGAATGCTGCTGGCCGCCACCTTCAGCCGCAGCTACGAGAGTGGATTGGTTCCCGGCGCGATGGCCGCGGCCTTCGACGACGCAACGAATCGCCTCGCTTCGGGCCGCGAGCGGTCGCTCATGGTGCAGCGGCGCCGGTCTCAACTCCAGGCTGGCTCGGCGAAGATCGCCGAGGCGCTGATACCGGTGGTGGCCGGGCCCCCGACCGTCAGCCGCCGCCGTCAGCTTCAGACGTGGGTGAAACCGCTGCGGCCGAACGCCTCGGCCATGCGCCGGGCCGCGCGCCGTGCGTTCGTGCCCAACCGACGGATCCAGATCACCCTCAACCCGTTCAAGCGATAGGGGCGTGGATCGCAGGTTCGTAAGCCGCGACAGCGTCTTCCGTGCTCTCGGCCGCCGAGCGCCTTGACGGCCCCGACTCTTCCCCGATGCTCAGGCCCAAACGGCGACGACGTCGTGTGAAGCGAGCAGGCCCGGCGTTAGAAGGGCAGCCAGCGCCACTTGCGTCGGTGCTTCAGCAGCACGTACTTCTCCGGAGCGATGTGCTCGGGCTTGACTTCGCCCTCGAGAACGAAGCCGCAGAGCTCGTTGAACACCGCTTCGCAAAGGTCGAGGGGGTGGAAGTCGAGCGGGTACGTGTCGTCTCCGGCCGGGTCGACGGCTGGACGATCGCCGCCGCGAAATGGGACCTCGCAGTCGATTGGCGCCCCGAGGTCCTCCAAGACTCCGGATTCCGGCGAAGCGCTGAACGACCGTTCCAGACGGCCCTCCTTCCAGATGGCAAAGGCAAACCAGTCTACGACGCTGTGCGTAGCCAGCAGGTAAGCAGATTCGCCGAACGGGGCCTCGATGAAATGTCGGTCGAGACGCGACGGATAGTCGATACCGAATCCCTCAGCGCAGACGATGGTCGTGTCGCCATAACAGCCGATGTGAATAGTGTTGCCGCGCGGATCGACCGCGTAGAGATCCGTAGTCTCGTGATCGACAAGGCGATGCCTTGGAAACAGCGCTGCGGCCACATCGACGGTTCGCTCGCGATCTAGCACCGTGTTTTCACGCAGGTCGGCGGCAACGTTGCCGTTGGAGTAGACCAGCAGCCACGCCTTCGCGCCCATAGCCCTTTGCGAACCTACCACAGCCGGTGACCACCACCCACCCGGCGCCCGACAAAGAGCGTGAGGTTTCCGGGTTAGAACCGCCACCCCACGGCCATCGTCAGCCGAGCGAGGGCGCGCGGGTCGAGCGAATCGCCGTCGATCGGGAGCCAAGACACCCCGACCACGCCATCGATCTGCAGGAGCCAGCGCTCGTCCAAGGGCACCGCGAGGGCCACCACCGGGCCGGCGCTGAGGAGCAGCCCATCATTGACGCCTTCGGCCAAGCCCGAGGGGAGCGCTCCAGCGTCCGGCGCTCTGCGCGTCGATGTTTGTCGCACCCATCCGATTTCGACCTCGAGACCGACCGCGCCCTCGATCCCGCCGAAGAGAAAACGAGTGAAGCCGGCCGCCGCCGCGACTCTCAGCTCGCGATGCGAAACGTCTAGGTGTGTCGTCTGAAAGTCGCCTTGGCTCCCGAAGAACCGCATCCAAACGAACCACGGGTGGCGACCGTAACGCAGGCCAAGCGCGAGACTCGGCATGAGATCCAATCCGCTGACCGTACCCCCGGCCACGCCAGCCCCGCCGAGGACCTGCAAAGGCCGCAGTACGATGGGCTCGGAACCCCGAAGGGTGTGGCGCTGGTTCGGCCTGCGGACGAAGTCATCCGGTGAAAGTCGGCGGGCGCCTCCCCAGGTCAGATCGACGTCGGTGGCCTCGACAAACGAGCCCCGCGGACTCACGACGCGATACCATCCGGGCTTGGCGTGGACCCGCAAAACGTAGCCGCTCTCCTTGCGGACTTCAGACGTCAATCGATTGGCTCGATCAGCAATCCAGTATCGACCGCTGAGCTCCTTAGACAGCTCGATCGTGGCTCCATACTTGTGCGGCTGGGCAAAGGGCCAATCTCCAAACCCGCGAAACTGAAACTCGTAGCTCGGCGTTTGCGGGAGCCTCGACGCGCGAGCCGCCTCCGCGGTCGTGTTGCGGTACGTGTAGCTGTACGCCTCGAACAGGCTGACCACCCCATTGTCATCGTAGTCGGCGGCACCGCGAAGGCCGCTCAACAGATGATGCGTAAACAGCGCCCCGCGCAGGTAGGCCCACTCCTGCGCTGGTTCACCGTCGGAGGCAGACGAAATGAACACTTCACCTTCGGTCTGCGGTGTCGCCATGAGATCGACATCGATCGGTCGCGTAGGAACGCCTCCCTTTTGTTGCACGCGTACGGCGGTCTGGCATCCGTCGACGATCACCAGTCGAAAACGCGTCGCCATCACGGACAACGACTGTCTCAGCTCGTCGTAACCGAAGCGGCTTCCGGACAGGTGCAGCGCGTTTCGATCCGCGTGCGAGGAGACATATAGAACGAGGCTGACCGGGGCCTGGTTGGCCAGCTCCTGAATTCTGCCGGTGACCACCGCGAGCGTTCTGCGCAGGCTCCGAGCCGGCTGATCCAATAAGAGGTAGGCCCGGTCCGGCGACACCCCGCCAATTCGCGTCAACACGTCGTAGACCCTTCGCGCGTCGTCCTCCGCGTACCGGAGCGGTTCATCGTCGGCGAGCCCCGCGTTGTTGCCCACCACGACCGCGACACGAACCTCTGCTGGCTCGGCCGCGCCCAAAGGCGCAGGCAGGGCAAGGACGAGCGCCGCCGTCATCGACAGCAAGGGGCTCGTCATGACCCCACCTTGCGGATAGGCATGGTGCGAACCTCGAAGGCGTCGTGAAGCGTTGCCGAGGCGGCGACGGCCTCGAGATCCCCGCCCGTTTCCGCGAACGATTCGAGCAACAGCCGGCGCACCTGCTGCACTGTGAATGGGTTGGGAGAAAACGCCAGGACGACAAGCTCGCGCCCCACGAATGCATCGAGGCGGATCGCCTGAGGCAGCGGAGAAAGCCCGGTGCTCGCGGAGACGCTCAACGGCCGGTCTCCCTCACCGGAGATATAGGGTGTCACTCGACCTCGATCGTCCAGGTTAAGAACCGCCAGGTACCCGGGCGTCTCGGTGCGCACCGCGATCTGCAGAAGCTGCCCCGGCTTCAGCGCTTCACTTCGGCGGTACCGTCGCCCGGGGCCTCCGTCTCCACCGACAAAGACACTCCACTGCAAGCCGGGTCCTTTCAGACGCATCTTGGGCGCCTCCAGTCGGAGGCCGATGACGACGACGGCGGCGGCAGCCATCGCGAGCGCCGAGCCGAGCACCCAGCGCCGCTGCGGGCGCGGGATCGACACCTGGTCAGCGGCCAGCTGCCCGATGAAGGCGTCACTCGGGTGCGTCTGGAGAAACCGTTCGCGCTCGGCACGAAGCGCCTCGACGGCGGCCCGGCAGGCCGAGCACGTTTCCAAATGGCGCCGATCGTCTGCCGATGGGCGCTCGAAGGCCAAGCGATGCAGTCGAAGCGTGGACGGACAGGTGACTCGGCGACGGGCTTCGAACTGATCGAATATACTCACGATACACCTCCCGGTGAGGGGCTGATTCTCTTCTTCACCCAGCGGTTGAACGCGGCGAGGCGGGTTCGGACCGACTTGCGCGAGCAGTGCAGGACACTGGCGATCTCTTCCTGGGTCATGTCCTCGACGTAATAAAGAACACCGACTTCGCGCACCGGGGGGGATGAGCCCGCCGCGAGCTGAGCAATCAGGATCGCGCGCTCCACGTCGTCCACGTCTTGCCCGCTCGCGACCCGTTCATACAGTGACTGGTCGATCGGTCGTTCTTCGGCACCGCGACGCCTCCAGCGGTCGTAGCAGACGCGGTCACTAATGCGGATGAGCCATGCGAGCGGACGCTCCCCGTGGAAGGAAGCTCGATGACGTAGGACGCGCGTGAACACGTCGTGAAGCGCATCGTCCGCCTCCGGTACACTACCGAGTCGTCGCAGACACCGCTGGTGTACGGTGTACCCGTACTCGACGTAGAGCCATCGGACCCACTCGAGCCCGGGGTCGGCCCCCGGCGATGGATTGCGCCGACGCGACACCCGCGTACCTATGGACGCTCGTTGAGGTCGATGGCCGCCGTGTCTTCGCACGACCACTGTTCGGGGATCAGCGTGGCCCAGTCTTCGGGCACGTCGGTCACCTCCGGGTAGGCCATGCACCGCCGGCTGCTTCGCAGGAGCGTGCTGCACGGGGAGTCCGCCCCCGAAACACTGGGACCTACCCAATCCGACTGAAAGCTCTCGAGGCCCGGGTTCCAAAACACGCAGCTTCCCGGCTCATCGGACGCGACCGCTTGGTAAGACCATCCGTACCGGGTCTCCTCACACCAGAACCAGTCGTCTCGGACCTCCGAATCCAGCGTCATGCCCATGACCTCATCCGGGACCGCGCGTTGGGTCGTGCCGTCGCGGTGAACAAATACGGTGTAGCCATCGGGCAGATCGGCGAGCGGTTCGCGAATGGCAGCATCGAGACGCTGCGGATTCAGCGTTCCTGCCTTATAGAGCACCGTGAATCCTTCGAGTGCTCCGCCGGTCCGCAACCAGCCCCCGTCTGCCGACAGCGCGAGGCCGGTTTCAGCGGCGCGTTCTGGCGTGCCGTGATCGAATCGGCCATTCGCGTTCTCGTCGAGGTAGGCGACGAGTCGGCCGACGGCCAGAATCCCGCTCCCTCCCTGCTGCTCCAAGGCGTAGTGAGCTTCACTCGGTGGCGGGTCGAGAAGCTCGATCGCGGCGGAGATCGGAAACGTCGGTTCAAACACCAGCCGTGACTCCAGCTGCTCGAGCTGTTTGCGCTGCTCCTCGATCGTCAGGTTGCCGTCCCAGAACGTGCCATCGCACGCCGGAACGAAGTCGATGGCGCCGAAACGTTCGACGTAGTCGAAGTTGCGCTCGGCGATCGCCGCATAGTCTTCCTGGGTGTCCGGCGCGCTGCATGCCCCGCTGTCACACTCGAGCCGGGTGAGCGCGGTAGGGGGTTCCCACATGACGGAGAACGCGATGGCGTCGCCGGCGACCGTGGAAGGATCGCCGGACAGCCGGGCCTTGATCACCGCGAGGGGCGGAGCCTCGCTCGTCTCATCCAGCAGCTCGCCGCACCCGCACGCGGCCAACGCGATGCCCAATCCCATTCTGACTAAGACTCGGTCGATGAACATATTGCACTCCTTGGTCGGCGAGCTCGGATTGTCCCGCCGCCTTCAAGACTGGCCGACGCCCGAATCTTGGCCCCCGAAAACGCAGGGGCCGTCGCCGGCCCCGAGCTCGCCGACGCCGGACCTTCCTTGGACGTTTGCGCCGGCGTCTTGACGACCAGCTCCACCGAGCTCGGCCGATCGGCGTCCGAGGGGTCGAGCGGCGAGGGACGGGAAGGTCCGATCCGCGGCTACGGCGTAAACAGAACCTTCGTGCACCCTTCGAGTCGGCCGTCGAAGATCTCGTAGGCCCGGGGCGCATCCTCGAGCGGTACCCGATGCGAATACAGATCCGCGAGGGCGATCCGGCGCTCGGCGACGAGAGGCATCGTTCGCTCCATGATCGCTCGGGCGGGGCATCGTCCGGCGCGGTAGGTGAGGTTCTTGTCGTACGCCTCGCCGGGAGAGAACGCGAGGGTCGCCTCGGTATGGACCCCGGCCGCGGCGATGTGGCCGCCAGGGCGGATGAGATCGTACGCGCTGCGGGTGGCGGCGGGACTGCCGACGCACTCGAGGACCACGTCGGCGCCCCGCCCGGACGTAAGGTCGTCGAGGGCGGCACGCGGGTTGGGCGTCCGAATGTCGCAGGCGATGGCGCCGTAACGGGCGGCGAGGGCGAGCCGCTCGGGGATCGCGTCGAAGACG
>JANQQN010000451.1 GCA_028289325.1 Myxococcota bacterium | reverse complement strand
GGCCGCTCGTGGCGCCTCGGCCTTCGGCGGCGTCGGCGCGGCGGGCGCGGCCCTCCAACGATGGGGCCTTTTCGTCCGCGCTGGCGTCACCGTCGGTCCGCCGGGTGTTGCGCGAGCAACATATCGACCCCGGAACGATCGAACCGTCGGGCCCGGGTGGTCGGATAACCTATGGCGACCTGCGTCCGCCGCAGCAGGTCCCGGTCACCGCGGGCAATCGCGAGGAGGAACGGGTGGCGATGACCCGGCTCCGAAAGCGCATCGCCGAGCGTTTGGTCGACGCGCAGCAGACCGCGGCGCTCCTGACCACCTTCAACGAGGTGGACATGGGGCCGGTCATGGCCCTTCGGAAGTCCTACAAGGAGCAGTTCCTGGCTCGCCACGGCGTCAAGCTCGGCTTCATGTCGTTCTTCGTGAAGGCCGCGGTCGAGGCGCTCAAAGCATTCCCGGCCCTCAACGCGTACATCGACGGGACCGACGTCGTGTATCACGACTACTGCGACATCGGGGTGGCCGTCGGCGGGGGGCGAGGGCTCGTGGTGCCCGTGCTTCGCAATGCGGAGCGTATGAGCTTCGCGCAGGTCGAAAAGGCGATCGGCGACTTCGGCAAGCGAGCCAAGGACAACATGCTCAAGCCCGAGGAGCTGCAGGGCGGGACGTTCACCATCTCCAACGGCGGGGTGTACGGCTCCATGATGTCCACCCCGATCGTGAATCCGCCCCAGAGCGGAATCTTGGGCATGCACAACATCGTGGAGCGCGCGGTGGTGAAGAACGGACAGATCGTCGCCGCCCCGATGATGTACCTCGCCCTGACCTACGATCACCGGATCGTCGACGGTCGGGAAGCGGTCAGCTGTCTGGTTCGCATCAAGGAGCTGGTCGAGACCCCGAACCGGCTCCTGCTCGAGGTCTAAACCGTGGCCTCCGCCGCCCGCTCCGCGGTCGCGTTCACCAGCTGCACAGTACACGCGGCCCAGCGGGCGGGGTGGCGGTGCACGGTCTGCCAGCGGACGCTGTGTCCCGATTGCACGGCGGAGCGCCGGGTGCCGAACTCGGGCACCACGATTCCGGTGTGCGTGCACTGTGGCGGGCTCGCGACTCAGCTCACCCGACAACGGAAGGTCAAAGACTTTCTGGGTGCGCTGCCATCGTTCGTGAAGAGCTTCTTCACGATGGACGGGTTGGCTTCGTTGGTGGCTCTGGGGTTGTTTTGTTACCTGGGCCGAGGCGCGTTAGCACTCGTTCCGGTCACCTTGCTCAACATCTGGATGGCACTGGTCGTGTACACGGTCGTGTACGGGATCGTGATCGTCTACGTGTTTTCGGTGATCCAGTCTGCGGCCCAAGGCTCCGAGCGCCTGCCGGACCCCGCGGACTTCACGGACCCGCTGTCCCTGATCGCCCCGGTGTTTCGTTTCGTCCTGGCCCTCAGCTACCTGTGGCTGCCGACCGTTCTGTACGTCTCGTTCGTGGTGACCTGGCAGTCCGTGTACTGGGACGGGCCGATGCAGCTGTTTAGAGACCCGGTGCTGTTGGCGCTGGTGGTCGGCGGGGTGGTCTATTTTCCGGTCGCGGTGGTCGTGGCGGCCATTTCCGACTCCGTGCTCGCGGTGCTGGACCTTCGCATCGGCCTTCGGATCATCGCTCGGCTGCCGCTGCAGTACGCGGGGGCGGTGCTGACGTGTTTCGTGTTCCTGGTCGTGGGGTGGATCTACGGACTGTGGGCGAGCATTGCCGTGGCGTTGATCCCGGTCCCATTCATTCCGGCGCTCACGGCCCAAATCACGAGCGTTGTGTTCGTCCTGATCCCGGCCTGGGTACTGGGCCGGTTCATCTACCAGAACCACGAGCACTTCGGCTTGATGCTGGCCGGCGCTGGCGAGGAGCCCGAGTGGCCCGACGCGGTGCCGCGAGGGCAGCTGGCCACCGATGGCTCGAAGAGCCACGGACCGGTGCAGCCGGCCCACGTGCCGGGATGGAGTCCTGAGCAAGCCGGTCTTCCGCGGGCGGCGGAGACGATGGCCCAAACGCCGTACGACGCCCGTCAGATCAACGTTCCTCACCGGTCCGTAGAGCCCATCGAGGTCGAGGGCTGGTCGGATCAGGAGGCCGAGATTCTGCGCGCGCCTCCCGCCCGGCGACCGCTCGCACAGGATCTGGCGCTGCCCGGCGCCGATCTGACGAGCTCGATGAGCGACAGCGCGACCAGCCTCGAGCTCGAGTTCGAGGACGAGCCGACCGAAGGCGCGGCGTTGGACGGTCCGCCGATGCTCGATCCGGCGGCGTTGACGGCCGCGCCGCGAAACATCGATGCCGTACCGTCCGTCATCCAGGGGGCCGCTAAATACGATCTTGGCCCCTCGACTCCGCCGGTGATGGGTTCGCCCGTGATGGGTTCGCCGGTGATGGGTTCGCCCGTGATGGGTTCGCCGCTGGATCCGGCCGCGCCTCCGGCCCAGGGGGTGGTCGTTCCGCTGGCGGGTATGGCGCCCGGCGCGCACGCCTATCTTCGTGGGGGACGACCGGCGACCCCCGCGCCGCCGGGTGCGGCCGGTCAGGGGCCCGCGGACCCCACGTTTGGCTTGGAGCCTCCGTCTCTGGCCCCGCCAGCGGCGGCCGGGGCCCCGTCATCGCCCGCGCCCCCGGCGGGGACCGGCCCCTACCCACCGGCGTCGGATATCGCCGCCGGCCATGGTCGACGTACGGCAGCGGCGGGGGTCGAGCCCAGCGCAGATCCGCTGCGAGACCTCGAGCAAGCCTTGATCAATGCGCCGGGGCTCGTGGCGCTGAGTGCGTTCGTACGTTGCCGCGATGGGAAGGTTCCGATCGCGTTGGCGCCCCAACTGGAGCTGCGCTTGGCGGGCGTACTGGAACGAGCGCGTGAGTTCGAGTCGGCGGTCGCCGCGTGTCGTCGGGCCGCAGACCAAGATTTGACCGGACCGTGCGCACCGAGAGCCATCTTCATGGCGGCTCAGCTATACGAGCAGCGGCTCAACGACCCGCAGCGGGCCGGTGCGCTGTATCGGTATCTGGCCGAGACCTTTCCGTCGGACCAGCTCGCCGGCCGGGCCCGCGACGGGGCGCAGCGGGTCGGTTGAGCCGGATCAAACGACCCGCCCCGGCTGGGGGCGAGCGAGGAGGGCGTCGAGCCGAGCCGCGTCTACGGTCAGGTGGCCGGCGAGGAGCGCCTCGACGATGGCCAGTCGCTCGTGGCCGAACAACACGACATCGTCGACGATGAATGTGGGCACGCCCCATCCACCGCGGTCGATGAGGGCCTTCGTCTGGGTCTTCAGGGCCTGCCTGATCCCGCGATCACTGGCGGTGGCGACGGGGTCTTGCTGAACCCCGACCTCGCTGGCGAGCTCGGCGAGGACGTCGGGATCCGACAGATCCTGGCTCTCGGCCCACGCGGCGCGAAAGTAGCGGTCGGTGAGGCGGCGCCGAGCCGTCGGGTCGTCGACCGCACACACCGACCGTAGCGCGTATATCGAGTTGAAGGGGTGGGTCGGCGGGCCTTCGAGCGGGATATCGTAGCGCTGGGCGAGGAGCAATACGTCCTGCAGACCGATCCGGCGGCGGGCGGGGATTTCGCCCGGGCCTTTGACGCCGAGCTTGCTCAGGATGGTGCCGAATACGACCGGGCGGCAGTCGAACGCCATCTCGGCGTAGGGCGGTCGCCGGATGAGCTGGCTCGCCAGATAGCTGTAGGGCGAGATGAAGTCGAAATGGAAGACGACCGGCTTCGCCGGCACCGACGTCACAGTCCGAGCCCGGCTGGGGCCAGCGCGCGGGCGAGGCCCTGAAGCGCGAAGACCAAGATCAGCGGCGAGAAGTCGAGCCCACCGGTCAGATCTGGCCGCAGAATGGCCCGGATGGGGGCGTACAGCGGCTCGGTGAGGGGGGCGGTGATGCTCCGCGGGAACGACTGCGGGTTCGGGATGAACCACGAAGATATGGCGTCGACGAACACGAGCACGGCAAGGCCCTGCAGCACGAAAGCGATGAATTCCATACGGTACTCCAACAACTCCTCAGGCCTCCCGATTCCTCGGCGCCCTGGATTCGCTGGTTGTACGCGGGAGGGTCCTCGAAGCACAAGCGCCGGCGGGGAAAGGTGGCGAAATCGTCAAGTTTTCACAGGGTTGGGGCGGGAAGGCGCCGACGCGATGCCGATCACTGTCGGTTGGGGCCGGCCCCGGCCCGACCCTCCTCCAGGCCCACCGGCCGGCCTCACGGTGGCGCTGGGCGCTCACCCGTCAAGATGCCCTGCGCGGGGTGGGGGCCCGGGGTCGACGAGGCCGTAGCAGATCCGATACACCTGATCGCCGAGCCGGACGGCACTGCCGTTCGCGCAACAAGGACGCCATGAGTGAATCGATCAACCCCCTTCTCGACCTCGGTCCGACGGGCCGGCGCGCGATCCGCTTCGACCAGATCCGAGCCGAGCACGTCGTGGAGGCGGTGAAGACGCGCCTTGAACAGGCCCAGCGGGGCCTCGACGCCATCGCCGCAAATGCGGGTCCGCTCACCTACGAGGCGACCCTTCACGCCCTCGACGCGGCGACCGAGCCGCTGGAGGTGACGATGACCGCGGTCGGTCATCTCGAATCGGTGTGCTCCACTTCGGCCCTTCGCGATGCCTACAATCAGGTGCAGCCGGAGGTCAGCGCGTTCTTCGCCGGGATCCCTCTCGATGAACGTCTGTACGCGGTCTTGAAGCGGTACGCGCAGACGGAAGAATCGCGCGCGCTGACCGGGCCTCGACGGCGTCATCTCGACAAGACGCTCGACGAATTTCGCCGCCACGGTGCCGAGCTTCCCGCGGAAAAGAAGCAGCGCTTGACGGAGATCAGCCGGCGTTTGGCCGAAGTCACGTCGAAGTTCGGCCAGAACCTCGTCGACGCTACGGCGGCCTTCGAGCTGATCGTCGACGACGAGTCGCATCTCGAGGGGCTGCCGCCGTGGGCGCGAGCGGCGGCCCGTCAAAGCGCGGAAGAAAAAGGGCAGTCCGGGTGGCGCCTGACTCTGCAGGCGCCGAGCTACATGCCGGCCATGATGTACCTCGACGATGCGGATATTCGCGAGCGTCTATATCGGGCGTACAACACCCGCGCCGCCGCATCCCCTCGGGATAATCCCGCGCTGATCGTCGAGATCCTGGAGCTTAGGCGCGAGCAAGCTAGCCTGCTCGGATACGACCATTTCGCGGACTTCGTCCTCGAGCCGCGGATGGCCAAGACAGGCCAGGCCGCACTCGACTTCGTGGCTCGACTGCGGGCCCGCAGCGAAACGGGGTTCGGCGTCGAGAACGAGGCGCTGTCGGCCTTTCGACGGTCGATCGAAGGACCCGAGGCGCCGCCTCTGCAGCCATGGGACGTCGGCTACTACGCTGAAAAACAGCGGCGCGCTTCGTACGATCTCGACGACGAGCAGCTGCGCCCGTACTTCGCGTTGCCGTCGGTGATGAACGGATTGTTCGAGATCGTGCAGCGCCTGTTCGGGGTCACCATCGCGCCCGCCGACCTTCCCGTGTGGCACGCCGAGGTCGAGGCGTACGAGATCCGGGATGACGACGGCACCGTGCTCGGGGCGTTCTACGCCGATCTTCATCCCCGCGATACGAAGCGCGGGGGCGCGTGGATGAATACGCTGTTGACGGGGTTGCCGGGAACCCAGCGCGGCCCTCACCTCGGGCTGATCTGCGCCAACGTTGCGCGTCCGGTCGACGGCAAGCCGGCGCTCCTCAACCACCAGGAGGTCGGAACCCTGTTCCACGAGTTCGGTCACCTGCTGCATCACATCCTCAGCCGGGTGGAGGTGCGCGCGCTCGCGGGCACCAACGTCGCATGGGACTTCGTCGAGCTGCCTTCTCAGATCATGGAGAACTGGTGCTACGAGCGCGAGGCTTTGGATATGTTCGCTCGCCACTACGAAACGGAAGAGCGGATTCCCGACGAGCTGTTCGAGAAGATGCAGAAAGCGCGGACCTTCCGCGCCGCCAACGCGATGATGCGTCAGCTCGGTTTTGCGGCCGTGGATCTCGCGCTACATACCCGCGCACCGCCGGCCACGGCCGCCGACCTGCTGCAGACGTCGGGGCGGATCATGGCTGAGTACGCGCCCACGCCCCAGTTCGACGGCTACGCATTCATCGCCGGCTTCGGCCATTTGTTTTCATCGTCGGTCGGCTACGCCGCCGGCTACTATTCCTACAAATGGGCCGAGGTGCTCGACGCCGATGCGTTCACCCGGTTCAAGGCCGAGGGGGTGTTCAGTGCGAGCGTCGGGCGCGCGTTTCGCTCGGCGATCCTCGAGCGCGGCGACGGGGAGGACCCCCTCGCGCTGTACGAGAAGTTCATGGGTCGGGCGCCGGATCCCGAAGCGCTGTTCGCGCGGGCGGGGCTGGGCAAAGCGGCCTGACCGACGAGGCAACAGATGGAGTACCGATTCTTGGGCCGCACCGGGGTGCGAGTCTCGAAGCTGGCGTTCGGGACCATGTCGTTCGGAGGTGACGCCGACGAGGCGACGTCGGCCGCGATGTATGCACGATGCCGAGATGCGGGGGTCAACTGCTTCGACTGCGCGAACGTGTACGCGAAGGGCGAGTCGGAGCGGATCCTCGGCCGCCTGATCGCCGGCCATCGCGATGAAGTGGTGGTGACCACGAAAGCCTACTTCGCGACCGGTGATGGACCCAACGACCGCGGGACCTCTCGCTATCATCTCGTACGGGCGGTCGAACAGAGCCTTCAGCGGCTTGGGACGGACCGGGTCGATGTGTTCTTCCTTCATCGATTCGATGACCGAACGGCGCTGGAAGAGACTCTGCGGGCGGCGGAACTGCTGCTGTCCCAGGGAAAGGTGTTGTACCTCGCGGTCAGCAACTTCGCGGCTTGGCAGACCATGAAGGCCCTGTCGATCGCGCGCGACGGACGCCTGACCCCACTGGTCGCCCTGCAGCCGATGTACAGCTTGGCCAAACGCCAAGCCGAGGTCGAGATTCTGCCCATGGCCGAGGCCGAGGGGCTCGGCGTGCTGCCCTACAGCCCGCTCGGGGGCGGGCTCCTCACCGGGAAGTACAGCGGCCGCCAGCGACCGGAGGTCGGACGCCTGGTAAGCAATCGGATGTACCAGGCCCGGTATGAACAAGCCTACTACTACGAGCTCGCGGAGCGGTTCTCAGCGCTGGCCGGACAGCGAGGGGTACCGCCGGCGACCCTGGCCGTGGCGTGGGTCGCGGCTCACCCTGCGGTGACCGCGCCGTTGATCGGGGCTCGCAACCTCCAGCAGCTCGACGATGTTCTGGCCGCCGCAGATCTGGATGTCGACCCCGACCTGTACGCGGAAGTCGCGGGCCTATCGATCGCGCCCCCGCCGGCGACGGATCGGGTCGAGGAGCGGACCGAGCACACCTACGGCCAGCGGTAAGCAACCTCCCTTCAGTAGATCAAACTGCGACCGATCCGCCTCTTCAGCGATTGAGCCTTGATGTCTATCTGGGTTGCGGTTACCTTCCCGTCACGACGACGGACGATGTAACGTCCGTTGCAAAACGCTCAGGAGAGACGCGCTTGACATCGTCTGCCGAGATGCAGTCCGACGGTTCCGACCGTCCTGACGACAAAAATCCCACCCTCCCGCGGCCGCCGCCGCGGTGGATGGCCGCCCTCGATCGCCTGGCGAGTCGCGAGGCTCGAACCGAAGACCGAGTGGGCGAGGCGCTGTCCGGCGAGGACACGAGGCCAGCCCCCGAGATATGGTATCTGCTCAACGAGCGTGAGAGCCGGCTTCGCGACCAGCTGGTCGTCGACTTCTTCCGTCGCGATCACCAGCAAGGACCGTTGCGCGCGTTCGAAACGGACGACCGTGAGGCGTTGTCGCTCCCGAACCCTGCCGACCGGGAAATCCTGAAGCTGCTCCTCGGCAGCTCGCCGGAAGATCCGGTCCGCCTTCATCTGGAGGTCGCCCCCAGGTATGGGCGGTCGGTCATCCGCGCTGGGCTGTTCGATTTGGTATTGCCGCGGCTGGCGTCATCGGGTCGGTTCGCGCGTCTGGAAGGCATCGCGGAGAGCGAAGCGTCGGCCCCGCTGGTCTGGGACGATTCGGAGCCCTATCGATTCGGATTGGTGGTGCAGCGGGTCCCGGACCGAGGGTGGAAGCTGTGGGGTCGGCTGACCCGCGAGGAAGGGCCGGATCGGATCGTCGATCTCGCCGATCCGCGCCTCGCGTTGAGCGCGGGACTGCTGGTCTTCGAAGACCGCATCGCTCGCATCGACGCCGAGGCCCACTTCGATTGGCTGTACCGGTTGCGCCGTCAGGGGCCGATCGTGGTGCCGGCGGAGGCCCAAGACCGATTCTTTGTCCACCTTGCGACCATGCCGAATCTGCCCGACGTGGAGCTTCCGCCCGAGTTGCACTGGTCGCAGGTTCGAGTCCGACCGGTCCCGCGGATCGGCTTCACCTCCGACGGCGATGGCGTTCGCCGGATCATCTACGGCCGGGTGGCCTTCGAGTACGGCGGACACTCGGTGCTGGCCAACGATCGGCGGCGGGTCCTGGCCGACGCGCAAGGCCGGCAGCTGCTCCAGCGCGATGGGGTCGCCGAGCGCGCGTACCTGAACCGTCTCGGGCAGCTCGGACTCGGTTCGGTGAGCCCCGACGAAGCGGAGTATGGCGACGTTCGCGTGTCGACCAAGACCTTGCGAAACGTGGTCCGAGATCTGGTCGAAGACGGTTGGGTCGTGGAAGCCGACGGGGCGCCCGTGCGTACCGGCGGCCAGTTGCGGACCAAGGTCACGTCGGGGATCGACTGGTTCGACCTGGAGGCGGAGATCGACTACGGGAGCACGACTGGGGATCTGCCCGCGCTCCTGGCCGCGGCTCGGGCGAATTCGGCGTTCATCAAGCTGAAGGATGGTTCGAAGGGGCTGGCGCCCGACTGGCTGCGCAAGTGCGCATCGGCGCTGAAGGTCGGCCAGGTCGACGGACCTCGGGTTCGGTTCCTGCCGTCTCAAGCCGGCATCATCGACGCGCTCATGACCGGCCACGACGAGGCGGTCGTCGATGTCAAATTCGATCGGCTCCTGGCGTCCCTGAAGGCCGGCAAGTGGCGGCAGGTCGATGAACCGGTGGGCTTCAAAGGCAAGCTCCGAGATTATCAGCGCGAAGGCCTCGGCTGGATGAAGTTCCTCCAGGATTTCCGATACGGGGGGTGTCTCGCCGACGACATGGGCCTCGGCAAGACCGTGCAGGTCTTGGCCATGCTCCAAGATCGGCACCGCCCGGGCGGCATGCGCCCTCGTCAACCGAAGCCGTCGCTCATCGTGGTGCCCCGGAGTTTGGTCTTCAACTGGATCAACGAGGCGAAGAAGTTTTGCCCGGATCTGACCGGCGTCGCATACCGCGGACCGCAACGGGCCGCGCTCCGCGAACGGCTCGACGACTTTGACTTCGTGGTGACCACGTACGGGACGCTTCGGCAGGACATACTGCACTTCCTGGAGTACCGGTTCGAGTGCGTGATTCTCGACGAGGCGCAGGCGATCAAGAATCCGAAGTCGCAGGCCGCTAAGGCGTGCCGCCTTCTGCAGGCCGAGCACCGCCTCGCGATCAGCGGCACCCCGATCGAGAATGGGCTCGATGAGCTGTGGTCACTGTTCGAGTTTCTTAATCCCGGCATGCTGGGGGCCCTGGATACCTTTGCGGTGGAAGGCAAGACCCAAGACGAGGCGTGGCTCGAGCTGCTTTCTCAAAGCCTGAGCCCCTTCATGCTCCGACGGACCAAGGCGGGGGTGTTGAAGGATCTTCCCGAGAAGACCGAACAACACATGTACGTTGAGCTCAATGAAGAGGACCGAGAGAACTATGAGGAGCTTCGGGCGTACTACCGAAGTCATCTATCTACGAAGATCGCGCAGGTGGGGTTGGCCAAATCCAAGGTTCATGTTCTGGAGGCGCTGCTTCGGCTTCGGCAGGCCGCGTGTCATCCGGGGCTGATCGATGGTGCGAAGCGCGAGGAAGGAAGCTCGAAGATCGACCTTCTTTTCGAGCAGCTGACGAATCTGGTCGCGACCGGCCATAAGGCGCTGGTGTTCAGCCAGTTTACGGATCTGCTGGAGATATGCCGGCGCCGATTGGTCGCGCTCGGCATCGACCACGAATACCTCGACGGCGGCACTCGCGACCGCCAGGCCGGGGTCGACCGCTTTCAGCAAGACGACAACAAGAAGGTCTTCTTGATCAGCCTCAAGGCCGGCGGTTGTGGGCTCACGCTCACCGCCAGCGACTACGTCTTCATTCTCGACCCGTGGTGGAACCCAGCCGTCGAGGCGCAGGCGGTAGACCGGGCGTATCGGATGGGTCAGACCCGGCCCGTGTTCGCGTATCGGATGATCGCCCGGGATACGGTGGAGGAGAAGATCGTGGCCCTTCAGGGTGAAAAGCGGCGGCTGGCCGACGCGATCATGAGTGGCAGCGTCGGACCGATCGCGGATCTCACCGCTGAGGACATCGAGCGGCTGTTCGGTTGAGTTTCGGCGGTAGCGGCGGCTATCAGGCGTAGGCCCGCGCCGACAAGCCCGCGATTCGGGCGACGTTGAGGATGGTCGGGGCGTCGATCGAAGCGTCCGCTCGACGCACCTCGAGCCGGCCTTCGGCGACCCTGACCACCACCGGACCCGTCTCGATCATCAATCGCCGTGCCTCGGCGGGAATGACCTGGGGCACCGGATGCTCGCTCGAGCTGAGCACGTGATAGGCCTCATCGAACGGCAGGTCGCCGGACGGCGTATCGGCGAGGTCCGAGGCATGCTCCGGGTGCGGCGCGAATGTTCGCGGATGAACGTCAAGTTGGCTGGTATGATCGGGGAGCGCGACCTCCGCGAATAGTTCCTTGCGGTACCCGCAGCTGAACACGGTCTGATACCCCAGGTGAACCGATTGACCGGCGACGAGGGCGTCCAGCTGGAAGGTGCCGTCGGGGGCGCGGGTCACGGTACCCCCGAGCGCTCGTCCCGCACGACGGAGAGCGTCGATCGTCGGGGCGTGACCGGCCCGGCAGCGCCAAGCCAATACGGCGACGGCGGCCAGCATACCGGCGACGCTCACGATGACGGTGACGGTCATTCCTCCCATGCCTATTTTAGTAAAGCCCGTTCGAACCTCGTCAATTCCCGATGGGCCAACGTCGGCGCCGCCGGTGGCGGCGCCTGACGGTGGCCCATCGTTAATATCGCTCCGGCTCACCCCGTCGCCGAGGGCGCCGGGCTTGGCCTGCGCAGAATTCCCGATGGGCCAACGTCGGCGCCTGACGGTGGTCCATCGTT
>JANQQN010000447.1 GCA_028289325.1 Myxococcota bacterium | reverse complement strand
CAGCTCGGGGTCCTGTGCGGCGACTTCGAAACCCAAGCGAACGTCGTAGCGGCGGTGCCGGCGGCGAACCGGGCGCCGACCGACGGGGCGAACGAAGGGCGCCGGGCCGCCCGCGAGCGCGCCTTGCTGTGGGACCTCGAGGCATTGGGCTACGAGCGGCTCCGGCAGCGCCTCGATGACCGATCGTGGGGGCGCGCGGGGCCTCGACTCATCATGGACGGCGCGGTCGTCAGGCTGTGCCGAGGGCGCCGAGATGAGGTCGTCGTCGACCTGGGCCCGCGGCCGGTGCTGAGGCGAGTGATGGAGCGCCTGGTCGATGCGCGACAGCAGGGAAAGGCCGGCGTCAGCGCCGAAACGCTGCTCGCCGCCGCCTGGCCCGGTGAGCGAACGACTCGGGAGAGCGGTCTTAACCGAGTCTATGCCGCCATTCGGCTGTTGCGACGACTGGGGCTGGACGGCATCTTGCTCCGCGACGCCCATGGCTATCGGCTGGACTGGCCAGTGGAGCGACAATAACCCCGGACGTTACTCCACATGACCGGTGAGCTTCGAACCGCGCTCCTTCGCCGACCCGACCAGGAGCGGGCGAAATGGTGGTCTTTTCAAAATCCCGTCGAGCAGATCCGCGCCGACACCCTCGACGAGGTCCCGGCCGCGCTCGTCCGCGCCGAAGCGGCGGCAAGAGCGGGTCGATGGGTCGTCGGCATGATCGCCTACGACGCGGGGCCGGCCTTCGATCCGAAGCTGGTTGCCCGGCGCGACCCGACCGTGCCCCTGGTAGCGTTCGCGGTGTTCGACGCTGCGTCGCCGTCGGACGGCCCCCGGCTTGGCCCGTTCACCGTCGGCGAGTGGTCGGCGTCGTCCACCCAGGACCGCTACCGAACCGACGTCGAACACATCCGCGACCGCATCGCCCGCGGCGACGTCTACCAGGTCAACCACACCATCCGGCTTGAAGCCCGGTTCGAAGGCGATGCCGAGGGCTTTTTCAGGGCCTTGTGCGACGCGCAACCGGCTCGACACCTCGCCCGGCTGGACTTCGGTTCGACCGTGGTCTGCTCGGCCTCGCCGGAGCTTTTCCTGCGGCGGCGCGAAACCCAACTCGACACCCGACCGATGAAAGGAACGCGACCGCGCGACCCGGACCCCGAGCGAGACCTGCGGGTCGCGGCGGCCCTCGTTCGAAGCGAAAAAGACCGGGCCGAGAACACGATGATCGTCGATATGGCTCGAAACGATCTCGGCCGGATCGCGACACCCGGTTCGGTCACCACTCGACAACTGCACACCGTCGAGTCGTACCCCACCGTTCACCAGCTCACGTCGACCGTGACCGCTCGTACGACCGCGTCGTTGTTCGAGATTCTTCGGGCCACGTTTCCGCCGGCGTCGATCACCGGCGCCCCCAAGGTCGCCGCCACCCGGATCATTGCCGAGCGCGAGCCTACCCCCCGCGGGATCTACACCGGCGCCGTCGGCTATCTCGAACCGGGCGGCGACTTCGTCTTTAACGTCGCCATTAGAACCGCGTGGATCGATCGCAAGACGTCTCTCGCTCGCTACGGCATGGGCGGAGGCATCGTGTGGGACTCGGAGCCCGATGCGGAGTGGACAGAAGCGCACGACAAGGCCCGGGTTCTGTTCGACGCCAGTCGACCTTTTCGGCTTCTGGAAACCATGGCTTGGCCCCCGCGGGCCGGCGATCCCCGGCTGAATCGCCACCTCGAGCGGCTCGCGGCCGGGGCCCGGTACTTCGGCTTTCGGGTGGACATCGAGGGCGTCCGGCAGCGAGTTGAACAGATCCGACCGCCAGCCCCCGTACGGCTCAGGGTCCTCGTCGACCGAGAGGGTGGAATCGAGCTGCAGACCAAGCCGCTTCACGGCTGGCCGTCCGGTCCCCGGCTGATTCCCGTGCCCGTGGATGTTGCGCCGGTCGAAGCCCGAAGTCCGTTTCTCCGCTACAAGACGACGCGCCGTGACCGTTATGACGCGGCCCGAGCTCGCTTCCCCCACGCCGTCGACGTGCTCCTTTGGAACGAACGAAAGGAAGTGACCGAGGCGACCACGGCCAACGTGGTGTTCGAAGTCGGCGGCCAACGATTCACGCCGCCCGTCGACGCCGGGCTGTTACCAGGTACGTTGCGAGGAGAGCTTCTCGACCGTGGCGAGCTCACGGAGCGGCCGCTCCCGCTCGCTCAGCTGAGCGGGTGTGACCGCCTGTGGCTGATCAATTCGGTGCGGGGGTGGCTCGAGGTCGCCGTCCTCCGTTGAGCGGAGGTCACCGTCGCCCAATGACTACGGTGCTTCGGCCTCGGCCGACGAACCCGAGGGGCGATGGAGTTTCTGCATCACCGCCTCCCTCAGCTCGACCCTCCGGATGGGTTTGGTCAGGTGATCATCCATCCCCGAAGCCAAAAACCGATCGCGGTCGCCATCCATCGCGTGTGCGGTCAACGCGATGACCGGCGTCCGATCGCGACCGGTCCTCCGCTCCCAGTCTCGAATGGCCTGTGTCGCATCGATACCATCCATGTTGGGCATCGAGACGTCCATCAAGACCAAATCGTAGTCGGACGCACGAAACGCGTTGAGCGCCTGACGTCCGTCGTCCACGATGTCGACCTGACAGTTGTCCCAGTCCATCATGTTGCGAAGGATCTTCTGGTTCACCGGATTGTCCTCCGCGACGAGGATGCGAGCGGGTCGCTCCGCGGCATCAGGCTCCGGCGCTCGGGTATCGACCGCCGGGCCGCCGGTCTCGACCACGGGAACGGTCAACCGAACGGTGAACACCGAGCCCTGACCAGTCTGGCTTTCGACGGCGACCGTCCCGCCCATCAAGCGAACCAGGTTCGACACGATCGACAGCCCAAGACCGGTACCGCCGTACTTTCGGCTGATGGATCCCTCGGCTTGGGTGAATTCTTCGAAGACGAGCGCTTGCTTATCCACGGGAATGCCTACCCCGGTGTCCGAAACGCGGATCTCCAGGTCGAAGTGGTCTTCCCGCTCGGCCGGTCGACCGCCGACCTCGATGAGTACATACCCGTCGTCGGTGAACTTGATCGCGTTGCCTACGAGGTTCATCAGCACCTGTCGAAAGCGCGCGCCGTCGACCTCGATCACCTCGGGCAGGTCCTGTTGCACTCGAACGATGAGCTCCAGCCCCTTATCCCGGGCTCGCATGCTCAGGAGCATGGCCACGTCTTCGGCCAGCGTCCGAATCGAGCACGGGGTGGGGTCGAGAACCATCTTCCCCGCCTCCATCTTGGAGAAGTCGAGAACGTCGTTGATCACCGTCAGCAGGGACCACGCCGACGTGTGGATCGTCTCGAGGTAGCCGCGCTGTTTATCGTCGAGTCCGGTCGACTGCAGTAACTCGGCCATGCCGAGGACGCCGTACATCGGGGTTCGGATCTCGTGGCTCATGTTGGCGAGGAACTGGGACTTGGCTCGATTGGCGGCGAGCGCGTCGTTGCGGGCGGCTTCGAGATGGCGGCGGCTCCGCAGCAGCTGCAGGGCGAAGATGAGAATGCTGGCGATCACCAGCACCCCCAGCCCCACGATGATCTGTTGTCGGTCGATCACGTCTTGCTGCAGGGCCGACTTCGTATCGAGGAGCTCGGCGCGCTCTCGAAGCCGAAGCGCTTCGGCGTCCGTGAGCTTGCGCAGCTCGGCGACCGTTTCGTTCAGGGCTTTCTCTTTCGTCTTCAGCGCCCGTTCGTAGTGTTCGGTCAGGCCGACGTAAGCCAGTTGGTGTCGGCCCTGATGGTGCCAGATCGCGAACTCGGCCTTATTGGCCAGGTCGTGCATCGAGGGGTTGGCCTCGAAGCGTGGATCGGCCCGGACCCGGGCGAGCTCGGCCGCGGCCTCGGTGATCTCTTGGGCCTCGACCAGCGCCTCCACGAAGCTGAGCCGAAGCCTAATCTCCCTTTCCCGGACCAGACTCAAAAGCGGGACGGCCCGGCGCCAACACTCGAGGGCCCGGGCCGAGTCGTTGGTCGCATCCGCGACCCGCACGCAGAGGCGTTCCGCGAACAGTCGTTCGATCGGGCGTCCGAACTTCGTCACCACGCGAGAAAAGGCGGCGGCGGATGCCTCGGCGCGATCGTGCTCCTCGACGTCAATGAACGCGATCGCGCTGTTGTAGATATAGCTGAGCCCCAAGCAAGCCACCTCGGCGTACTCTTCGCAGAGGTCGAGCTCCTGCTCGCTGGCGCGAACGAAACCCACGTAGTCGTTCGCGGACAGCAGGCAGAGCGCTCGCACGCTGGCGAGGTTGGCGATGATGGCCGGGCGCAGCCGATGGCCATCCGCGATCGCTTGCGCCTTGCGCAGGTGTCGCAGCCCGCCTCTGACCGCATCGCCGCGGGTATCGAGCACGGCCATTAGCATGTATGCGATGACCCGCTGAGACGGGTCGAGGTGGCCTCGTGCGATCTGTTCGGCCAACGCCCGCCGGGCGCCGTGGTAGTCGTTGTCGAACATCGCCGCTGCGTACGCCCGCAGCAGAGACGCCGAGCGGCGGTGGTACGCCGAGGCCTGCGCATCGACCTCGCGCATGAAGCGAGACATCCGCCGTTCGTAGAGTCCGATGTCTTCTTGCGGGAAAGCATACAGGACGAGGTCGGCCAGCTGCTGGAGCCGGCGGGTGGGAGGCGACGCGACCGCCAGCCGCTCCCGCTGCGCCCAATCGGCCTCGGTGGTGATCAGGCGGCGCGCTTCGACCCGCTGCACGAGCGCCGACGCATCGGCGTACCAGGTCTCGTCCGCCGCGGCGGGCCGAGCGACGGTCGCGACCATCCCCCCGCACGCCAACGCGGCCGCGAGCCATGAGCGCCCCCGCCACCAAGCCCTGAACCGGCCACACTCTCTCCAAGGCCGCTTCGGCCGCGAGCGCGACGGCGCGCCCGCCCGTCGATGAGGGTCCGGGTGGGAACGATGGCCACCCGATCCTACCGGCGCCCCGGGCGCGGTCAGAACCCGATCTCCTGAAAGTCACGAGGGAATCGCCGGCAGGTGGGCATCCTGTCGGTGCAAGTGATGCCGGCACGCTTCACGGACATCACCATGCATCGTCGTCGCGAGCTTGTCGACGGTGTGTTGGGAGGGGCCCAGCGCGACGTCGGAACCCCTGCCGTCGCACGCTGGCCCCTCCCGAAGGCCGACTACAGCTTGCGGACGAGCGCGCGGCGCGCGAACTGGCCGTAGTTTGCGGCTTCGAAATCGATGAACAGCGTGACCGTTCCGTCGGCGATGGTCAGGTTCCGACCATCTTTGCTGGCCGGCATGCACCGGAACCGCTTGATCCGCCGTTGAACGATCGCCTTGGTCTTGGGCCCCCGACACAAGCCCCGGAGCTGGTCGAGAACGTGCTCGCACCAGCTGGCGATCGCGTAGCGCTGGCGGGCGCGCTTATCGAAGCGGTCGTACGCCAACTCGACCTTGAGCTGGCCTCCGCACTTTTCGGCGGCCTTGCCGGCCGCCTTGACGAGCTGATTTTTGGCTTTGAACCGTCGCTCGGCTTCGTCTTCGGCGAAGGCCGGCCCGCTCACCGCGGACCCCGTCAACCCGAACACCGCGAGCCCCAGGACCAGCCTTCGATGGAGGTTGTTGGCTTTCATTTCGACTCCTCGCACAGCGCCAGCTGGAACTCGGTCAACGCGTCACGCTGGGCGAAACCGGGGCAGGTTGCGGCGAGATACCGGGGCCCCGCATCGCCGAACGCCTCGAGCAGCGGCGCCTTGAGCGCCGCCCAGCAGTAGTCGAACGCCACCTTCTTCGCCGCTTCGAGGGTCGGTTCGTGGTGCGCGCTGCCCAAGACTTGCGCCACCGCCAGCACCACCTGATCGTCACTGCACCCCGAACGCTGGGCCTCATCTTCGAAGGCCCTCGCGAACATTCGCGTCGCCACGTTGCGGCTGCCGCGCAGCCGGATCAGCTTGCCCGCTTCGAACGCCAACCGACGGTTGGTGGGGTCGACGAGCACGAACGCCTCGGCCCGCTCACTACACTGCGCGGTCGAGTATCGGTTCCGAAAGCACATCTTCAGCGCCTCCAGGCCCACCCGCGCCCGCTCTTCCATGTACGTTCGGGATCGCTTGAGGATGGGATGTTTGACCAGCAGCTCCTCGCTGGTGGTCATGGCCCGGTCTTTGTTGCCGGTCCCCTCCACCGCCTTCAGGTAACCGACGGCCGCCGACTCCAGATATGTCCGCCACGTCTCGTCCCGGGACGAGGGGGAGACGTCGAGGGCATGATCGAGCAGCTCCTGCCAGCTCTCCTGCTCCACCAGGGCTTTCAGGTCGTCCATGGTGTACGCGTCGTGCGCCCACACCGAAGGTGATGAAGCGGCCACCACGGCCGCCGCGACAACCCCGAGCGTAACCATTCGTCGCATTTCAGCCTCCTGGCGCCGGTAAGGCGACCGGCGATGAAGTGGGCGGTAACACGACGCTGAAACCCAGAAAAGTCCCCGTCCCTGGTGAGCCCCACGCGCGCGTGATCCGGACCTCATTGTTGGACGCGAACAGGCGGTATCACGCCGCACTGGACACCAACAGAACGTTGCCGTCCCAATCGCGGGCAGCGGTGGGGAATCTTAGGCGAGCCGTAGTGGGGGCCGTCCTCCACATCCCGAGCTGCCACGACGCGCGCCGGTGGAGCATCGCGCTGCGGGTCGGGGCGGTGGCGGCGGTGCTGACCGGCGCCGCGCTCACCATCGCCGCGCATCACCGGCTGAACACCTCCAGCTTGAGTAACGCCGCGTTGGTCGGGCTGATGTTGGGCGCCACCGCGATCGCGGTCGGCCTCGCCCACGCGGGCGCGCTGTGTGCCCAGCGGGCCCGTGACCTGTTCGCGACCGACGTCCTGGCCCGGCTCCGTCGCGGCGAGCTCGCGCCCCGATTCACTTTGTATCTTCGTCCCTTCGCGTCCACCGACGCATTCAGTAAGACCCAAGTCCAGCTCATGCCATCTGGCTTGCGGGCCGGCTCCCGAGGGGTCCTGCTTCCCCCCGAGCGTTTCGAACTCGAAGCCCAGCTTGCTCGGGCCGTAGAGCCCATCGGCCCCCTGGTAGCCCTCGGCGCCCCTCTCGAGCACTTCGGGGCGGGACGGGTGCAGGTCGGCGACGACGAGTGGCAAGAGGCGGTCGCCCAGCTGTTGTTGGCCGCCGAACTGATCGTGCTCCTCCCTTCCTCTCGCAAAGGCACGCTTTGGGAGATCAGCAAGATCCTGACCGCGGATGTCGTCGCTCGCACGGTGGTCGTCGATCCCCCGGACGGCTCGGTCGCCTGGGTGGGCGCCGACGACGACGAACTCGAAGACTACGACCACGCCGCCGAGTGGACGGCGGTCCGCCGCGCGTTCGCAAAACGTGGCTACGCCCTGCCCGCCAATGACCCTCGGGGTCAGCTGATGTTCTTCGGTCCAGAGCACCAGCCGATCCGAACCCACCGCCTGGACATCACCAGCACCGGCCGCCTGCGCCGCTTCTTCCTGAGCGCGGCCCGGGCCAGCACCCTAGGCGTCTTCGACGAGGTGACCCCATCGGACCGCTTCACTCTGGATCCCAGCGACGAAGACGCCCCTTCCGTCGGCAGTGCCCGCCGGGAGATGCAGCGACGAGAACAAGAGGAGAGTATGAGAAGCTTGTCGGCCCAGTTCGCCACGTGGGCAGGAATTCTGAGCGCCACGATCGGTGGCTTCTTCACCATCGAGACCTATCGAGACGATGTCGCAAAGCGAGTTGACGAGAAGGTCGTCGAGACATTCGCCCGCATCAGGGAGTTCAACGACGCGGACTTCCGAAAGATCCGCGACAAGATCCGGGCCGAAGCGATAGCTCGGAGCCTGTGTGACGTCCGGGCTCAGTCGAACGACCTCTCGCTCAACGAGGCGCTGGCCTTCGTCGATTTTTACGATGTGGTTGGGCTTTGCGCGTCGGCCGAACTGTGTGCGCCCGAGCTAACCGCCGACTATTTTGGTCCGTACGCCGACTCCGTTTGGCTCACGGTGAAGCCGTTGGTCGAGCACATGCGGGCCAAGGAGCGAGCGCGCGGAAGCTCCGAACCTCGCTTTGGACACGGCCTCGAGAGCCTGGCGACCAACCCCACTCCCCTGAAGGAAGACTGCAGCGCCAATTTCTACGGCGTGCTGGCTCGGTTTGGCCGATGACTTCGCTGGCCGGCGGCGGTACCAAGATCGACCACCCGCGGAGGCTGTAGAAGTCTCGCGACCGACCGATTGCAGGCCTTGCCGCGCCAAGCGACGAACGCTGGCCGTGGACGAAAGGCACTCCTATGGCCATCGCATACGGGCACCTCGTCATCTTGATGGATCTTCGGCGTCAAAACGTCATCGGCCCCGGGCTCACCAAACGGGTGCTCGACATCGGCGAGCAGAACTGGTTTGGCGACGTCGCGCCGCGGGAGATCGCGACGCTGATCGATATGTTCAGCGGAGAATCGGCCGGCGCCCACCACGAGGAGTTGAAAGCACTGTTGGCCGAACCTGCGAATACTCAGCGACTGTTCGATATCGCGGCTTTTTTCTATCGGGTGATCTTCGGCCTCGAGCACTATTGCGCGATCGATCTGGGAGGCACCGAGCGAGCGCTCAAACTTGATCTCAACCTCCCCGTCGAGCTCGACGAGCAGTTCGACCTCGTCTTGAACATTGGAACCGGAGAGCACGTCTTCAACCAGTTCCAGTTCTTCAAGACCGTTCACGAGCGAACCCGGCCCGGTGGGCTGATGTACCATACGATGCCTCACCAAGGGGCGTACGACCACGGGTTCTTCAACTACCAACCCACATTCATCTTCGACCTCGCGCAGGCCAACGGGTACGACCTGATGCTTCTCGTCTGCGTCGACTCCACCCTACCTCCCGGCCAACAGCACCTGCAGATCCGCGGCCGCGAAGACTACATTCGGCTCGCGGTGGAGGGTCGGATCTCGAAGCAAGTCGGCCTGCACGCGGTGCTGCGCAAGCCGCCGGAAGAACGTCCGTTCACGGCGCCGTTTCAGGGCTACTACGCCAACGTGTTGCCCCCCGAGCTCGCCCGAGCTTGGAGCGCGCTCGACCGCTGAGCGGCGCCCGTGTCCGCGAATGCGGGGCGGATCAAGGGTCTCGGGCTGGAGGTAACTCTTCGATGGCCCGCTGCAGGGCCCGCAGAGGCTCGGCGAGCGATTCGCCGGCGGCGGCCCGGGCGCGGTGCAGGTCGATCTCCGCGCCCCGGCGATCGCCTCGCGCCACCCGCAACATGCCTCGCGCCCAGTGGACTTCGCCCCGCAGAACGGCGTCCGGATGGGTCTGCAGCCACGTCGACAGCGCCGGTTCGGCCCGGACCGAGCCGGCATAGAACCAAGCCAGGGCGGCTCGACGCCCCGCTTCATCTCGCCGCAATGGATCGATGAGGTCGTCTCGTAGACCCTCGAACGCGCGCGCCGCCACGATGTACCGACCCTCCCGATACGCCGCCAGCGCCTGGCGCCAACGTCTGTCGAGCTTGATCACCGAAGGCGGCGGCGGCTCGTGATCCATGGCGGCCGGGGTCGGCGTCGGCGTCCTCGCCGGAGGCGACCGGTCCCGCCGCGCCTTCGCTCGCTTGGGCGTCGAGGGCGGAACCGCCGCCGGCTTCGGCGCGAACGGCGGGATCGATGGCGCCTGCTTCGACACCGTCGGACGCGCGGCTAGCGAAGGGTCAGTCACCGGGCGCGCCGCCGCCCGGTCACCGTCGAAGACGCGGGCCCACTGGTCCGAGGCCTTCAGTCTTCGCTCTGGTCGCCCACCCAGCCGCAGGCCGGCTTCGCCCGAGATCACCGACACGCGGTCCAAACGACCATCTCGGACCCCAAGCCGGACCCGCCCTTCGCGCAGATGGAACTCGTCGTTCCCGAAGTTCAACCGCACCGGCGTCGTCGACGCCACCTCGAACCCGCCGTCGCGCCACTCGACCCTCGGCACGTCTTCCGATCGAGCGCCCGCGAGCGCCGACGCCGCGGGACGAGAGAGGCCAGCTCGACTTCGCGGTCCCGCGGCCCGTTCGGGAGGCGCAGCGTTCGACGGCCGGTCCGGCAGGCGGTAGGCCACCGATACCCCCGCCACCACCGACGCCGCCAGCGCCCCCGATATCGCCCCCGACCACCACGCGCTTGTCCGCCGCGCCCCTGGTTCGCCAGGGGGCTGCTCGCTGGCCCCACCGATCAGAACCGCCTCGGCCACCAGCGCGTCGCGGCCGCCCCGAGGCGCCGGCGGGACCTCCAGCGCACGCGCAGCATCGACGATCGATGTCCACTCCTCGTGGACGGACCGACACCGCTCGCAGGCGGCGACGTGGGCCTCGTCGGCTTCGTCCTGCAAAACCAGGTGTTCCTGTGGACACTTCATGCCGCGGTCTCCTCGCGCAGAAGCGCCCTCAGCGACCTCCGAGCGTCGTACAGGCGCCGGCCCAAGGTCCCCATCGGAACCTCCGCCACCGTCGCTGCCTCTCGGGTGGACAACCCCTGAACGTCGCACAGGACAAACGCCTCCCGCTGCAGCGCCGATAGCTGCTGAATCGCTCGCTCGACGGCGGCGAGCATCGCGCGTCGTTCGGCCCCCGGCGCCCCCTCGTCCTGTCCGGGCAGCAGCTGCAACCTCGCTTTCGCAGCATCGGCGCGGCTCCGTCGGCGCACGGCCTGTAACACGAGGTTCCGCGCGATCCCCAGGAGCCACACCCGCGCCGACGCGTCGCCGCGAAAAGACGCCGCGCGGCGCCAGGCGGTGATGAACGTGAGCTGCACGATGTCGTCGACCTCGGGGTGATCGGCGCCGAGCATTCGAGCCACGAAACGCGCCACGTCGTCGCGACGGAGGTCATACAACACCCCCAGGGCCTCGGCGTCGCCGCCCGCCGCCTCGCCGACGAGCGCTTCCTCCGGCCTCTCTTGCCGCGACCGCGGACTCGTCACAGCCTCACGCCCACCCCCAGCCGGATCGTGTACCAGGTGAGGTCCACCGCATCGAGGACGGTGGGAACGAAGGTGAATCCCACCATGCCCTCGAGGCCCACGTCGCCGCTGCTGCTCAGTCCGAAGCTCCCTTCGATCCACGGATCGAATCCCTGGCCCACCCCGTCGTAGCTGGCGGTCATTGGAACCCCACTGACGAACATGCCGTCGCGACGCACCCATCGAACCCCGGCCGCGAACCCCGTGAACGCCCGCAGCTGCTCGCCGCGGAAGAAGCTCAGCCGCCCCTCGGCGCCAGCGGCGACCTCGATCCGATTGCCCTCCCCGTCGATCATGTGGCGCCCGCCGGCGACCCGAGCCACGAACCCGGCCTCGAGCCGGTCCATCGAGTAGAGCAGCAACCCTCGCAGCCCACCCTGCAGTCCGGCGCTGTTGGTCAGCCCCACCTCGACGAGGATCGGGACTCGCCACCGGGAGCCGGGTTCGGCGTTGGCGACGGGAGCAGCGACCGACGGTCGGTTCTCCGCCGCTGGTCCCGCCGGAGGCGGGGCGGACCGCGACCGACGCCGGCCAAGCGCAGGCGCGGCGTGAGGCGGTTCGGCCCACGTCGTGATGAGCTCCACGAGCGCCTCGATCGACGACACGTGACCGTTGCGAACCGCCCCCCCTTCGGCCACCACGACGTCGATACCGCGCTCGGACGGCGCTGCGGCGACGGTCAGGGCGGCGGTCGATGTCTTCACCACCGTCACCCCGCTCGCGGTCAGCTTTGCCGGCAGCTGGGGATAATGCATCCACGTCTGGTCGGTGATCGCGACCGGACGCGACGAGAGCGTTACCAGCAGCGCGATGAAGATCGTTCCTCCCATGAGCTTTGCCGTCCTTGTACCGACGTCGGCGTCAGTCGGTCACCGTCACGTCGACCTCGCCGGCCGCGACGTCCACGCGCGTGACGTCCAGGGTTCCGGCCAGGAGACGGCCGGCCGTCTGATCGAGCTCGTCGAACTCATCCCGAGCGAACACGACGAACGACGCCTGCTCGACCGCGACCAGGTCTTCCGCCGTTACCACCGCGTGACGCACCGAGTCGTTGTCGAACTGCGACGAATCGAGCCCGACATCGACGACCGGGCCAGCGATCCACCACAGCTGATCGGTGATGCGCACGACGCCCAGCACGCAGGCCGGGTTGGCGATCTCGCCGTCGCCCACCACGGTCGCGGTTTCGACGACGATCGTGGCCCCATCTCGGGCCAAGCAGTGGCCGTCCGTTCCATCGTTCATGACCCGCAACGTGGTCATCAATCCGTCGGCTCCGGGACCACCGGAGCCATCGTCGTCCCCGCACGCGGCGCCCAAAGCGCAGCTGGCAAGGAGCACGGGCAGGTAGAGGCTTCGTTTCATGCCCATGAGTCGCCGCCGCCGACCGTTTTTTTCGGTCGGGTCCCAAAAACCTGGTACTCGGAATCAGTAATCAGGGGACTAGCCGCCCCTCGCCTACCGGCTTCTCGGGCCGGGGTTCGGATGCCATGGACGCGCCCCGCCCCCAGCGGTATCAAGCGTTTGTCTCTCCCGAAGCATCCAACGACCCGGACATCATCATGGAAAAGATCACGCCTCACGTCTTCATCTCCGCCGCGAGCGACGACCTCCGCAGCGCCCGCCACGTCGTCAAGGACGCCCTCCTGACGCTCGGATGTCATCCGATCGTCCAGGAGCACTTCGAGCCTGACTACCGGACGGTGAAAGACATGATTCGAGGTCGTATCGAGGGCTGTCA
Organism: Myxococcota bacterium; assembly: GCA_028289325.1. Lineage (GTDB taxonomy): Bacteria > Myxococcota > Kuafuiibacteriia > Kuafuiibacteriales > Kuafuiibacteriaceae > JANQQN01. The sequence goes on along the minus strand of JANQQN010000447.1, from coordinate 12,689 downwards.
CGCCGTCGTTCATCTGATCGGCAAACGGTACGGGGGTGAGCCGAGCCCTCGGTCCCTCCCCGAGGGCACCCCGCGCCGCTCCTGGACGCAAATGGAGTACGACTTCGCCAAGGCGATGGGCGTCAAGCTGTACCTGTTCGTGTGCGCCGACGACTACCCGTACGACCAGCAGCCGACCCCGGAACCGCCGGACGAGGTCGAGCTTCAGCAGGCGTACCGTCGAGCGATTCTGGACGGCGCTCAGCTCTACACGATCGTCAGTAGCCCCGAGGAGCTCGCCCTCCGCATCTCCGAGATGAGGCTCGAGGCGGCCGAGCTTCGCAAGGAGGTCGCCAAGGCCCGCAACCAGCTCTCCGACGCGCTCGAGTCCGTAGAATCGGGGCAGTCGAAGATCTTGGCCGGCATCGCAGACCTGAGTCACTCGTTCTCCGCCCTTTCCAGCGCCGGCGGCGTCATCGCCGGGCCCAAGTCGCCGGAGCAGCACTATCACAACGCACGAATGTTCGAACTGCGGGGTGACTACGGGAACGCACGTCGAGCGTACCTCGAGTACTTTCGCTTCGACCTCGACTTCCTCGATCCTCACCTGCGCTTTCAGCAGTTGCTCAAGGTCCAGGAAGGTCGGGCCGGCGCCCGCGAGACGTACGGGTACATCGCGGAGCGCGCCCAGGGCAGCATCGCTCGGCTGGCCAGCTACTTCCTTCTCGAGCGAGATCCGCGCGTGGAGCGGGTCGAGGCCTACTTGGCCGAGCATCCAGACTTCGGGCCTGCCCACTACCTCCTCAGCAAAGACTTCTCCTTCGAGCGCCTCGGCCAACAGACGCTGGGCGACAAGGCCCGGGAAAAGGAACTGCTCGAGACGTTCGTCCGTCTGGATGGCCAAGGCAAGGTGGCCCGATGGATCCTCGACAAGAGCGAGGTGGCCGAGTGGCTGGAGGACGCCACGTCTCGCCTCACCGGCCTCAAGACGTCGGGTCATGCGCTCGACCAACCGGTTTCGGTCATGTGGACCGCGCACAACAGCGGGTGGACGGGGTCCGTTCAAATCGCCGAGCCAGCCAAGGAGATATTCTGGCGAAAGCAAGGCGAGCCGGAGTTCGAGTCGACCGGCTACTTCTCGTCGACGCCGGGGCCCTACGGCTTCCCGATGCCCACCCCGATGTTCGAGCTGCACCGGAAGACCCCGCCAACGACGATCGAGATCCAGTACCTCAACCTGCGCGGGGAACTGATGGGCCCATACACCTCGGCCTTTCAGCCCAACCAGGAGTCGATGTTGCAGACCAAACGCACCATCAATATGACCAAGACCGGTTGGGTGGCGTTCCGAGACTTCGACCAAAAACTCCTCCTCTACTTCACGCACCTGCTGTGCTTCGCCGAGGTGGCCGAGATCCGGTACGGGCTGGATACCGAGGAACCGAGTCTGTCCCACCCCGTCCCCGAGCGTGAAGGCGTGGGGATGGTTGGCGTGCCCGAAGACGCGATCTGCTATATCGAGGTGCCGCTACAGACGAAGACCGCATGCGTGCAGGTCGTGTTCACCGACGGGGAGAAGACCGACGTCGAGGTATTCTATCGCTGAGCCGCTACCTGACCCATTTCATGGACGGGCGGCGCGACGGCGAAATGCTCGCGGCGTGCTTCCCGTGGTTCGAACGAAGAACTTGGTGAAGTTGGTCGGTTCGCTGAACCCCATCTCTTCGGCGATTCGCTCGATGGGTGCATCGCTGTAGGCCAGCCGACGTCGCGCCTCGAGCGCCACCAGGCTGTCGAGGTGCTGCTTCGGCGAGGTCCCAAGGACCCGTTGGCAGGCCCGAGCCAGCGTCCGAGCGGACGTGCGGGTTTGGGCGGCGTGCCAGTCGACGCTTCGACGATCGAGAATGTTCGCTTCGACGGACCGCTCGAAGGCTCGAACCCTGGCCACGTCGTCGGACATCTGAGCTGGCGGGGTTTCCGCCGAGCGGGCCGCCTGTCCATACATCGACCACGCGGCCAGCAGAAGATGATCGATCACCGGGGTCAGGTCGAGCTTGCTCGGCCGGTGGGAAATGGTCCCGATCAGCTCGCAAATCTGCCGCATACGGTCGAAGTCGCCGCGGCCGAGCCGCACCGGACGCGGGCGAAGGAGACTGATCGAAGGCATCTCGACCTCCGGTGGGAGGACGTCGGGCCGAAACAACACGATACAGGCCTCATTGTCGGAGGATGGATCGAACGCATGAATCTGCTTCGGACGAACGTGCAGCAGACACCCCGCGTTGACGGTGAGCGCTTCGAAGTCCAGGTGGTGCCGTCCTCGCCCCTTGGTGAACAGCAGCAAGATATGAAAGTCCGGCCGGTTCAGCTCATAGATCGAGTGATCGTCGATTCGTCGCGTGCGCAGCTCGCTGAGGCGAACCAGCTCCACCCGCCGTTTCGGCCCCTCTTTGTGCAGGTAGCGGACATCTCGGATCGGGCGACGGCGAAGTGTCCGATTTCTACCAGTTTTGGGCACGCCCCGACCTTATCCCAGCCGACGTTACATGGTCCTTACGAAACATGCCCACAGCAAAGGAACACGCGATCGATCTATACATGCGAGCCATCCGGGACGGAGACGCTCGAGGTGGCCTCGATGCCAACGTCGGCGATCGATACGTTCAACACTCGACGGGGGTGAAGGACGGCAAGGAAGGTTTCCTCGAGTTCTTTGTCCCGTTTCTCGAGCGAAATCCTCGCCGAGAGATGAAGGTGGTTCGGGCGCTCCAGGACGGCTCGAAGGTGTTCTTGCACGTATTTCAGAACCTCAACGATGGACAGGCGAAATGGGTCACCGCCGACTTCTTCGACAGCGATGCTGAAGGCAAGATCATCGAACATTGGGACGTCATTACCGCGTACTCTGATGCCAACCCATCCGGCCGATCCAACATCGACGGCCCGACCGAGATCGTCGACCACGACAAGACGGAGGACAACAAGGCCCTGGTGCGGCGCTTCGTAGAGCAGTGCCTGATTCGCCGCGACCTCGACGGCATCCTTGGCTACATCGACGGGAAGCGCTACGCGCAGCACAATCCGGACGTCGGCGACGGCCTAGACTCATTCCTCGAACGCTTCCGGCCGGAAACGACGCCCCTGAAGTACCACGAACTATTTATGCTCGTCGGCGAAGGTAACTTCGTCGCCACCATGTCTCGCACCTCATTCGAAGGCGTACCGCAGTGCCAAGTCGATGTCTTCAGAGTCGACCACGGCAAGATCGTGGAGCACTGGGACGCCGCAGAGCCGGTTCCTCCCCGAGAGACGTGGGCCAATTCGGGCAAGTTCTGATCCGGAGCGGCCCCGGAGACCGGAGATCGATCACAACCTGGACTCCGCCATTTTCCCGGATGGTCCTTGCCGACCTCAGCTGACCGGCCACTATGGTCGGCGCGGATCCGCGAGATGGAATGGACAAAGGATGGGTTCACGATCTCTTGTCGACCCGAGAAACTGGACGTCGATCTCATTCACGGATTCCTCAGCCAGAGCTCTTACTGGGCGGCCGGCATCCCCCGGCAGACCGTCGAACGGTCGCTTCGTGGCTCGATCTGCTTTGCAGTGCATCACGACGAGCGCCAGGTTGGTTTCGCGCGGGTCGTCACCGATCGCGCAACGTTCGCTTACCTCGCCGACGTGTTCATCGTGCCCGCCTATCGAGGGCGAGGACTGTCCAAGTGGCTCATGACCTGCGTTATCGTCCATCCTGACCTTCGTGGTCTGCGCCGATGGTTACTGGCGACCAAGGATGCCCATGGTCTGTACGAGCGCTACGGGTTCGTATCCTTGAAGAGCCCACCGATCTTCATGGAACGCCACGATCCGGAGGTGTACTCGAATCATGACGAAGACCAACAGTGACGATCCGGTCCACCCCCGCGGATCGCGCCGTCGCAATCTACCAACCGACGTCCGACCGGTGGCAGTACAGCCTTCTCAGAGGCGACTATGACTACTCGGCAGCATCAGTTTTCTGAGAGAACCCATCCCTTCTTTCTCGTTCACACCGGTCTCGAGACCGACCTCATCTTCAATCGTGGCGTCGACCTGCCCGGCTTCGCCGCCTACCCCGCGAGGCGATTACCCGAGTGGATGACAAGACCGACGGCTATGCGTCTTACTTCATGATCAATTGCGCGCACCCCGACCACTCCACGCGCGTGTTGGAGGATGGCGGCTGGCTATCGCGGCTGGGAGGGATAGTGGCCAACGCTTCTCGGTGCGGCCAAGCGGAGCTGGACGAGGCCGAAGTTCTGGACGACGGTGATCCGATCGAGCTCGGCCAGCAGATGGCGAGCATCGTCGGCCGCCATCGAGGCATCGTCGGTTGCTGCTGCGGAACGGACGGCCGCCATCTCGCGCAGATCGCGAGCGCGGTTCGCGACTCGAGCTCGAACTAACCGTCGAGGCCGACCGTTCCAGGATCGAGTCGAAGGTCCGGCGTTTCCAGCGGAAGCTGGATGACCGTCGAGGTCGCCGTGAATCCCGGCGCATCCACGGTGAGCTCGACGTCGGACCGCGCCTGAACCGCCTGTAGGACGCCCAGAAGCAGGGCCAAGCCCGCGACCGCGCCCCCGCCGATCAACCCGATGGTGCCCAGCACCCGATCCGCGCCGACGGACTGCTCCTCATCGTCAGCGCCGGCCGCCCCCACCGCCGCCGCAATGCCGCCGATGAGCGCGATCCCCCCCGACACCCCCGCCACGACAAAGAACGGCGTCGATGAACTCGGATGTTCCAGCTCGATCGACGCCGGCAGCGCTCGGTCCCGGATAGGTTCCCCGCGGTGAACGCTATCCTCATTAAGGTAACGGGCGGAGAGCCGAGCGTCGGGAACACGCGAACGTACATTCACCTGCTGGGTACTCGTACAGGCCGCCGAGGCGGCGAGCAGGCCGATGAACGAGGCGCGGTAGGTAAGCCATAAGGTGTGGAGCATATGGATCGATACCTCTGTCGCGGCGCGCTCGGCGCCTCCCATTGCGTTACAACGGTGGCGGCCGCATCCGTCGCTTCAGCTGATCGACCCAGTTCAGCACGACGACCAGCGTCGTGCGCGCCGTCTACTGCTCGGGCTGAACCGCCGCGATGCGGCCGTCGGTCGCGACGTCGTAGTTCGGATGCCCAAACAGTGCCGTGGGCGGCGCACCCGGCCACACAACTTCAGGGTTCGACCATCCCAGCTCGTCTCCCTGGCTGACGGCTGCCTTCATTAACCCCTTACGACCCACGCAAACGATGCGGGAACGCATACCCGATCTCGCCCTGCTCGGGCTTCGGGGTCGCTTACATGGTGGTTGCCAAGGCCCCCCTGCGAACGGATCTCTGTCGTGCCGGATGGTGGCTATCGTGCAGCACCTACCGTGAAGCGCCAGCGTACGGTTGGAGAGCCACTGGACGTACTCCGAAGCGTCGCCGATCACGTCTTCGCACGAAGCGAAACTTCATCCTTGACGATTTCCCTCGCTTCGAATGAGGGCGGACAACGCTCCAACGCCTCTGTCGGTCGGGTCGACCTATCGCAAGGCCAGGGGTTACGTCTTCAGTCCGTTTTCGGACTGAGCTTAAATTCGATCCGATGACACATATTCTTGCGCGCGCCGCGCGGGTATCGCCACTGCTCGACCGAGGCCAAGGCAGCTTCACCGAACGCATCTTTACCTAACGCATCGACGGGGGCCGAGTCGACGACCGCCGCATTGATGACGCGGCCGTCTTGCGCCGTATCGAAGCGAATGACGGCCCAGCCCTGGACCCGTTGCTCCCGTTCGAGCTGAGGATACGTCGCGGGAACGGTATGGAGCGCGACGACCCGATTCGAAGAGTTGCACAATTGGGCAGGAAGTGGACGCTTCGGCGGCATGGGAAAAGGACCCACGGATCCGCACGCGTTCAGGGCCCCCACCAGAACGGCAGCAAAAATGGAGCGCGACATTGCCTATCGTTGAATAGCATTCGTTTCTCGCGAAGTCGACGTGTGGCCCCGAGGGCCAACACGTAGAGGGTGCAACGAGAGACGCCTAAGCATGATGCGGACACCCGCTCAAAGATCGTCATCTGCTCACCCGGCGACATCTAAAGAGTGCGAGCTCGAACTCATGTCGCCATCTTCATGATGACAAAGTCGCTCTGATGAGGAGCCACTCACTCATGGCACCCGACGCACCCGCATCATAGGGACGCTAGACCCACGACATCAAAGCCAAGATGGGGCGGCGGTGATTATTACGGCGCGCAGTCTGTGCATCCGCAAACGCCGTGGCCGGGCGGGAGCAGCCTTCGAAACCATCTACTGAACCACAAACTCCAGGGGCGCGGATACAGTGAGGTCCGAATCGTCCTGCAGGTTCTCGGCCACGCACTCTACGTAGTTGGCGGCCTCAATGTCGCACGGGATGATCGCGAGACCCCATTCCCATTCGCCGGGGACCAAGGCGTCGATGCTCGGATCCACGGCCGGATCGCACGTCCACGTGTCGGGATTGAAGGCCTGGTCCCCGTGCGCCATGAAGCAGCGCGCGGCCATACCTATGTCCTTCATCGGCGCGCCCAGCGTGTGGCTGGTCGCGGATGAAGGTACGCCGTACAGGTTGGGCGGTGGTCCCTCTTCTCCGACGTATGTTTCGTCGGCGAGGAACAACACCCAGCTCCAGGGGCCGGCCGGTGCGCTTGGATAGGATTGCCAGCTGAAGGTCGGGGTCGGGTCGGAAATGACCTGACCCTGGCTGGGAGCGACCAGCACGATCGGCTCGTCGAAGATGATCTCCGGGCTTGGCGGCGTGCCGTCGAAGGTCAGGTCGCTCACGTACTCGCGATAGCTGCGATTTGCATCGTCATCATCGCCCGAGCCGTCCGCGTCGACGAAGGCCATGACGTAGCCGGTCGCGCTTCGCGAACGGAGCACAGTCAGAGTGAAGCCCGTAGCGTCGTGATCGAGCCACACGGACGCGTGAGGTGAATGGCTGTTATCCTCGTCGAAGCCGGCTTCAATCCAGATGGGGGCTTCCAGATCTCCGAGAGCGTTCTGGATGGTTCCGTTGATGGTCATCGAGTGGGTTCCGGCAATGTCGACCACGAAGTAATTCGAAAGGCCCGAAGCCTCCGCGTCAACGTCCTCACCGAGGCTTCGGTTGCCGTCGGCGGCATTGATCCGCACTTCGTATGCGACCCCGTCGATGAGATCTTGGGTCAGTGCGACGGACGGGTCGCTGCTCCAGTGCAAGGGCATGTTTTCGTCGCCCGGGCTCCACAGATGGACGTTGTACGCCGTCGCGTTTTCAACGGCGGCCCAGGTGAAGGTTGGGCGGGCGACGCCGACGGCCGCGGCGCCAGTGGGCGAAATCAAAGTGACCCTCCGCGAGAGCTTTCGAATGGTTGAGACGCTGTCGACGAGGACGCCAATGTGACCTGAAGCCTCGTCGATGAACGCGAACCGATACTCACCGGACATCGCGGTGGTCGGGGCAGGGATACCCAAGCTGAATCGGTCGTCGTCAGGATCTTGGTCGTAGCTTTGAGCACGGTTGTCAGCGGTATCGCCGCAGCCGCCGTCGTCGAGAAGGTCCACGATCTCGCCGTTCGGTCGACGCACTCGCGGAGCCGTGGTGGCCCCCGCATAGTCGACTTCGATGCGAAGATAGTAGCCGTAGCATAGCCCTTCGCCTTCGACCCAATCCTCGGCTTCGTCGTCCCAAGCGTAGGGAGCACCAGCCGACGCCGATTCGTTTCGAGTGAAGACGTCGAAATGCGGAGTATCGCCGGCAAAACCAGCGTCGGCCAGAGCGAGGTCACGCACTACGCCGGCATCGCTGACCGCGACCGTGAGCCCGGGGGCCTGCGGGTCGATACCCAGGGTCGGCTCGCCGTCAGGGGCCGCTCCAAACGGTCCTCCGTCGTCGCGGAAGGCCCGCACCACGTAGGTTCCGGGCGGAACGTGGAGCGTGTAGGTCGCCGCGACCGTCGCGTTGGCCGTGACGGCAACGACCGCATCCCCGACGAACTCGAGACCGTCGGCGCTCGGCAGGTACGCGCGAACGAACACTCGGTCACCGGCGGTGGCGCTGGCATGGGTCAGAGCGCCCGTGATCTGGACTGGCCGCGCCCGCGTCACCTCGACGGTCACCGGCGGTGACGTTCCCCCCGGCGTGATCTGAACGACCGACACGGTGATCACGCCGTTGTAAGGAACCTGGTCACCGAGGGCGATGACGGTTTGGAACGCACCACCGCTGTCGGCGACAGTGGTGACTTCGGCGATGGATCGGCTGTCGTAGATGAGGGTGATGGCCACGGTCGCGCTGGCCACGCCAGTGCCTCGAACCTCGACCCGATCGGTCACGACCTGATCGACCGTCGGCCGAAACAACGACACGGCGCCGGGGGCCGGATCGGGATTGGGGTTCGGATCCGGATTCGGGTCCGCCGAGGAGCCGGAGATCGTGACGTCGACGACGACCGGGCTGGACGTTTGCCCGCCTCGGCTGGCGGTAGCGCTGAGTTGTGCGGCGCCGGCCACACCAGTGAAGGTCAGCGTCGCGGACCATATCCCCGAGCTGTTGGCGACGGCGGTCGCGGTGGCCAGGGTCGTTCCGTTCTGGCGGAACGACAGCGAAATCTCGTCGCCTGCGACCGCGGTTCCGTTGACCGTCCACGGACTGGACACGGTACTTCCGGCGGCTTGAGCCACGGTGGGGACAGCGATGGACGCCGGGACCTCCGGCTCGTTTCCATCGTCGGCGCCACTACAAGCGCCGATCAGGATCACGAATGCGGCGAGCGGGGGTCGGTAGGTGCGCATGCACTGGGTCAAACGGGCGCTGATAGGTGAACTTAAATCCGACATCGCGTCCGCGGGCTCGGTGACGCCTTCAGGCGCGGTGCGCGCCTCAGTCCGAGCGGATGGGTCGCAGCCTGTCATCACGCTGCGCACCCAGGTCTGGGAAAGAGCGCGCATTGACGATCGATGCTCGGTGCCTATTCACAGCGTCGGACGCGGCGCGCGACGCCCTGAGGAGGATCGAGATGAAGCAACCCAATCGGCGATACGGCGAGATGATCCGGTCCGCCTGGCAGCAAGCGCTCCGGGGCAACAACCCATTCGTGCTGATTCTGGGCGGTGTCGTCGCGTCGCTCGGGTCGGCCGTGACCGTGGGACTGCTATCGGGCCCTCTCGCCGTGGGCCTGGCCACGGCGAGCCTCAAGGTCGTACGGGGTGAGGAGGCAGAGGTGGATGACCTGAAGGCCGGCTTCCGTTCCTTCATGCCCTCGTTCCTGGCCGGGATTCTGTTCTTGGCCGCCGTGCTCGTGGGCTTCGCCTTGCTCCTCGTTCCGGGCATCGCGGCGCTGTTCCTGTTCATGTACACCGCCCACGTCCTCGCCGACGATCCCGATCTGACCGCCGTCGAGGCGCTCAAGGAGAGCGCGGCCATCGCTCGGGACAGCCTCAGTCCGACCACCGTGCTGTTGGTGATCGTCGCCGTGACCACGGGTGTCCTGTCCGCGACGGGCATTGGCGCAGTGATCGCCGCCTCGGTGCTCGCGGTGCTCATCGCGCAGTTCTATGTTGAGGTGGACGAGGCGGAGTCGGCTGCCCCGCCGAGCAAGACGCCCTCGCCCAGCCTGGCCTCTTCCGATGGTTGAACGTAGGCGCTGAACATGGTGCAGCGGCGGTGTTGAGGTCGTTCGGTGACCCGCGCCAACCCCAGAACGAGCAGCGGTCACGCCGGGACGTATTGACCATGAAAGCCTGGTGGCATCGCGTGGGGCAACCGCGCACGCGCGATAAGAGCCAGCGTTTCGGGGACGCGCAATTGCAGCTCGCTCACTCGTTCAGCCGCTCGGTATACCACGGTCGCCAAGACGCCGCCGGCATGGGCTTCGTTGCCCGACAACGGCAGAAACATGGGCTCGCCCGGGAGATCAGGCGCGAGGTCAACGGTATCGACCTCGCCGGTATCGAAGTCCACGCGGGCGAGACCCGTATAGAACGGCGGGCCGGGTCGTAGGCGGGCGGTGGCGTAGCCCACCTCGTGTCGAATCGCGACCCGCCGCGGGTCGATGGTGGGCAGCTCCATGGCCACGTTGCTGACTTTGCACTCGTCGACGCTCTCCGTCTCGACGTTGATCCGCCAGCGGGTCGGATAGCCAGGATCGAGCCCAACCTCGCGCACGGCCGTCACGTCCGACAGGTCGACGGTACCGCCCGGAAAGTCGGCCATGCGGCAGCCATCGACGACGATGGTGGCGCCGTCGCTGAAACCGTTGAAGAAGTGAAACAAGAAGAAGCCCGACCCAAGAGGGATCCGCCGCTCCGGGCCACCGTTCCGAGGCACGAGCAGCGCCACCGTACCCCCCGGCGCGCGCCGAATACTCTGCACGGGGCTGGCGAATCCGATCAGAGCGCGAGCGACATCGAACGTCACCGGCGTCATGAAGAAGACCGCGAAACGTTCGGTCAGCACGAAATCATGCATGAAGCTCATGGCCGGAAGACGAATCCGGCGAGTTTCGACCAGCTCGCCACGGACGTCGATTCGATAGATCCACAGCGTCGGCCGCGGCGCCACCTGAAGCCCGAAGCTCCACACCTCCCCTGTTCGGGCGCACCGCCGCGGGTGCGCGGCAAAGGGGGGCTCGGGAGCCAAAACCCGCGCCAACCCTACGCTGCGGAGTGCCCCGGCGAAGTCATACCGGCCCAGGGTCTCGAGCGTTTCCGGGTCGAGCGCGTGCGGCAGTCCACCCTCCCACAGCGCCAAGAGCCGACCCGCATGCGCGAGAACGCTGGTGTTTGCAGGGTTCTTGAACTTGAACCCGAGGAGATTGGCCCAAATACCTCCAGGTAGGTTCGTTCCAAAGTTGCGATAGAGCGCCCGGCCGGCCCGGGCCTCGGCGAGGTATTCGTCCGTGCGTACGTAGCGATTACGGTATCGGACTTGACCGTTGGCGAAGGCAAACCGGCTCACCATGCCGTCGCCGTCGAAGGGGTGCGTGAGCTGAAGGTCATGCACGCGGAGTCGGCCCGGTCCGTTCCGGTACAACACGCCCCGCAATGACGGCGGTACCGCCCCTTCGACGACAGGGAGGATCACGTCGACCTCGTCGGTAACCCCTTGAAAAGCGTCGACGACGACCTGAGCTAGGTCTCGCTGTTCTGCGGGTGCGGGAGCGCCCATGCGAATCTCTTAGGCGTCGAAGCCGCGGGCGCAAGAGCCGCGCTCGGGTTGCCGAGAATCTACGTCGGCGCCAGATTGGAAGGGCGATGAAGCGTCGGAGCCTCCTACGGGTCGTGACCGAGAGCATGGTCGGGGCGTCCGCCGCGGCGGCCCCCGCGCCTCAGGTCCATGAGACGGTCGGCGAAATCCTGTTGGAGCGCGAAATCCGCGGTCTCTTCGTACCCGTGATCAGCCGAATCTGCCTGGGGCTCATCGGGGTCTTCAGTCTATTGTATACGGCCAAAGAAACGACTGAGCTGAGCCTCGACACATCGGCGCTCTACGTATTCTTGGGGCTGATGCTCGGTGCCACCGGGCTCAATGTCTTCTTCCTCGCCCTGCTGCGGATCGGCCGGTACGTCACGTTCGTCGGGCTTCTCGGCGCAGGGGTCGATACACTCGTCATCGCCCTGACCTTCATTCTGACCTTCCACTACAGCCGGTTCACCGGCCTCAGCCCGGGCATCCTGTTCAAGACCGAGATTCCGGTGATCATCACCGGGTTCGTGGTGGTCAACGGGCTGGCGCTGCGGCCTCGGTACCCGCTGATCGTCGGCACCGCGGCCACCGGTTCCTTGCTGTTGACCGCCCTCTACACCGCCGTCGATCCCCTCGCCGCGTTCTCGTCCGATCTTCACCAGACGATGGCGGGGCCGGCCTTGGATGTCCCCCAGCTGGTGACCACGGTGCTCTTCGTCGCCGCCATCACCCTCGCCGTGACCACCCTGACCGCCGCCGTCCGCCGCACGATTCGTCGAGCGATCACCAGCGAGCTCGAGAACGCGCGGCTGCACCGGGAGCAGCTCGAGGTCGTGATGCGGGAGAAGGTCGAGGCCCTCGGCCGGTTGGTGGCCGGCGTGTCCCACGAGATCAACAATCCCCTGGGGGTGGCGATCAGCGGGGTCGACACCCAACGCCGGGCCCTCGTGCAGATCCAGGCCGAGCTTCCCGCCGACTCCGGGAAAGGACGGCGGGCGGTGGCGGCGGCGACCAGCGTGCTCGACAGCGTGGCAGAAGCGCTCGGCCGCATCGAAGCCACCGAGCATTCGCTGCGCGCATTCGCCCACCTCGACCAAGGCGCCGTGCAGCGGGTCCATCTCGCCGATGAGATCGCGACCAGCGTATCGCTGCTCCCGGCCGACCTCGACGCCCCCAACCGGCTGACGGTAGAGGTACCGGATGACCTCCCCTCACTCGACGTCCGCGCCCGGGAGGTGAACCTGATGTTGATGGCGCTGATCCGCCGCGCGTTCGAGTCGCTGCCGGACGGCACCGGGGAGGTCTCGATTCGGGCCCAGTCCGCGGATGACAGCGTCGTTATTCGCATCTCGGACACCGGCCCCGGCTTGGATGAATCCGCCCGGCGAAGCCTGTTCGACGTCACCCTGCGACGTCACGGTCCACGGGTATCCGCCGACTTCGACCTCCCGGCGGCGCTGGCGATCGCCCATCGTC
>JANQQN010000446.1 GCA_028289325.1 Myxococcota bacterium | reverse complement strand
TTCGCTGGTCCGGCGTGGTGCCGGATTTGGTGACTGCAAAGGGGTTTTCGGGTACTTCTACACAATCGATCCGTCTTTCTACGCTTGGTCAGGGTCTAGTGAGTTGATAGAATCGCCGCAACGAAGCGAAGGCGCCGCAACTTCGCTGGCGATCGCCCTCACGTCCGCTTTCGTACCTTCCATACCTGTTCGCTCGGCCACTTTCTCGCCCACGCCAGCGAGATACCGAATTTGTCCTCGTCGGCCGACGAGGGCGCGAGCAGCTCGTGGTACTCAACCAGCTCGAAGCCGGTCGCGTGAAAGAGGGAGATCCATCCCGAATGCGAAAGGTTGAACTCGATACCCCCCGGGTCGATCTCTACCGTGCGCCAATCCAAGCGGGCGAGGTCCGCGAGCGAGCGGTGGAGCGCGGGGTCTGTGCGAGCACCGGAGGGCGGCGTAGAGAGTATGGCGAGAGGGTGTGTGCCCAGGAAAACGAGTTCGCCGCCGGGCTTGAGCAGGCGGTGCGCCTCCGGAATCCATGCTGAGGGGTCGCACCAGATGGCCGCCCCGTACTCGCTGATGGCGAAGTCGAAAGAAGCGTCGGGAAACGGAACCGACTCGGCGTTGCCGTGGAGGAGCTCGAGGGCGGCGCCGTGCTCGGATGCGAGGCGGCGGGCGGTGGCCAGCTGCTGGGCTGAATTGTCGATGCCTACGACGCTCGCGCCGCGGCGAACCATCCAGCCGCTCACGTAGCCGGTGCCGCAGCCCAGCTCAATCGCCCGCATGCCCGCCATCGACTCCGGCAGAAGCCAAAGGTCGCGCTCAGGTATCGCCCAGATTCCCCACGTCGGCTCGTCCTGCGCCCAGCTGCGCTCGCCGGCCGAGACCCACTGGTGGGCCATACCGTCCCAGTAGGCGCGGTTCTCGAGAACGTGCTCGGGTTCGTGGGTCATGCAGCACTCTACTCGACTTCGGGGCGTTGTGAAGGTCGGATATGTTGTCTCCGTCGCGCAGCGCGGTCATTCTTCGCTGCGTGCGTCGGCTCAACGCGTTTGCCTACTTCGCCGCTTTCATCTGCGCGTGTGCATCGACACCGGAGCGATCGCCCGTGCAATCGTTTGCGACGTCTGCGCTGACCTGGCGGTCATGTGACGGAGCCAGCGCCACGGGACCCATGGAGTACTGCTCAGTGGTGCGCTCGACCCGTTGGACCCGCCGCAATGGGCCGAGCGGACCGCAGATCGATGGCCGCGAGCAACGCTGCTCTCCGTGCTGTGGGCCGGCCACTCCGTCTTGCGATATTTGGGAACGGAGCCGGGTCAGTGCGGGACCCTTCTCCTCGCTGCGTTCCTCGCCGGCGAGCCCCTCTCTCCGGGGTGCGTACAGAGCCTTACCGGGCCAGACTTTGAAGGAACGACGGACGCGACGGTCAGCGCGGCCCAGGACTGGTTCGGCGCTGAACTCTATTGATGGTGGGTCGCGTTCGCCGCTGCGATCGACGTCTCTTCCGAATGCATCGTGACTTGCGTAATAGCGAGGCACCTTCTTCTCTCCGCCACGCGAGTATCGACGGGTCGTCGACCGGCGACGGCGGCGGCTTGCGCGACATTTGGTACGACCACGCCCGCATCGTCGGCTCGCTAGACGGCCACGCGTTCAATCTGGATCCGGACGAGTTCTGCCGCGTCGTCGGCGGGATGGACACGTCGCCGGACGTACAGGCGTGCATCTCATCCATCGAGGTCCAGGGGCGGGCCGCCCGAGCACGGATCGAGCTCCTCGAATCTGAGTGGAGCCCGCATCACCGACTTCTTCGTGCTCTATCGGGGAGACGAGCGCGAACTGCAGCTCCTGCCGCCACCGATTCCGATTTACGGGACAACCCTTATTTAGGGCTCGGCGACCCCATGGCCGGCTGAAGCCAGCCTGACCGACGGCGCTGCTCCATTGATGGTTTCTTACCTAATGATGCAATGTCTTGAAGACTATTCTTCGTTCCCTTGAGATCTTTTGCCGCATTTCGCACGACTGCCTGCGCATCGCGACAGGTGAAAGGAAGGCAAAGCAAATGAGCTTCAAGAACACGATCCTGAGTCTCGGAACCGCAGCCCTGTTCGTCGGCTTCATCGGCACGGCCCACGCAGAGCTGCTCGTCAACTACCAAGCGGTGACCGGCGAGGGTGGCGCCAATCGCTTCTGGTACAACGACGGTCAGTTCTTCATCAGCGGCGAGAGCGTCGCCGGTCGCTTCCAAACGTCCGACAGCACCGCGTTCATCTACGAGGCGGCGCGTCTGTACGACATTACTGTGGAGTGTGACAACCTGACCGGCCCCGACTGGCCAAACCCCCGGTACCGGGTGAAGCGCGACGACTACATCATCTCTGGCCGCGACGTCGCTGGTCGCTGCACGTTCACCATCCCTGACGTCGAAGAGGTCTGCGCAGACAACATCACCGGCCCGAACTTCGCTCCCGCGCGGTACCGCCGCAACAGCGGGGATTGGATTCTTTCCGGCCGGGACGTCGGGGGACGGTGCGTGTTCGCCGGTCCGGTGGTTACGGATGTCGGCGTCTTCACCGGCGAGCCCGGGTACGTCGCGGGCTTCCTGACCATGCTCGACCAGTTCATGAACGCGGGCCTGTTGTAGCCTCCGCCTCGCTTCCACCGCTGCCGGCGTCCACAGTCGTGGGCGCCGGCCGAGGTGTTCCGGCACCTCCGCGGCCGCGGTCCGTATTAACCTTCAGAGGGCTGAACCTCCGACCCCGCGGCATCAGCGGGTCGGCTCGGAACAACGGGCTTTGCTGTGTTCGGTTCGTGTGCATGATCAGGAAGAGAGGAACTGCTCTGTGGAAACAGGGCTTCAGGCCGCGCCAGGGCAAATGGCAGCCTGGAACGCTAAGCAAAGGTCGATCATGAAATTCTCCTACGTGAACCCAACGACGATCCACTTCGGGCGGGGCCAGATATCCCGCATCACCAGCAGCATTCCCGCTGGTCGCAAGGTCCTGTTGGCTTATGGCGGTGGCTCCATCAAGAAGAACGGCGTCTACGACCAGGTCAGTGAAGCCCTGACGGGACATGAGTGGCTGGAGTTCTCTGGGATCGAGCCGAACCCCACCAAGGAAACGCTCGACAAGGCCGTCGATATCGTCAAGCGGGAGGGCATTGACTTCGTCCTCGCGGTCGGCGGCGGGTCGGTCATCGACGGCGCAAAATACATTGTGGCGGCCGCTCTGTACGACGGTGACGGCTGGGACATCATGACCGGCGCCTACAAATTCGACACCGCCGTCGATCTTGGCTGTGTGCTCACCATCCCCGCCACAGGTTCCGAGTCCAATTCCGCGGCCGTGATCACGAAAGCGGCCACCCAGGACAAACTCAGCTTCATGAATCGCGCCGTGCAGCCAAAGTTCGCCGTGCTCGACCCCGATGTCATGAAGACGTTACCTGAAAGGCAGCTTGTCAACGGGATTGTCGATGCCTGGGTCCATATCTGTGAGCAGTATCTAACCCTCCCCCATGGGGCCATGGTTCAAGACGGCTACGCCGAAGCTCTGCTGCGCAACCTGCTCAAACTCGGCCGGGAGTATGAACAACGAGACAGCGATGCGTGGCGGGAAGGTCTGATGTTTACGGCTAACCAGGCCCTCAACGGGATGATTGGCGCCGGCGTTCCCCAGGACTGGGCCACCCACATGATCGGTCATGAGCTGACCGCCCTTTATGGTGTAGACCACGCCCGATCCTTGGCCATTGTGCAGCCGTCCCTGCTTCGCAACCAGCTCTCCAAGAAGAAGGCTAAGCTAGAACAGATGGGACGAAACGTCTTTGGCTTGGCCGACAGCCCTGACTTGGCGGAGAAGACCGTCGATGCCATTGAAGCTTTCTTCCACAGCCTAGACGTGGCTACCCAGCTCACCGAGCACGAAGGCGACAAGACAAGAGCCATCGACGCTGTCGTGGTGCAGCTCGAGAAACACGGCATGAAGGCCCTCGGCGAACACCGAGCCGTAACCCTGGACGAAAGCCGCAAGATCCTCGAGCAGGCCGTCGCCTGATCGCGGCCGGCGAGATCGACCTGAGCGCGGGCGGATCCCCGCGATGGGTTCACAGCGTCGGGTGACGGCGTCAGGACTTTGTCGGTGGCCAAACGAGGGCTAGCTCAAGGGGAACAGCGGCAAATGGCTCTAGCGCGGCGGGTTCGCTCCCCGTCGCCGTCTGGGTCCGGACCCATCCGCTCTCCGACCACGAATAGACCTCGACCGTCTGCTCGCCGGGATCGACGAGCCAGGCCCATTCGATCCGATTTGAGTGGTAAACGTCGAGCTTAAGGATCCGGTCGCGACGGGCGGTACTCGGAGACAACACCTCGCACACCCACTGAGGCGTGACCTCGAAGTAGGCGAGCTCCCAATCAAGCGCCGCCGCGGCCGCCGACCGCCAACCGGCCAGGTCGGGGACCAGGACGTCTTCGCCGAAGTGCAGCTCAGGTTCATCGAGGATCGTCCATCCACCCGGTCCACCGCGGCCCAACTCGAAAGGGGGGTCAAAAGACCACCGATGCGGCTCGAACTCAGCACATGTCGCGCGGCGGGACGCGGCTGCAGATACAGCTCCCCAGACACGAGCTCCGCGAGCATGTGCTCCGGAGCGTCCAGCACGTCCTGGTACGTCGCACCGGTTTTTCGCGGCTTACCCACACCCAGACCTTAGCACGTCGCGTGCATCGAGGCTCCGGTCATCGCCCAGTTTCGCGGTCCGCTGCCACCGACATGCGACATCCACGCCGGCCAGGGATGACCAGCGGAAGGCTCAGGAGAGCTCGGCGCCATTGCTTGTTCCGGCGTGCACCTTGAACGTCGGCTGCGCATCCGCGCAGCTCAGCGACGCCGACGGGCGTATCAGCCATCGCCGAGCGCGCCCCGCATAATCTACACCGGCATGGAAGCAGAACCGGGATACGCCGAGCTGGTTGGAGGTCCTCGATACCATCTCCAAGGAACTGGCGCGTTGAGCGCACGCGCCCTATCGCGGGGCCCCGCTGCCTTCGCCAAGTGGTCGACACGCATCACAATGAACGAGGGATGATCTCCTTCATGATTTCATTGGCGCCCCCTTAGATGCGGTGGCCTCGAATGTCGGCAAAAGCGCGGGTGACCGGATACTCGAGCATGTAGCATAACCGCCGTGCATCTGGACTGCCTGGTCCGCCACCTCGAACGCCATCTCGCGACACCAATACTTGGCGGTCGCGGCGTCCGTCGTCGTCAGCCTATCTTGCACGAGAATGGTCATGCATTGATCGACGAAGGCTGGCCGACCGCGATCTTCGCGTTCATGAACAGGCCTTCCTGTGAAGCCGGCGAAATGCCGATCCTCACCATCAGATGGCGTGCGGATCGCTGAGCCTTCGTGTCTTGGACCAACATGTCGAGGTCGGCCACGATCCGAGCCGCCCGGTTCAGGAACTCTCGGCCTTCCGGCGTCGTCACCACGCCGCGTGCGGTCCGAAGAAGAAGGTTGAATCCAAGCTCGCTCTCCACGTCAGCCACTACCTTCGTCAGGGTGGACTGGCTGATGTGCATGGCCTTCGCCGCCGCCGGCAACGAACCCGCGCGATCGATCTCCACGACCTGCTTCAGCTTGGTCGACGTAAACACGGTTATTTCTTGTCGGAACTCTTCTTGAACTGCCTCAACACCTTCGCATCAACCCACATGAGTTCGTTGCCGCGCGTAAAGAAAAAGTATTTCCCGTCTGGGGTCAGCTGCGGGCAGTACTCATTGGCCTTCGTATTGATCACCTTGCCCATATGAACGTCGTCGCTCCACGGGCCACCCGGTTTCGCAAAGCTCACGTACAGATCGCCCTGCCCCAGGCTGTCGGGTCGGCCTGAGGCGTTGTGAATGAGAATGGTCTCGTCAGCATTGACGAAGATGTCGCCTTCCGCGTGCTCGGTGTTGATCGCAGGCCCCAGATTTACTGGAGTATCGAAGCGACCGTCACGAAACTGTGCGCGGTAGCTGTCCCATCGGCCTTTGGTATCGGCCCGATGGCTCGAGAAGTACAGGCTGCCGTCGCCCACGAGCATCGGATACAGCTCGTGATCCGGGCCATTGATATGGGGGCCGAGGGCGACGGGTGTGAGCAAGCCATGGGGGCCGAAGTCCGAGTACCAGATGTTGTGGCGATCCAGCGAGTAGCCCGGCAGCGGGCGGTCGGAGATGAAGTACACCCGTTTCCCGCCGGGAGCGAACATCATGTCGACGTCCGAGTGGCCAGGATAGGTGCGCGAAGGCCCGGCGAGCCGCGGTCGAGACCACACCCCATCGTCGTTCTGGGCGCTGAAGTACATCTTGAACGTGCCATTGATCTGGCGGCTGAACATGAAGATCCGGCCATCGGGCGAGAACACCGTGTTGAGCTCTCGCTCACCATCGAGGGAAATGATGCCGGGGGCGAACACCTCGGGCGTCATCCCGGGAGGCTTTTGCCCCAGATAGGGCCCCTTCAAGGTCGGCCAATCCTGAGCATACGCGGTCGTCGATACTAGAAAGGCGCAGAGAACAAGGAAGCGCATGCTCGGACTAGAGCACTATCTATCCGTAAATGCGACAAGAGCCGACTCGATGATTTGAACACTCCGGAGCCCGTCGATGACTGCTGCATGGGCCAGCTCAAGCACATCACGTGAGGCGCATCATGTGCCGAAGCTGAGCGCTTATGCGAAGCATCCGTCCGTGCTTTCGTGGCGTTACGTGACGCGGGAGGAGTCAGCCCCGCGCTTCTTGAACGTCGACCTCGAGCTCACGTCCCGCGACTCGCTCGATGCCATCGTCGAAGCGTTCGGGCGCCAACACATCGTGCTGCGCGATTCGCGAGAGGGCGAGCTGAACTACGCCTCGTTCGAGGTCGGCCGACACTCGACAGATCCGGAGGCCACGATCGTCCAGCTGTTGGACCTCGTCGAGAATCTGATGGAAGGCGCGCGTACCCAATTCAGGAACGCCGAGGCTCGGACCCTGAATGTGGGATTCGAGAGCGGAATCCGCCACCCGCGGATCGAATACGTGATCGGCCCTTCAGTCCTCAACCGAGTGGCGAGGTTGGACTGTGGGATCGCAATGACCGTTTATCCAGCGGGTCGCAAGCCCTGGCTAGACCGCTTCGGCGCTTTCATTCGCCGCTGCCGCTACCGACTCTGACCGCCCTTCGAACACGTCCGCGAAGCGCAGTCTGACTTGCGATCAGGCGGGCTCGAGTTCGAGCAGAAGGTCTTTGGCGTCGACCTGACTGCCCGCCGACACGTTGACCTTGCGCACGACCCCGTCGTGCTCGGCGCTGATCGCGGTCTCCATCTTCATCGCCTCGATGACGAGCAGAAGGTCACCGGCCTTGACCTGATGGCCGGCTTGCACCGCCACCGAACCGACGGTGCCGGGCATGGGTGAGGGCACGTGGCTGCGGTCATTCGGGTCGGCCTTGGGGTGCTTGCTCGTAATGTTCGTAGCCTTGCGATCCGGCACTCGCGCGCTGCGGGGGGCCCCGTTCAACTCGAAGAAGACCCGGACGTAACCCTCCTCGTCGGTCTCGCCGACGGCTACGCAGTCGACGACCAAGGTCTTTCCGCGCTCGAGGTCGACCGTGATCCCCTCGCCGACCTTCATCCCGTAAAAGAAGACCTTGGTCGGCAGGACGTCCACGTTGCCGTATCTGGCCTGCCGGCGGGCGTAGTCGACGAACACCTTGGGATACATGAGGTACGAAGCGAGCTCTTCATCATCGACTTTGCGCTCGACCGCGGCCTCAACCTTCTCTCGTTCGGCCTCGAGATCCGCAGGGGGCAAAGTGACGCCCGGGCGTTGGGTCCGAGCCTCGGCCCCTTTGAGAACCTTGGCCTGCAGCGCCTCGGGGAACCCGCCGGGAGGCTGACCGAGGTCGCCGCGGAAGAAGCCGACGACCGAGTCGGGGAAAGCGACTTCCCGCTCCGAGTCCTCCACGTCGGCTCGGGTGAGGCCGGCGGAGACCATGGCCAAGGCCATATCGCCCACCACCTTCGAGGACGGGGTGACCTTCACGATGTCTCCAAACATCTGGTTGACCTCGGCGTAGGTGTTGGCGACCTCCGGCCATCGCTCGGCCAAACCGAGCGCCCGCGCCTGCACCTGGAGGTTGGTGAACTGCCCGCCGGGCATCTCGTGCAGGTAAACTTCGGATGCGCCCGCCTTGATGTCGGCCTCGAAGGCCGCGTAACCCTCGCGAACCCGCTTCCAGTAGTCGGAGATGCCTCGGATCGCCTCCCAGTTGAGTCCCGTGTCTCGGTCGGTGTTGCGAAGCGCAGCAACGATCGAGCCCAGGTTGGGTTGGGCGGTCATCCCAGACAGGCTGTCCATCGCCGCATCCGCAGCATCGATCCCCGCTTCGGCGGCGGCGAGCACGGTAGCCGCCGAGATCCCGCTCGTGTCGTGGGTGTGAAAGTGCAGCGGAAGACCCGTTTCTTCCTTGAGCGCCTTGAACAGGATCCGGGCGGCCGCCGGTTTGAGAAGCCCGGCCATGTCTTTGAGGCCGATGATATGGACCCCGGCCGCCTTGAGGTCACGGGCCATCTTTACGTAGTAATCGAGATCGTACTTGCGCCGCTTGGGGTCGAGGATGTCTCCGGTATAGCAGATGGCCCCCTCGCAGATCTTGTTGCTCTCCAGCACTGCGTCGATGGCGACCCGCATATTTTCGACCCAGTTGAGGGAGTCGAAGATTCGAAAGACGTCCACCCCTGACTTCGCCGCCTGCAGAGTGAACCGGCGAACCACGTTGTCGGGGTAGTTGGTGTACCCTACGCCGTTCGAAGCCCTCAGCAGCATCTGAAGGAGGAGATTCGGCATTCGCTGGCGTAACGCACGGAGACGGTCCCAAGGACACTCCTGCAGGAAACGCATCGCGACGTCGAAGGTGGCGCCTCCCCAACACTCCACTGAAAAGAGCCCCGGCAGCTTGTGGCTGTATGCGCCAGCGATAGCCAGCATGTCGAAGGTGCGCATGCGGGTCGCGAGTAGAGACTGGTGCGCGTCGCGCAAAGTGGTATCAGTAATCAGCAAGCGAGGTTGCTTCTGCATCCAATCCGCGACCGCCTGAGGGCCCTTGTCATCGAGCAGCTGCTTGAGCCCCGCCGGCGGCGGGTCGGCCGGGCATTCGGGAATCTTGGGGGCGTTGATTTGCTCCGGCGGCAGCGCGCGCCCCTCTACTTCGGGATGCCCGTTCACGGTGATGTCAGCGATGTAGTTCAACAACCGAGTCGCGCTGTCCTTGCGCGCCGGGATATCGAACAGCTCGGGGTGATCATCGATGAAGCGCGTGGTGTACGTGGCCTTACGAAAATGCTCGTGGTTGATGACGTTCCATAGGAAAGCCAGATTCGTCGCCACTCCGCGAATCCTGAACTCGCGCAGCGCGCGATCCATACGGGCGATGGCCTCCGACTCGGTGGGGGCCCAGGCCGTCACCTTCTCGAGCAGAGAATCGTAGTGCCGGGTGATGATGGCCCCCGAGTAGGCGGTGCCGCCGTCCAGTCGAACACCGAAGCCGGTGGAGCCACGGTAGGCGGTGATGCGGCCATAGTCGGGAACAAACGCGTTCAGGGGGTCCTCGGTCGTGATCCGGCATTGGAGGGCGTGGCCGTGCAATCTCACCTGCTCCTGCGACGGCAGTCCGAGCTCGTGGTCACCGAGCTTGCCCCCTTCCGCCAACCGGATCTGCGCCTTCACGATGTCGATACCCGTAACCTCCTCGGTGACGGTGTGCTCGACCTGAACCCGAGGATTGACCTCGATGAAGTAAGGCGTTCCTGTCTTGGCGTCCATCAGGAACTCGAACGTGCCGGCGCATTCGTAACGGGCGTGGCGAGCGAGCTTCAGGGCGAGCTCAGCCAGCGCCAGCCGACCGGGGCCTTCGAGGTAGGGAGCGGGTGCTCGCTCTACGACCTTCTGGTTCCGGCGCTGAACTGAGCAGTCCCGCTCGAAGAGGTGGATCACGTTTCCGTGCTTGTCGCCGAGGATCTGGACCTCGACATGGCGGGCGTGCTCGACCAGCTTTTCGAGGAACACCTCGTCTTTCCCGAAGGCGGCCAACGCCTCCCGGCGGCCGGCTTGTACCTCGCGCTCGAGCTCGCTCGCGCTGCGGATGACCCGCATGCCCCGGCCCCCGCCTCCCCAGCTCGCCTTCAGCATGAGCGGGTAGCCGACGGCCTCGGCCTGCCGCCTCACCTCATCCATGTCATCGGTCAAGACCCCCGTTGCCGGCACCACCGGCACCCCGGCCGCCACCGCGGCGGCGCGAGCGGAGACCTTATCCCCGAGCAGCCGCATGGTCTCCGGTCGGGGACCGATGAAGGCGATGCCGGCCGCATCGCAGGCATCGGCGAATTCCGGACTCTCGGAGAGAAAGCCATAGCCCGGGTGGATGGCGTCCGCCCCCGACTGCTGGGCGATCTCGATGACGGCGGGGATCGTTAGATAGGCCTTGATGGGACCTAGGCCGGTGGGAAGCTGATAACTTTCGTCCGTCTTGAATCGATGGAGCCCGAGCTTGTCTTCTTCGGCGTAAACCGCGACGGTACGCTTGCCGAGCTCGTTGGCGGCGCGGCAGACGCGGATGGCGATCTCGGAGCGGTTCGCGATCAGGATCTTGCGAAAGTTGGCCATCCCTTCTCTTAGCACAGGACGTAGAGGCTCACAGCCGTCCCGGATCCAGTTCGGCCGACCACGATCAGCCACTCCCCTATCACCGCCGCACCACAATGCCGTGGATTCGTCCATGACCACATCCACGTAGACCTCAGCGTCGCGCGAGGGATGGTGCGTCCAGTGCGGATTTCTCCGGCCCCGCGGCGCTCTTGTCAGCACTGATGTCATACTCCGGCCATGAGTCAATCCCGCGGCGAAGCAACGCCACAGGTCGGGCTGGTCTTGTCCGGGGGCGGCGTCCGGGGCGTCGCCCACGTTGGCGTCATCAAGGCGCTGCGCGAAGCCGATGTCGAAGTCGACGTCATCGCGGGCACCAGCGCCGGAGCTTTGGTGGGGGTCATGGCCGCGGCCGACTGCGCAATCGAAGACATGTTGACCTTCTGGATGGACACTGAGGCATTCGGCTTTCAGCGGTTCGCGGCGTCCATCACCGGAGTGTTCGACACAACGAGCTTCGTGGGGGACATCAAGAAGTTCGTCCCTTACGAGCGCTTCGAAGATCTTCCCCGCAAGCTGAGCGTCGCGGTCACCTGCATGATCAAAGGCGAGGTCGAGTACATTTCGAAAGGGCCGCTTTGGCCGTTGGTGCTCGCTTCGGCGACCTTTCCGCTCGTGTTCACGCCGATCGAAATAGACGGGGAGCTCTACATGGATGGGGGAATTCTGGACAACCTTCCCGTTCGGGCCATTCGTGATCAATGCGACTTCATCGTCGGGGTCAACGTCTCACCTCAGCGAACAGTCGAGGCCTCGGACATCAGCAACCCCCGCGAAATCGTGGAGCGGATCATGGACCTCCGCTTCGCGGCGTCGCGGCAGGACGAGTCGATGATCGACTATCTCCTGGTGCCGTCTCTCCTGGAAACCTACTCGACCTTTGCCACCGACTCGATGATCGAGATCTTCGAGCTTGGCTACGACGCCGCGAAGGGAGCTTTGCCCGAGATCAAGCAACGGCTCGCGCAAAGCGGCAAGCGCCTCAGGCATTAGCGTCGGGGGCGCGACAAGGTCGGATAGGCGTCGACGTAGACGTAGTCGGTGGCTTTGGCGGGGATGTGGCGGTCATCGTGGCCTCCGGTGGCCTTTCGGCCGGCCTAGTCACAACGACGACGGCGAGTGTGGGGGGGCGCAGGCTTCCTGTTCGAGGAGGCCCGGCATCGAAGCCGCTTGCTTACTCTGTCCTGTTGGCTATGAACAAGGAGGAGCTGCAGACGCCAGGGTGGCGGATCAGCGACCGAGGAGTGAGGCCATGAGCCGGATGAACGTCGCGATCGTCTTTGGGTGTGTATCGATGCTCTTTTTCGCCTTGATCGGGCTGTCCGTGGCGTACGCCGTCGTGGGGACCGAGGGGGCCTTCGAGCCCGAGTCGTTCAAGCCGTCCGGGTTGTGGACCTTAGTCGTGTTCGCAGTGGGGGTCGTGGCCGCGGCCTTGGGCGCGGCCGTCGCCAGCTTCGTGGGGCCGGCAACCGGCGCGTCCTGGGCGCTGGCCGATGTCGTTTTGATGCTCGGGTTCGCTATCGCCGTTCCGGTGATGATCGCGAGCGGATATGACACCGAAGTGCGCACTGGCGACCTCTCGGTCGTCGAGGCCTTCACTCAGGTACGACCGCCCGTTTGGGTTGCGCTCATCTATCCCCTGGTCGCGAAGGTCGGCGTCTATCTTGGGGCGTGGATGACCCACCGCGCCTGATCGATCTCGGTCGGAGCATAAGAACAGCATCACGCCGTCGTGAGTCGCTAAGAACGCGATGCTGTTCTGCTCGCCGGCATGCATGGCCGGACGGTGTCCGTCAGCCGCGCTTATCTTTGATCTCGGAGATGATCATCTTCTTGCCGAGCCGCTCGGTCATCGGCTTGCTCTGGAAAAGCATCTTCTTGCCCAACCACATCTGGGTGATCGGTTTGCTCGGCAGCAGCATCTTCTTGCCGACCGACTCCGTTACCGGCCGCTTGTAGGTCATCGTCTTGCCTAGCGCCTCCGTCACCGGTCGCCTCCAGAGATTGACGCGCGGGCGGTACTTGAAGATTAGCGTCGGAAGACCAAAGAACGGCGAGACGAAGCGCAGCGTATCGTCGGAGTAGTTGAACACCTTGGCCACGCCCACCTCTTCAAAGGTCTTGTCGACCACGCGGGCAAAAAACAGTCGCGGTCTCACGCCGACCAGGTTGTGCCCGGCTTCTATGGCGCGCCGCATTCGGTTGCCCATGCCTTTGAATTCTTCGTTCCGAGCGGATCCGAGGAATTCCTTCACCTTGGCCACGCCTTCGGCGGCGGTGATCATGAACATTTCGTCGGCTTCGAGACCGGCCCCAGTCAGCTTGTCGAATGCCTCTTTGGCTTTGTCTTCCGTTTCAAAAACGCCTGCGTAAACAACCATTGGATACTCCCTACCGACCGTGGCCGTCGTATTTGATAGCCGCGAGGCCCCCACCCGACTGCGCGGTCCCCACTCTTCACCGTCGGTTATCTGCCGAATTGCCGAGGCATTTTCCACGCCTCGGCGCCTTCGACTCCCGATTGGTGCACGCGTGAATACCCCAAGTTAAGACCCGGGTATAGTAGTGGTTTGCGGATTCGGCCCGGCCGAGAACCGGCTGAAAATGTTCTCCATGAGCGTCCGATCTGTCAACCGCCCGTGGAGGAGCCCCGGATGGTCCAGACGTAAGGTCGGTGGCCACCCGTCAACCTCTCGGATACGCGACTTGCTTAGCCAGATGAGAACAACGCCTGTTCGTCCGCGAACCGCAGCGCTTGACCCGTGGGCCTCGCGACTTACCTTCGCTGAGGTGACGACGGGCCGACCGGAGCTTCACGGCTGGATCCGACGCGCGGCAGGTTCGGCGGCGCGATTCGAGGCGTGTTTCGCTGGCGCCGCCTTCTCGTCGCACCGTCATGACACCTACGTCTTCTGCCTGACGGTGAGTGGCGTGCAGTCCTTCGACTACCGGGGCACGACCCGCCACTCGCCCGCCAACGGAGTCGTGGTGCTTCATCCCGATGAGCGCCACGACGGCCGCGCGGGCTCCGATACGCCTTTTCGTTATCGCGCCATCAGCGTCGCTCCGGCCGAAGTGCAGACCTGTTTGCGCGGTCGACCGTTGCCCCATCTCGCGAACGGTACATCGGACGACCGTCGTCTCCACCGGGCCCTTCAGGCCCTGCTGCAGGACTTCGACCGACCACTCGAACCCCTGCAGTACGACGACGGGATCTATGGACTGGCGACGGCCTTGCTGGCCGTATGCGGACCGGCGACCGACCGAAACGTGCGGATCGATCGCCGCGCGGTGGAGCGCGCTCGAGCCTATATTGATGCGAACAGCAGCCGGCGCGTCACCATGGATGACCTCGAACAGGCGACAGACTGTGACCGATGGCAACTATCGCGAGACTTCCGCGCCGCCCACGGAACCAGCCCCTACCGTTACGTCATGCAAAGGCGTCTCGCCCGAGCGAGAGCGCACATCGAGGCCGGTGTGCCCGGAGCACAGGCGGCCGCCGAGTGTGGATTCTCCGACCAGAGCCACTTGGTCCGCCAGTTCAGACAAGCCTTCGGTCTGAGTCCGAAACAATGGTGTAAAGCGGTTCACAACGGGTCTCGGGCGCCTTGCACGATCGTTCAATGATCCGAACGAGGGCCCCTGCATCCTCAGCGCGTGTTCGAATCTACTGAACGGCACCGCATCCCCTGGTGGGCAACGGTGGGCCGCCTGGTGATCGGGTGTCTTCTGATCGCCGGCCCTCTCGTGGCCCTCAAACTCGTTATACGGCCCGCGCTGGGGCTGGCCAGAGGCATCCCGCCAACGGCCGCCATTCATACCCACCCCGCCGAAATGATCGTCACCGTGGCCGGCTCGGTGGCGGCGATGCTCTTCGGCTACTGGCTCTATGTTCGATGGTTGGAGCGCCGAGCGGTCTCGGAGCTCGCTATTCAATGGAAGAGCGCAGTATTTGGCCTCGCCTCGGGCTTCGGCCTGATCGCCTTGCCGATGTTGGCGCTGTACGCCACGGGGCACTACGAGATCGAACGCATCCCGGGCTTGCAGGTCGAGGCGATCGCTATCGTGCTCGTAGTGGCGTCCACCGTGCTGCTCGAGGAGCTCGTCTTTCGCGGGCTCCTATTGGGGGTGCTCGATCGAGCCTACGGACCGTGGGTGGCCCTCGGAGGACAAGCGGCGGTGTTCGCGGTCGGACACGTGTTCAACGATAACTGGTCGGGCGCCATCCCGTTGGTATCGACGTTTCTCATCGGCCTTCTGTGGGGAGGCTTCTACCTTCTCGTTCGCAATGTCTGGGCCATCACCCTGCACCATGCGGCGTGGAACTTGACCATCTTCGCCGCGGGACTTCCGCTGACGGGCGTGACGCAGTGGCGCCCGTTCGCCCCCCTGCAGAGCACTCTCAACGGTCCCGAGTTGTTGACGGGTGGACTCAGCGGACCCGAAGTATCAGTCTTGACGCTGGTTGCGATCACGGTCGCCCTCGGCGTGCTGTTGAGCTGGGGGCGACAGCGAACGTTGCTCAAGCACACATAGCCGACGGCACTCAGGGCCGCTCAGGCAGCTCGACTTCGATGCGTTCGGACGGCGCGAGCACGAGGGCGTGCCCTGTGGCGAGGAGCGTCCCGTCTTGGTTTGTGACTTGCGCCTCAAACCGAACGAACTTCCTATCGTCTCGCTTCTCCTCGACGACGAGGGTCGTGGTGAGAACATCTCCGATTCTTGCCGGGCGCCGGAACCGCAACGACTCCTCTAAGTAGATCGTGCCCGGTCCCGGGAGCTTGGTCGCGAGCGCGGCCGAGATATGGGCCGCCATCAGGGAACCGTGAACGATGCGCCCTCCGAAGGGCGTGGTCTTCGCGTAGGCTTCATCGAGGTGAACCGGGTTGGTATCGCCGGACAGCAGCGCGAAGGACCGAACATCACCCTCGGTCACTTGGCGCACGAACTCGGCTCGGTCTCCAATCTTGATTTCGGCGTAGGGAACGGAGCGGACCTTCGTCATAGCGATGTTTAGAATAGCTATCGTCCGGCCCCGGTACCACGAACGGGTACCGAGCCCGGCGTCACCACGCCGACGCCCAACCGCCGCCCGAATTACCCTGTTGGGTGCGACCCACATCCGTTCCCGCCCCCTCGGTCAGGTCATCCCGGCTCTGACGAATAAATTGCGGTCGGCTGGTGAATGCGGGACGACGAGTCTAAGGTATCAGGCGGTGGATGATCTTCTGCTGGATGGATCCGCCGAGGCCCGGCGGTTGACGGCGCTGTCCCGAATGGAGGTGTTGGACACCCCCGAAGAGCCGGCGTTCAATGAGATATCGTCCACAATGGCGCGGTCGCTCCGCGCGCCGGTCGCTCAGGTGTCGTTGGTGGACACCTCACGGCAGTGGGCGAAGTCGCATTTCGGGCCTGGTCCGCGAGAAGTTCCCCGGAAGGAATCGTTCTGCGCGGACGTCGTACGTCGGGGCCAGATCGTCGAGCTCGCCGACGTCAGGGCCGACGCCCGGTTCGTCAATAGCCCGTGGCGGACAACCGATCCTCCGCTGCTGCATTATGCCGGCGCCCCCATCATGACCCCGGATGGCGCCGTGGGAACGGTCTGTATCTACGGTCTTAAGCCTCGGCAGCTCACGATGGCGGAGCGCGCGGTGCTGTCCGGGTTTGCGTCTTTGGCCCGGCGTCTGTTGGACGGTCGACGAGACAACAAAGAGAAACACCGCCAGCTTCAGTTCCCCCTGAGCGTTCTCGACGCGAGTCCCGCCGGTATATTGGTGCTCGACGAGCGGGGGATCATTCTGCTCACCAACGCCGCTTTCGATCGCATCTTCGGCTACTCGCCGGGTGAGCTGATCAACGAACCACTCGAGCGCCTCCTGCCGGATGCGCTTCGTGAGACTCATGTCTCGTTGAGAGCGCAGTTCGTGGCGGCGCCAGAAACTCGGCGCATGGGCGCAGGTCGAGAGCTGCTCGGGCGTAAGAAAGACGGCACATTCATCCCGATAGAGGTGGGACTGAACCCGATGTATGCGACGGAAGGACTCCGGATTGTGGCGTCGGTCATCGATATCAGCGACCGGGTGGCGGCCGCCGAGGCGGAACGACAAGCGCAGCGCGCCCTTCGGCGATACGCCGACGAGCTTAGCGCCAAGAACGTCGAGCTCGACCAGTTCGCGTACCTGACTTCCCACGACCTACAGGCGCCGTTGCGGACGATCTCTAATGCCTCTCGAATGCTCCTCGAAGACTATCTCGACCGGCTTGATCAGCCCGCTATTCGCGCCCTCGAACTACAGAGTGCGGCCGCAGAGCGAATGGGACACCTCACCACCCAAGTTTTCGAGCACAGTCGCTTAGGGCGCGACCCCGCTTGCACGCTGGTCGACGTCAGGACGACGGTCACGGACGTACTCGAGGACCTGACCGCAACCATCGAGGCGAGCGGAGCCCGAATCGAAGTGGGCGCGATGCCCAAGGTGAACGCCCGCCCCGTAGAGCTTCGAATGGTCTTTCAAAATCTCATCGGCAACGCCATCAAGTTTCGACGACCCGACGTGCCCCCGGTCGTCCGAGTCACCGCTCATCCTGAAGCCCCAGACAAGCGTCGGTGGCGATTCGCCGTGGTGGACAACGGAATCGGTATTCGAGCTGAGCATTTCGATCGCATCTTCGAGCTGTTTCAACGGCTGCACGCGAAAGGGGCCTTCGGTGGCCTCGGCGTCGGCCTCGCGCACTGCAAGAAGATCGTCGCGACCCACAACGGCCGCATATGGGTCGAGTCGACGCCAGGTAAGGGCAGCACATTCCACTTCACCATCGGAGATGTTTCCTCATGACGACGAAGCAACTCCGCTGCATCGTGCTCATCGATGACGACGAGGGCGACAACTTCTTCCACGAGCGAGCGATCAATCGGAGCGGGCTCGCGGCCCAGGTCATCTCTTATCTCGATCCGGAAGACGCGCTCGATGCGCTGGCGACAGCGCAGGTGGCCCCCGAGCTCATTTTCTTGGACATCAACATGCCCCAGATGACGGGTTGGCAGTTCCTGGAAGCCTACGAGGCGCTCGACGCCGAGCGACGGCAGAGCATCGTGATCGTCATGCTGTCGACTTCGCCGGACCCAGCCGATCAACGCCGCGCCCAAGAGAATCCGGTCGCGAGCGGCTTCCTTTCCAAGCCGCTCACACCAGAAGGCCTAGCCGCGATCATCGAGAAGTATATGACCAACCCCTGAAGCCCTGGTCTCGCCCGCAATGGAGCCGTCAGTGAAGCGATGAGGCGAAGAGGCAATGGCCATTCGCCGGGGTCCGCTACAGTAGGCCACGACAATGATCCGAAGGACGGAGCAAGAGGAACTCAAGAATCCATCGACGCCGGGCTTGGATTCGCTACCCTAGGCCCAATGACCACTGACGTTGAGTTCTGGAACAACCTCGCCGACGCCTACGCCCGAAAGCCCGTCGACGACCCGGACGCTTTCGAAAGGAAGATCACCATCACGAAGAACCGCATGACGCCCGACGACGTCGTGCTCGACATCGGCTGCGGCACCGGCTCGCTCGCGCTTCGTCTCGCTCCCCACGGATCCCACGTACACGGCCTGGATCTGTCAAAGGAGATGATCCGCATCGCCGTCGGCAAAGCCGCCGCACAACGGGTCGATAACGTGACGTTTCACACCGGCCCCTTCGACGATTCGTTCGACGAGTTGACCGACGGAAGCCTAGACGGCATCTGCGCCTTCAGCATCCTGCATCTCTTGGATGATCGACGCAGCGCGCTGACCAAGATCTTCCGACTCCTCAAGCCGGGAGGCTTCTTCATTTCATCGACCGTGTGTCTCGGCGACTCCTTGGTGCCATACCGTCCCTTGCTGACCGTCATGCGTTGGCTAGGAAAGGCCCCCCGGGTGGCGGTGATCTCGAGGCGGACCGTGGTCGAAGAGATGGTGTCCGCCGGTTTCGTCGGCGTGACCGACACCGACGTCGGCGCCAAGGCCACGATCGGATTCGTCGTCGCCGAAAAGCCCTCGATAGCCCATCGAGGTTCGGCGAATCTACGGATCGAGCACTCGGGGTGGCCACGGGGTACCAAGCGTGAAAAGCGATAAGATTACAGCGGTTTATAAGTGGACAGCTCAGCCTGGCGCCCCTCGCTCGGCTAAAGAAGATCTACGCTGATGTGACGGAGAGCATGAAGTAGAATGAACCTGGAGCCCGCGCCGTGCACGGCTACGTCTCGGAGGCAGAGAATGCCCTCTACGTTCGCGACGAGTTCGACGATGCCGCCGATTAGGGTTTCCTTCTATCCACCACAGCGGGTCCGCATTTCCCGCAGCTTCTCGCCGTCGCGACCCCTGGCCCCTTCTTCTTCTTCGGCGAGGTGCCGGCGGAGCGGCAGCAGGCGACAGAGCAGATGCGGCTCGGCGCCGAGTTCGCCCCCCACACCCACGGCTTTGACCGCTAGGCTTGCGCCCGGATCGCCCGCGCGGCCACACGCCAGTCGACATTCCACCGTAAGCGCCGCACCGTATTCGTATGCCATCGCGGACTCTGCATCGGCGCGCATTGGACCGCCATCTCGAGCAGGCTAGCTGGCGGCACGAGCGAACCCTCAACGCTATCCGAACTCTGATCTGGCTGGCGGTGGGCCTCGCGCTTGTGGCCGCCGGTTGGAGCGAAGGCAGAAATGATCCGATGGGGATTCTGTCTTTGTTCTACGCGGGTGTTTGCACCGCGTTCGGCGTTCTTGTTCTCCGTCGGGTGTACCGCCCCTGGTTCCCCCTCGCCACCACGCTGGCCGATGTCACGGTTCTACTCGGAAGCGCGGGCCAGCTCACCCAGGCCCACCTCGCCCGCGACCCCGGCAGTGCGCAGTCCCTCGTCAACGGCGTCGGATTGGGCTTGATGGCCATCCTCGTCACCCACGCCCTGCGGATGGACTGGCGCCCGGTTGTCGTCACCGGAGTGTACGGGGTTTTCGGTTACATCTACGTCAAGTCTCTGGTCGAACCGCCGAGCTTCTTCTGGCTGGTCACGGTAGTGACCATCGGCAGCGCGGTCGTAGTGCTCGCATTGGCCACCATCCGCGCGCGCCAGATCGCCGAGCAACTCTTCGGGGAGGTCCGCGAACTGTACGACGACCGTATCCGAGTGATGGGCCGCCTGGTCGCCGGCACCGCGCACGAGCTCAATAACCCCGTCGGCACGTTGCAGTCTAGCCTGCATACGCTCGAACGAGCGCAGGCCGCCCTGTCGTCCGACCCTGCGAAGGCCGACCGGATCGCGACCGCGATCGATCAAGCGTCGGCTTCAGCTTTGGCCTCCATCGAGCGCATTACCCAGACCCTCGATGCGCTAAAGGCCTTTGCTCGTCCCGACGAGGCGAGCCTGCAGGATGTCGACCTCGGTCGTGGCATCATCGGAACCGTACGACTACTTCGCGCGCAAGCCGATGCTTCGCTGTCGATCGAGACCGACGTCGATGAGCTGCCGAGAATCCGAGGCAACCCCGCGCAGCTGAATCAGGTCCTCTTCAACCTCCTGCGAAACGCGGAGGAGGCCATGAAGGGGCGCGGAACGATCCGCGTCCGAGCGGGATTAGAGGGGACCGATGTCGTCATTCGCGTCGAAGATGACGGGCCCGGCATCCCGGCGGAGCTCATCGAGCGGATCTTCGAGCCTGGATTCCGCCAGCACAATGGCCGCGTACGAATGAGCTTGGGCCTCGCGGTCAGTCGAAGCGTCATCCAAGACCACGGCGGCACGCTCTTGCTCAGCAGCGAGATAGGGCGCGGCACGACGGTCACGATCAGCCTGCCTCAACTCTTTAGCTCGCAAGAGCAGCCCCAGCCCACCACCGATGTCCCGCCGTCGACTACGGAAACGCCTTCAGCACTTCTCGGGTGAGATCCCATCGATT
The DNA here is from genome assembly GCA_028289325.1 of Myxococcota bacterium. GTDB lineage: Bacteria > Myxococcota > Kuafuiibacteriia > Kuafuiibacteriales > Kuafuiibacteriaceae > JANQQN01. The sequence continues at coordinate 16,463 of JANQQN010000446.1, read as the reverse complement.
GAAGCCCTGCTTGCCGTAGTCGAGACCTCGACGAACGATCACCAGCTCTCGGGAGGGCACAATAATGACGTACTGACCGCGATTGCCCGCGGTCGCGTAGGCGTCTTTGGGAACATCGGTACGGCGGTCGGGTACCAGCCAGAACTGACCGCCGTAGAAACGACCCCGGTCGGCGGTCGATGGCGCCGGGGTTCGAACGAACTCGATCCAATCCTTCGAGATCAACCGCTCGCCTCTAGCCATACCTTCATTGAGGTACAGCAATCCGAATCGAGCCAGATCGCGGGCATTGGTGTACACCTGGCTGCTGAGGATGAAGTCACCGAAGCGGTCAGTGCTGAGCAGCGTGTGGCGCATACCGAGCTTCTCGAGCAGAGCGGTTCGCGGAAACGTGAGGTAGTCGTCGCCGAGCGCGCGTTTCATGGCGTAGACGGCAAGGAGAGTGTCGTAGTTCTCGTAGTCCCAAAACGTCCCCGGCGTGCGCACGAGGCCTCGCCGCCGAGCCCCTTCGGCCGAGCTCGCCCCGGCCCAATACGCAAGCCCGGAGCCGGTCGCGTACTCTTGGTTGAAGCTATCTACTGGGTACAGACCGCTCGACATGTTGAGGACGTGACGGAGAGTGATCGCACTTCGCGGGTCAGGTGCATCGCCGCTCTTCAGATCGGGCAGCCAATCGATGTTCAGCCCGTCGTCGAGCCTCAACCTGCCATTGTCGACCAGCATGCCAACCAGCGTCACCGCGATACTCTTGGCCGTAGACCACGTCCGGGTGCGGGTGTGAACGTCGACGCCCTCCGCGTAGCGTTCGAGCACGATATCGCCTCGATGGACGACGATCAGGCTCAAGGTCACTTGCTCCGGTGATTCTCGCTCGAACGCCCAGTCCGATGCGGCGGCGAGCCGGGCGCGATCGACATCGTCGGGAAGTGGCTTATCGGACAGCCGGTCACCCATGGGCCAATCGGCATCGTCGATGGCCGGCCACCCCGGAAGTCGGGGCAGATCATCGATATCATCGAGGGTCTGGTCGGGCCCAAGGACGATGCAGCCGACACCTTCGCGAAACGCCGCCGACACCGAGCGTCGCGAGCCCCGCACCCGAACCGAAACGGCTTGGCGGGTCGTATCGACCGTGAACCGATCCGTCGGTGGATCGAAACGCGGACCGGTCAGATACGCCAACTCCTGCGTTCGGACGAGGTCTAACGGTCGGTTCGAGGTAAACAGACCGTTGCAGGTCAGCACCGCCTGCACACCGGCGCCGATCGTCGCCCGGTTGCCGGCAAAGTCATCGAAGGGCCGCTCGGAGACCGGCTCGAGCGCCGGCGTCGCCGCACAGCCGATGGATGCCGCCACCAGAAGCGATACAATCAATCGCATGCGAAGCGTCTAGCCCTTGGCCCCAGCGATCGCAAAGGGGAAGCGCGGAATCGGGCTGGACGGCGGCAAGCGTCTGCAAACGTCCGGTTCGGGTCTGCCACAGTCAGGCCTCTAACCCGGGCTTTCGACTTCGAGGTGGCCCTCGGCGATCCGCCACCTCGCTGACGTGAGACCGTCAGCGAACGCAGAATCATGGCTGACGAGCAACAATGCCCCCGGATAGTCGCTGAGCGCCTCCTTCATGCGATCCACGGACGGTAGGTCGAGATGATTCGTGGGCTCGTCGAGTACGACCGCCCACACGAGCCGCCCCAGCCCGATGGCGATCTGAAGCTTACGCGTTTCGCCCGGCGACGGGCGATCTGTGGTCATGATCCGACCTGGGTCCGATCCCATGCGAGCCATCAGCGCCAACACGCGACCGCGCGTCGCGGCGTCCATCTGGCGAACCACACGCACGAGGGCCGCGCCCCCCTCGACGTCGGTGTCCTGGGGAAGGTGGAACACCCGCGCCGGATCCAGCCTTGACGCCGATAGGAGACAGGACAGCAGAGTCGTCTTGCCCGCCCCGTTCGGTCCGTCGAGCCGAACGCGATCATGCCGATCGAGGTGGACCGATACGTCCCGCAACAAGGTCTTTGTACCGGCGACGACCTCCGTGCTCTGAAGAGAGAGCAAACGCCGTTTCGAGGCCGGCACGAAGTCCACGAACATCGAAGCAGCTTCGCTTTGCACCGCTGGCGAAGCCGGCAGGCGGGCGAGGGCGCGTTCGGTCGCGGAACGACGTCGGCTGACTTCACGACCGAGGCGAGCCTCGGCCAGTGCGCGCCGAGCCTTGGCCCCCGCCGACCGCGCGTCGCGGTCCTTTGCATCACGGCCTCGCCCGCTCATCGCTCGCTGCGCCGATTCGTGACGGCGACGAGTGTGCTCCAGGGTCTTCCTGGCTCTCGTAATCCGCACCTTGGCCTCCGCCCGCTCGTGATTCGCTCGCTGGCTATCCGCAGTCCGAATGCCTCGGGCTCGTCCGTACGGTGCTTCGTAGGTGTCGACGCGTCCTTCACTCAGCCAGAACGTGCGTGTCGTTATCGTATCGAGTAGTTCACGGTCGTGAGAGACCAGGACGCCGAGCCCCCGGAACCGACGAAGTGCTTCCCGGAGCACGTTCCGAGTGCCGGAATCGATGTGATTCGTCGGCTCATCGAGAAGCAATACAGTCGGCTCACGGCAAAGCGCAGCCCCGATCTGCCAACGCTTACGCTCGCCGGGAGACAGACTCGGCCACCGCTCGATGGGTCGGTCGGCCAGGGCCAGTGTACCGCGCAGCCGCGCAGCAACCCCGCCTTCGTCTTCAGCGAACGCTTCGATGGCGTCATCGAGGTCGTCGACCCGCTGCGGACACAGCACCACCGTCGCCCCGGTGGGCTTGACCAAGCAATGGCCTGCATCAGGCACGACCTCGCCGGCCAGAAGGCGAAGGAGGGTTGTCTTCCCGGCCCCATTGGCACCGACGAGCCCCGCCCAGCCATCGGTCAGATGCAAGGTTGCCTCGCGGATGATGGGCTCACCGCCGTCGTAGGCAAAAGAAACTGAATCTGCGTAGATGGAACCCATCCGTCGTCTCCTTGAACCTCACGCACCGCGCCGAGAGCGGCGGGTCGTATCGAAGAAAGAAAGGTTCAGGAGCGGTAGGTCATAGAGACGCCTTTGACGGCGTGAAGCGATGATGCCACACCCAAAGCCGGTTGGGCAAGCACAGACTCATGGAGCTCGCGACATCGCTGCTCGCCGCCGACGCTTGCCGCCGCCGAAGACTGACGGCGGCGCTACGCTGGTTCGATGACCCACAGTGTGCATGAAATCTCGTCCTCGGTGAGCCGATGTTCCGACACGACGCGCAAGCCCGCGCCCTCCAGTTGACTATACAAGCCCCGCCGCAGCTCGCTGTCGCCGGGTAGCCCGCCGTCCTTCACCACGGCCACTCGGCCGTCGGGCCGAAGAACCCGACGCACCTCGAGTAGACCGGCTCGCCGATCTTTCCAGTGATCTATCGAATCGAACGCAAGAACCAGGTCGGCACACGCGTCGTCGACGGGGAGACGCTCCGCCGGCCCCTCTCGAAACTCGATCCGATGCCCGTTCGGATCATTGACCGAGCGTTCTCGCGCGATCTCCAACATTCGCGCCGTCGGATCGACACCGATCAGCCGCCCATTCGGTACTCGGCTCGCGAGTCGACGCAGGGCTGAACCGGTCCCACACCCGACATCGACGACGACGGCATCCGGCGTGACATCGATGGCGTCGGCGGCAAGCCGATTCGTGGGGTACTCACCATACTTCGCTGCGTACCACTCGACGACCCGTGCGTTCCACTCGCTCATTCCGCAGAGTACCTCCGATAGGTTGTCGTGTAACCCTAGGCCGGGCCGATGCAACCAGCGCACGAGCGGCGCGACGCGCGGACGTTTGATGCGGGCTACTACGGGCGAGGGGCAGGGTCTCGCTCGTGTTGTACGGCATCATCGCCTCGCGCTATCTCGAGGTATGGACTTCATCTTCTGGCTGTTGGTCTCCGTCGTTTTCTTGATTCTCATCGTGGTCACGAAGAACCCCCGCCAGGCCCGGGCGCTGGGTGGAGCGTTGTTTTGCTCGGTCATCTTGACCCTGGACGCCGCAGCTCGCCGGTGGGCGAAGAAGAACGGCCGGCGATAGGCGAATGTGCCACGAAACGCGGCGCCTACGGACGTTGCTCCAGCTTTGTCGCCGCTCGCTCAATCGCGTTGAGCAGCGCTTCGCCCCGACAGTTCGACTTGGCGGTACTCGCCAGCTCTTGGGTTGCTTTCTTGAGGTCGAACAATCGAAGGGTCACCACACACTGACCGTCGAACTCTACGATCGCGCTCGCCAAGAGCTTCTCAGCCGCGAGCTCTTTACCCACCTCGATCTGGCAAGACGCATCGTAGCAATCACGATAGGACGCCTTCTTTTGGCGTCGCAACGCCGCATGGAGTGTCGGTTGAGGAACGACTTCAAAGCGGCGAGAGTGGCCTAAGGTCGCGCTGAGATAGGCGGTCAAGGTACCCAACTCCGACGGTGTGAACTGCGAGCCCTTCGCTTCAAAGTCGAAGACGGCAATCACCGCTCGGCGAGTCGCTTCGGCCGCCAACACGGGCGCGGGTCGACCGATCGCCGCCGCGAGCCTTTCGGAATTCATCACCTTCTGCGCAAACAACAACGCCCCGCGACCGGCGAAGCCATCGATAGACTTATGCCAGCCGCGCCGACCGATAGCGTTGCTCACACCTGGTTCAATACCGCTGCCGGGCGGAGGAGACCGCTCCGCCGTGGCCTCGACGGCGATCGTCGCCGTCCACACCCGCGCTGCACTGGGCCAGGTTGCGGCGGAAAACTCGATGACCCCGCTCGTCCGAGGGTCACCGGCGGAATCCTGGTCGAGCCGGAACTCGACCACCCGCGCGGATATCTCAACAAAGGATGCGGGTATCGGGTCTCCTTCGTCGAGGACTCTCGTGAACACCGAGGCGTCGCCTAAGACCCGTGCAACTTGATTCTTCAGCGCATATCCGACCTTCGACGCGTCGACGACCACGGTCGGGGAATCGGGCCGTCGAACCCCCGAAAACCTCTCAGAATCGAACCGACCGAGAAGAACCGGCAAGGGATACTCGCGACCGTCGGACCGAAGGTCTACGTCCTCGACCTCGATCGAGCCGGGACTGTAGATCTCCACGTGAACGCACGCGGTGACGAGCGAGGCCGACACCGCAATGAGAGCCACCCAGATGATTTTCCGGCTCATTGTGTAAGAGCACTAGAGGAATCGCACGGCGATAGAAAGCGGCGAACACCACAACGACCACTGTGCTTGCGATCTCAGATCGCAAGCACAGGGACTCGGCCCTGCCGACCGACGCGCTCGCTCGCCGGGGGCTCCTACGCCCGCGATTCCGGCACGAAGGCGCTGGTCATCCCGATGAGGCCCAACGAATGGTCGCGTCGACGTGGACCGCGGCGCAGTCAACGACCGGAAACCCATCAAAACCATCGCCATAGACCAGGGCTAGGTCCGTCCCCCCCAGTATAATCGCCTCTGCGCCTTCATCATTCAGAAGTCGCTCGCACGCGGATGCGAACACGGATCGGTGACGCTCGGTCGCTCTTCCCGCCGAGGCCATGTCGACGTAGGCGCCATGGACGACATCGAGGTCCGAGCCGCGGGGAGGGATGACCTCGGCCGAGGCGATCGCGCCGTAAAGTCGACTCTCCATCACCGTCCGGGTACCGAGAATACCCAGACGCCGGAATCCACGGTCCTCGACCGTTCTTTGTACCGCCTCGATCATGTCGACCACCGGCAGCGGTGATACCGCTTTGAAATCGGCGACGCAGAAGTGTCCGGAGATCGAGGTAATCACGACGCAACCCGCGCCTGCGCTCTGGAGACGTTCGGTCAACCGCTGATAGATCGAAACCTGCTTCGTGACATCGCCGGCCACCATGTTCGCGAGCAGAGTCGGTGAGTCGGCGTGGACGATCGTCAGCTCCAGCGCCCGACCGGCGTCGGCGAAGGACGAGATGAAGCGCCGGTAGTAATAGTCGGTCGCCGCGGGACCGATCCCGCCGATTAGGCCGATCTGCATATGAGGTCTCCGCTCCAGTGTGTCCTTTTCGCCGCCGAAAGTCGACTCACGCCGGTTCGGTGGGTCGTCGGTCGGCCCACGGACAGGCCTCCTCGAGCTGGTATGCAAGTCCGAGCAGCGACCCCTCTTGCCCGACATCGGCGGTGAAATGAAGCCCGGTCGGCATGCCGCTGTCGCTTCGATAGAGCGGGACGGACGCCGCGGGGAGACCGGCCAAGTTATGGATCGAGGTGTAGCCGGCGATCGTCTGCATTCGATCGATGGCCGTTTGAAATGGAAGATCCGGGGCCAAAAAGCCCAACTTCGGCGGGACGATGGGCACCGTGGGGCTCATAAGCACGTCGTATCGTTGAACGAGGGACAAGATTTGGGTAGCGATGGTCTCGACGCCAGCCAACGCATCGCGCGTCGCATGCTGAGGTCGACTTCGGTACCAGTCGAGCAGATCCAGTGTGAACGGCTCGATCACTGCGTCGGTGAGGGGCTGGCCGACCATCGACTCGAGCCCCGCCACCACCGCGCCGGCGAGCGTGAAGAAGGTATCGGAGATCTGTTCGCCGTTCGCAGGCGGAGCATGGACCTCCTCGACATCGTGGCCAAGGTCCTCCAGGAGCCGAACCCCACGCACGAAGCTCGCCGCCACCTCTCGTTCGGGCCCCTCGCCCATGAGCGTCCGGTCGTAGACCCCGATACGGAGCCGCCGACGGTGGGGTTCGGCAATGAAGCCGACGGGCGCCAGGGGCCCGTCCGACCCACGAATCTCCGTGGCGGCGAGGAACGAGGCGCTATCTCGAACACTGATGCTCAGGCAATGATCCGACAACAATGGCGCCAACGGCGTCGCCATGACCGCGGAGCGATGGGTCCGACCACGGCTCGGCTTGAGGCCGAAGACCCCGCTCAGCGAGGCCGGAATTCGGATCGAGCCGCCGCCGTCGGTCCCGTGCGCGACGGGAACCGCGCGGCAGGCGACGGCCACCGCGGCGCCCCCTGACGATCCCCCCGCCGAGTGCTGGACATTCCATGGATTCAAGGTCTGACCGTGGAGGACGGTCTCGGTACTGCCGAGGAGACCGAGCTCCGATACGGTGGTCTTACCGAAGGGAACCCAGCCGGCGGCATTCAACGCGTCCGTGTATGGCGTCCGGTCGTTCGAAACCTGTCCTGCGAACAGGCGCGATCCCAACTCGAGCCTCAGCCCCAAGGCGGGCACGACATCCTTCATCAGCAACCCGAGGCGCGGCAGACCACCGTCAGCCGGCGCCCCGCGCACGCGATCCCGAGCCGCAGCGCAGTCGGTTGACGCCAAGAAGTTATACGCTGCGTTCATTCGCTCGACACGGGCCAAAGTAGCGTCGAGGAGCTCGGCTTCAGAGATCTGGCCGCTTTGCACGAGCTGTCGCTGGCCAACCGCGTCTAGGTCCAAAAAGTCGTGGGTCATGGCATGCACCTCCTTTGCCAGCGATGACTGGCTCCATGAGCCAACGCCAAGACACCGAAGCGTTCATTAACCTGGGTCAAGACGACGACGCGTCACGCGATCAGCTCGCCGCGCGCGCGTAGCCGACCTCGAAGTCGGGACAAGGCGACGTCAGTGATGCCGAGATAAGATGCGATGTGATACTGGGCGACCCGCTTAGGGAGAGTGGGGAACGTCTCGAGAAGGCGTCGATACTGAACCTCCAGGGGATCCAGACGCTCGCCGTGCAGGCGCTCGATGGTGACCAATGTGGCCTCGGCGATGACCCGACCGAGCCGGTCCCAGCAACGGTGCCGGTCGTACAGCTCCTCGATCGCCCGACGCGGTAGGAGCGCGGCCGAGGTGGGCTCGAGCGCCTGAATCGAGAAACGGCTCGGCAGCCCGCCAATGATCGAAGACACGGAACCGGTAACCTGGTCTTCCGCCGCGAAGCCCTTGTTGAACTCCTTGCCGGCTTCGGTCAGATAGTAGATCCGCACGATGCCCTCCAAAATCAGGAAGGAGTGCTCGGCCACCTCGCCCACTCGGAGCAAGTGCTCGTGTCGCTCGAACGTTCGGTGAACGATGAAGCGCTCGGCATAGGCCCACTCGGCGTCCGGTATCTCGGTGATGGACCGAAAAAAGCGACGGGTCTGCGCTGCCCCCTGTGACCTCGACATCGCCCACGATGCTATCTACGATCTCGCTCGGCAGCACTCGTGAACCATGATCGATCACCTCCCGCGATCCGATCGAACCGACCGCTGGCCCGCAGCTTGGAGGTCGCGGTCGCCATCGCCACCTTCTTCGGGCGCAGCAGCTCACTCGGGCGTCGGGAGCCGGCGATTGGCAGATCGATGTATTCGGGGCAAGGATCTTAACTTCGTCGGGGCTCCTCGTTCTTTTACCGGTTGTGTTCGTCGCCGCGAGCCGTTGGAGGCACACCACTTCGGGCTGGTGACCGCATCTTTGGTGAGACATGCCTCGATCGCCGGCCGGGCGGTCATGTCCATCGCGCCAGCGGGAATGCTGTTTCCGGTCATGGCTGTCTTAGGAACCAACCCCGGCCGTGGCGGGGGCAGTGATCCTCTCGTGGGGTACGGATCGGGAACGCTCCTGTTCATGCGCGCGTCGCAGACCATGCCAGCCCCTGAAGGCCCACTCCGATCCAAGATCGGGTTGCTTGCCTACGCGGCGCTGCTGGAGACGTGGCTTGCGCCGCGCCGCAGCACGTTGCCTCCCATCGGCGCGCAGATCGAGGAACGGGATAGGTCGTTTGGATCGATAGTTGTGCAATGGCCCTTGGATCCCATCGGAATCGCGAGACGAAAGTCTCGAGTCCGGCTCCAGCTCCGGCGCGTCCTACGGGATACGAACCAAGCCAAGCTGAGGGGGTCTGCCGAGCCCCCGCTACGGCACCCCGAGCGTAGTCTCGGCCCCGCCGGACACCGCGACAGGGCTCGATTCTTCAGAATTCAGATATCCCCCCACCTAGGGTCGGCACCGAGGTGAACACTTCGATTCGGACGCTCCAGGGGCCCTTGGCGAGACTGAGCCACGTCCTATGTGACCATCATCCTACATCTGAAGGTCCACCTATACCGGACTGGAATACAGAGCTCGAAGGGCCGCTTTCAGCGTCCCGCGACTGGACGGACGGCAAGGATGTTGGTCTTCTATCCCACACGGATGGGACACGGGTCCGCCGTCGTGGGCACCACGTCGCGTCCAGCGAGGGCTCATGGATCAGAAACTCGAAACGACGCTTGCCCCCACCCTTCCCCGGGGCGTTATGTTCAACGCATATCCCGATAGTATCGGCTCGACTCTGTCGGACACTATCGAAGTATTGAAGCGGCCCGAGCTCCGCGACACCTTCTCGTTGTTCTACGTACTACCGACGTTCTTTCACAGCGACCTCGATCGAGGATTCTCTGTCATCGACTACGACCGAAACGAAGCGCTGGTGGGGGAGAGAGACCTCGAAGCGCTCAAGGCCCTCAACATCGGGCTGAAGTTCGACTTGGTCGTCAACCACTTGTCGGTTGGTTCACCGCAGTTTCAAGACCTTCTTCGACGGGGAGACAAGTCCAGCTTCCGAGACTTCTTCATCGACTGGAATGAGTTTTGGCGGGGACAGGGGAAAATGGGCACTGACGGCCATGTCGTACCCAGCTCGGACCATCTCGACAAACTATTCATGCGCAAACCCGAGCTTCCCATCCTCGATGTGCGCTTCCCCGACGGAACGAACCGTCCCTATTGGAACACGTTTTATCAACAGGTCACCTACGATCGTCTGGAGAGCGGCGATTTCACGGGCCTGGACGGCGTATCGGCGAGTCAAAGCGGCGAGCTGGCGTCCGCGGTCAACGCTGCGCTCGACGCCGGCGGCGACTGGCGTCGAGCGCAGCTCGGCGAGCTGGAGAGCCGTCGCTCCGAAGTGGAGGCCATCGTCGAAAATAAGCGACGCTACCTCGGGCAAATGGACCTCAACGCGCAGTCCGAGGAGGTGTGGCGCTTCTACGACGAGACGCTGGGCAAGCTCGCCAAGTTTGGCGCTCGCCTGGTCCGACTCGATGCATTCGCCTACCTTCATAAGGAGCCAGGAGAACCTAACTTCTTCAACAAGCCGGGAACCTGGGACTATCTACACCGACTCCGCCAGCTCGCGGAAAAACACGGCCTGATCCTGCTCCCGGAGATCCACGGTGAGTACGGCCGAGGACTGCACGAAGAGGTCGCGGGCGAAGGCTACCCGGTCTACGACTTCTTCTTCCCCGGCTTGGTCATCGATGCGCTCGAACGAGGCACCAACAAACCGTTGCTGCGGTGGGTTCGCGAGCTCCTCGATAAAAACATACAGACCATCAACATGCTGGGCTGCCACGACGGGATTCCGGTCCTCGATCTGAACGGCAAGACCATCGATGGTCAGTGGCACGAAGGCCTCCTCGAGACCGAGGAGATCGAGGAGGTCGTCCGTCGGATCCTGGACCGAGGGGGTCGAGTCAAAAACCTATACGGCGCCGACGGCCGCAAGATCGCGTACTATCAAGTCAACGCCACCTTCTTCAGCGCGCTGGGCGAAGACGACGCAAAGATGCGCCTCGCTCGCGCCATCCAGCTGTTCATGCCCGGGATTCCACAGGTGTGGTATCTCGATCTCTTCGCCGGCACCAACGATTACGCGGCGGCCGACCGCGGCGGAGCAGGCGGCCACAAAGAGATCAACCGAACGACCCTGGACCTCGCCACGGTGGACGATCGGCTGCAGCGGCCACTCGTACGCGATCAGCTCGAGCTCATTCGACTACGCAACACTTGTTCCGCGTTCGAAGGCGTGCTCGAGATCGGAGACACGGCGAGCCACGAGTTGGAGCTCACCTGGCGCCACGAGGATGCCGTCGCCCGATTGCGCGCGGACCTCAGAACCGGTCGACTCGATATCACCGCTCGAGAAGGCGCTGGCGCCGAGACCCGGCTGTCGTACGAATAGAGGATTAAGGATGACCAAGATACTCGCCACCGACCTCGACCGAACCCTGCTTCCCAACGGACACTGGGCTCCCGACGCCGACGCGATCCCGCAGTTCAACTCACTTACCGAGCAGTTCGAGGTGGTGGTGGTGTACGTGACCGGTCGCAGCCTCCCCTTGACCCAGCGAGCGATCGCGGAGTTCGGGGTTCGCTTCCCCGATGTCCTTTGCGGCGACGTGGGCACCACCATCAACCGTTACCGAGACGGCGAGTGGACTCCTGATGAGGGGTGGGTCACCCACGTCAAGCGCTCGAGTCCCCGATGGGACGCCGACGCGATCCGCGCCGCGGTCGCGGACGTGGATGGCATTCGTGAGCAAGAGCCCGAGCACCAGAACCAGTTCAAGCAAAGCTACTACGCAGACCACGAACGTCAGGAATCGATCCTCGGTGAGGTCAAGGCGCGCATCGAAGGCAAGTATGATGAGGTGATCGTCTACAGCTACGACTCCCAAGACGACAAAGGCTTGATCGATTTTCTCCCCGCGAGCGCGACCAAGCAGACCGCCCTCGAGTACGTCGCCGAGTCTTTCGAGGTTCCGAAGGAGGAAGTCGTGTTCTGCGGCGATAGTGGCAACGATATCTTCCCACTCACCGCGGGATTCAAAGGCGTGCTGGTCCGGAACGCCGACGAGCAGCTGGTGGCCAACGTGAAGGCGGCGGTGGCCAAAGACCCCAACCTGCAGGCTTACTTCGCGCAGGGCGGATTTCGGGGACTCAACGGTTACTACACGAGCGGGGTCATCGAGGGCGCGTATCACTACGGGCTGTTCCGCTGACCGGCGCCTTCCTGGCGGTCACATCAGCGTCGTGGGTAGGGCCTGTAGATTAGGGCCTAGCTCCCCTGTCTCCCGCGTTCTTCTGCGAAGAACTCCTGAGACAGGTGACTAGACGAATTGGACCTTGCGCAGACGAAGCCAGCGGCGTACGTCGGCTGCACCCGGGAGGACGAAAAGTTGACGAGAAGCTTTGTTCGGCTCTACGGACCGTTGGTCGCAGTGATGCTGCTCGTCATCACCGCGACGCTGTTCCTGGTAGATCCCGCACCCCCAACACAGGTGGTCATCGCCGGCGGCGCCGAGGGCGGCGCGTATGCCCAGGCCGCTCGCGCCTACCGCGCGGCGCTCGCCAAACACGGCGTCGAAGCGACCATTCTCGACACCGCGGGATCCGTCGCTAACATCGAGTTGCTCACGTCGGGGAAAGCGGACATCGCCATCGTGCAGACCGGGGTCGCCGCGGACATGGAGATCGAAGGGCTGGAGTCGCTCGGGGCGGTCTTCTACGAGCCGATGTGGGTTTTTCATCGGACCGAAGTCACGATCGGCGACCTGCGCGACTTTGCCGGCCTGCGGGTCGCGATCGGCGATACCGGCTCCGGTGTACGAGCCCTGGCTAACGCGCTGCTCACGGAGACCGGGGTCGCGCCCAAAACCTTCACCGCATCACCGCTGTCCGGCTCCCGGGCCGCCGCAGCGCTGGTGGCCGGCGAGATCGACGTGATGCTGGGCGTTTCCGGGGCATCCGCCCCATGGATCAAACAGTTGGCCGCGAATCCTTCGGTCGCGCTGCTGTCCATGCGGCGGGCTGAGGGCTGGAACCGCCGGCATTCCTATCTGGGCCGGGTCGTTCTCTTCGAAGGCAGCCTCGATCCTGCGGGCAACGTTCCTTCCGCCGACATTCAGCTCATCGCCCCTACCGCGCAGATCGTCGTTAGCGACACGCTGCACCCGGCTATCCAGTCCTTGATCATCGAAGCCGCGTACGACGTCCATGGGCGGGGCACCGTCTTTGCCAAGCCGAGCCAGTTCCCGACGAAGACCCTCGTCGACCTTCCGCTTTCCGATGAGGCAAAGCGGTATTACACCAAAGGGCCTTCGTTCCTTCGACGCGTCTTCTCTTTTGGCGTGGCTAACTTCTTGGAGCGCGCGTGGATTTTGCTCATCCCGCTCCTGACCCTCCTGATTCCTGTCGTACGGGCGGCGCCGCCCATCTACCGCTGGAGCATTCGGCGAAAGATCTATGTCTGGTACCGCGACCTGCGCGGTCTCGAGGCGGAAGGGCGCGCAGCCACCACACCCGACGAACGCAACTCGGTTCGCGAGCGATTGGCGGCCTTGCAGGCAGAGACCGGAAAGGTCGAGGTGCCGCTGTCGTACACCGACAACCTCTACCGACTTCGATCTCACATCGACTTCGTCGTCGCCCTGCTCGACCGCCTGCCGGCCACCGCCGATTCGACAGACGAACCGGCGTAGGCGGCCCTGACCGTTCGCGGGCGGTCGGCGTCGACCGACCGCGTTACCCATATCGCGCCCTCCGGATTGCTGGCCTCGGTCGCCCAGGCTGGGTATTTGGACCCGCGATGCGAATTCTCTGTCTTGTTGGATGGGTGGGCGGCACCGTTTTGGGCTGCGCCACCCCGGCCTCGGTGGGCGGCTCGCCCCCGGTGCTCTCGACACCACAACCGAGCGACGTGCAGGTCATGGTGCTCGGCACCTACCACATGGCGGGCTCCAACGCTGACCTGATCAACGTCGAGGTCGATGGTGTGTTGACCGAACGCCGTCAACGCGAGTTGCGTGCCCTTGCCGATGCGTTGTCAGCGTTCCAGCCGACCGTCGTCTTCACCGAGCGGGTGACGTCACCCCCCGACTACGTCGACCCGAAGTTCGCCGAGTTCAGCGACGAGACGCTGGGCAGCAACCAAAACGAACGGGCCCAGGTAGCGTACAGACTGGCGAAACGGGCCGCCGTAACCCGGGTCCATGGAATCGACGAGGTCCCGAGCGACGGGGAGCCCGACTACTTTCCATTCAACCGACTGATGGCCCACGCCGCAGCCACGGGGCAACAGAGCGCCATCGAGGCCCTACTCGCGGACGCGAAGAAGATGGTTCAGACCTTTACCCGCACCACCCGCGACGACTCCATCCCCCGCAAGCTGCTGAAGATGCACCGCGGCCCGATGTCGTCGCCCGAGTTTTACTACAAGCTCGCGGCCTTCGACGTGGGCGAAGACCAACCGGGGGCCGAGCTTCAAGCCTATTGGTTCATGCGCAACGCGAAGATCTGGTCGAAGCTGCGGGACGTCGTAGAACCGGGGGACCGCGCGGTCGTCGTGTACGGCGCTGGACACAAATTCTGGCTCGAGCATATGGCCCGCCAATCACCGGGGTTCATCGTCGTCGATCCAGCGCCCTATCTAGAGGCCGCCGATCGACGGCTCAAGGACGCCACCCCCTGAGGTCTCGCCCCCGAAGCGCCCCGACGCGGGCGGTCAGAGCTCCCGGTTCCTCAAACGCTTGACCGTGCCGTACATCGTCCAGAACCGGGGCGACCACGCCACGGTCACGACGATGAAGATGACGATGGCAGACGCGATGGCCCCGCCGCCCGCGCTGGCAACCGCCCGCGCGGCGGCATTGGCGACGAACGCGACCCCGAGCAGGAATCCGGTGACCAAGAGGTCGCCCCAACTCGACCCCAGCCCAGCCCGATACACGGCCCCCGATATGACGGTATAGGCCCCCAGCTCGGACAGCGCGAAGCCGCACACGCCCCCTGGGAATCCGAACAGGTGAAAGCCAAGAGGCATGGCGATGGCCATGACGATGAGTTTGCCAAGATTAGCGAGAAAGAACGCTCGGGAGTTGCCTTTCGCGAGCAACACCGGTCGCGCGGCCAGGGGCATGATGCCGACCCAGGCCGCGAACGACAGAATCTGCACGATCCAGCCGGCTTGGGCGTACCGATCATCGAAGAGAATATCGACGATGACCTGACCGCCAGCGATGAAGCCGCACAGCATCCATCCGGCCACGGTGTTATTGAATATCTTGCCTTGGCGGTAGACGCCCTGGAGGTCGACCCCCTTCTCACGCATCTGAGCCGAGAGCGGAAACAGAATCTTGTCCGCGAACATTCGCAGCATGCTGGGCGCGAACGTCGTGAGCATGGCGCCGATATGATAGACGCCGAGCATCTGCATCGGGATCATCTTGCCGAACACCAGGCGGTCCGTCTGCGTGACGAGGAAGGTCAGGATAGTGCTTCCGAACACCCAGCGTCCGAAGGTGAAGATGCTCTGCGCCGCCTCGGAGTCCCAGCCCAGTCTGCTCGTGTGGCCCGTCAGGTAGAACTGGCACATCAGGAAGTGGGTGACGGCGCCGGCCACGTTGCCAACCACGAGCGCCCAGACCGAAGGGTGAATCAGCGCGAACACGATCATCGTGAACGCCGACACCAGGGCCCCCGAGAACTCTACCATTGCGATCTGACGGGTCTCGAGCCTGCGCGATGCCTCCCAGAACTTGGTGGAGCTGCACTCCCGAATGAAGGTGCCCAATCCGATGACCGGGATCAGCTGGGCGAGGATCGGCTCCTCGTAGAAGCTGGCGAACGGCTGCGCTCCGATAAGGCAGGCCAAGAAGATCAGGGATCCGCGAATGATCTGAATCGACCAGACGGTGTTCAGGAACTTAGGGTCGTGGGCCCGTTGGCTCTGAATGACCGACGGGCCCACGCCGACGTCGCTCATCATCTGCATTCCGATGCCGAACACCGTGACGAGGGCCATGATGCCGAATGCCTCTTCGAGAAGGAGGCGGGTCAGGATGAAGTTGGAGCCCAGTCGAAACAGATACTGGCCCACGCGGGCGACGACGACCCACACGGAGGCGGTGATGACTCGTCGCCCAGACTTTCGCGAAGGTGACTTGTCGGCCCCCTCTTCGGTCGTTCCGTCTCCTTCGGTCTTGGACTGAGCTTCGGTCATGCTGGCCTAAGTTGCCGGGAGCCGCCTCATGCGACGCTTCCCGCCGTCGCGTTCGTACGTTTGGCACCGCTTCAAGTCTACCTCGCCGCCCGCCCCTATGCCGCCGCCCTTGCCGGGTGCCTCGATGGGATCCAGTCCCCACTCGCTCGAGCGCCCCGCCGAGCATGAACCTGGTCCGCCGGCTGCGAATCGAGCCGCCTGGTGAAACCACGATGAACCGAACCGAAGGCGGAGAGGCTACCGGCGCCGCATCGGGCGTGGCCAATACGCCCCTTCACCGATCGTCGAGCGAGCCCTACGATCGCCTGTCTATTTTAAGTAGAATACTCTCCATAGAAGACCCGTTCGTGCCGCTCGGGACCTCGGTTTGTCGGTCGCCACGCCGGCCGTCGAGTGAGCCCGCCGTCACCCTCGGTCGGTCACGACAACGGGGTCGGCTAGGGACCACCGGCTGTTCGCGATCAACCGAACAAACGTTTAGATAAAAAAGGGTATTCGATACGGCGCGGCGACCGATCACCGAACGAGGATGTGCCACTTTCTCGACGCGTCGCGTGTAACCCTCCAGTCTGTCCGAACTGTGTCTACCGATCCCTGGTACCGCCGACTAGATTGGGCACAGAATGCGTTCAGTATCCCCATCGTT
>JANQQN010000431.1 GCA_028289325.1 Myxococcota bacterium | reverse complement strand
CCAAGGCCGGAACGCCGAGGATCGCCAACTCGTCCACAACGGATCTCGTCATGCAAGAGCGCAGGGTCCGTGCCGGCGGAACGCTTATTCAAGGTCTAGTCTAGCCGTCGCTTCGCGCTCGGTGCGTCGTCGGCGTTACTCGGGCTCAGCGCCGGCGACGGTCGCTGTCCGACTCAGCCGAGCAACTACGGTGCCGTGGGTCATGAATGAGATACCTTGCTGAGATTGGGTCGAAATCATCAGGGCCTCGATCTTGGGGCTCGGCATTGGAAGATCAGCCTCCCACTTGACGATATAGTTAGCGCCCGTCCCGCCGGTCTTATCGGTTTTCGGAATGACGAACTGCTTGGTCTCTAGCGGCTTCACGAGGATGGGCTCTGCGACCAGCTCCCTAACCCGTTGTCCCGTCGTATTGTAGTAGTTGACTGCCGTGAGCCAGATAGAGCCCGAGAGATGGATGTTGTGAATGCTCAGCGTCGCGTTGAGATAGTAAGGGGCTCCGGGTCGATGAGCGATACTGGAGTATACGGGCACATAGACTAACCCGCCGACAAGGCTCTGTGATCGGGTGAGGTTTGTATACTTGCGAACGTCTTTGGCCTCGTTGTGCTTGAAGGGCAACGTGGTCTGTGATGATGGCTCAACCGGCGTAGCATTACACGCAGCTGCTGCTGCGAACAGAGCGGCCACAGCTGTTCGGTCGATGTCCATGCTAGCTCCGAGTCTCGTCAGTGCCATTTGGTTCCCCTCTTCATCTCGGACGCAGGTGGCCCGCAGCTTCGAGGCCGTCGGCCTCGGTTGGCTAGGGCGAGGATGCGCCCAATCGCTCAAAGGCGGCGAGCATCGCAGCCTGCGTTCCCACTAAGAATAAGACATCATTGACCTCAAAGGGGGCTCGGGGATCGGGGTGCTCGAGCAGCTGCGTCCCACGGCGAATCGCCACCACTAAGGCGCCGGTTTCCGCTCTGAGGTTGAGCCCCGCGAGGGTCGCGCCCACGGCGGGGCTGTTCGGTTCGATCAGCAGACTCTCGATCTTTATGCCGGCCAGTTCGCTATCGGCGAGGACCGGACGTGGCCAGATCGGTGATCGCCAGCTGGCCTGCACACCGCTTCGGGCCGCCTCGACTCGGGCGTCGATCACGTTGCGAGGGGTGTGGAGCCACCTAAGTACCCGCGCGAGCACTTCGACGCCGCCTTCGATCTCTTCGGCGACCACCGACTGCGCCCCGAGCCCAAGCAAACCGCCGCAGTCGGCCACGTACCGGGTCCTCGCGAGGACCGGTACATCGGGGGCCACCCGTCGAACGGCGTCCAAGATTCGGTTGATGGCGGCGTGATCGTTTATGAGAAGCACGATGGCTCGAGCCTTGTCCGCCCGAGCGTGACGCAACACTTCGGCGCTGGTGGCGTCTCCGTAAAAGATGGGGTGCCCGACCGCCCGACCAGACCGCACCGTTTCTGCGTTCAGTTCAAGGATCACGTGCTCCGTTTCAACCGCGGCCAGAGCCTCGGCTAGCATTCGGCCTGCCACCCCGAACCCCACCACGACCACGTGGTTCTCGGCTTCCCGACGCTCGACGCTCGACTCGTCGAGGGTGCCGACACCGATGAGCCGGCCCAGCGGCTCCAGCAGCCGCTCCCCCGCGGTCAAGTGGGGGGCGAGTCGAACCAGGACGGGTGTTGCGAACATACTGATGATGCCGGCAGCGATGATAGGAGCCATCATTTCAGGGGTCGCGACGCGGCTGCTCTGGCCAATGATGACGAGCACGAACCCGAACTCGCCGAACTGAGCCAACCCCACCCCCGCCAGCCAAGCGACCCGCGGAGGAAAACCGATCACCAGCGCCGACAAGGTCGCCAAAAAGCCCTTGAGCACCATGAAGCCCACGAGCGCGATCGCGACCAATCCGGGGCGTTCGACGACGACCGACGGCTCGAACAGCATCCCTACCGACACGAAGAACAGGCTGACGAAGCCATCCCGTAGCGGCAAGACATCGCTCATGGCTCGGTGTCCGTAGTCGGTGCCCGCCACCGCGATGCCTCCAAGAAAGGCGCCGAGGGCCAGTGACAGTCCCGCCAGGGACGTCAGCCACGCCGTACCTAGGCAAAGGCCCACGATGGCCAGCAGGAATACTTCCCGGCTCCGCATCGCGTCGATCCAGTGAAGAAGAGGCGGCACCACCCGCCGGGCCATGAGGAGGGTGCCGACGGCCGCGGCCAGGGCCTTCGCCATGGCCAGACTCACGTCGAGCAGTACCGATACAGTTCCATCCCACTTGGCGAGCAGCGGGATGATGAGAGCCATCGGCACCACCGCGAGGTCCTGAAAGATCAGTGTACCCACGATAAACCGGCCGTGAGGCGCATCGAGCTCTTCTCGTTCGACGAGAGCGCGCAGGACGATGGCGGTACTGGACAGCGCGAACACGAAACCGAGGAACAAAGCCCGAGACCACGGCTCCCCGAAAGCGACGGTGAACCCCGTAACCGCAACCGTGGTGGAGGTGACCTGCAGGATGCCGCCGATGGCGACCCGCTGAAACAACTCTCTCAGGCGCGCTACAGAGAACTCGAGGCCGATGCTGAAGAGGAGGAGCACGACGCCGACCTCCGCCAGGACCTCTATGGCTTCGATGGATTTGACGAGCCCCGCTCCGTGAGGACCGGCCAAGGCGCCGGTCAAAAGAAGCCCGGCCACGGCCGGAAGCTTCAGGCGCCACAGGACAACGATGACGAGGACCGCTAGCGCGGCGATCACTGCGAGGTCGTCAACGATCGGCAGATGTTCCATGGTCCACGGCCCGCTCGGCGGCGGAGGCCCACCTCTACCACGGGTTCCCCAAACCCGAGCGATTTCGACGCTTCGCTTCACTGAGCCCAGCGAAGCGCATGTGCGATACGGGCGCGGTGTCTACGAAGTCGACCTCTCGTCGGCGCGGGGCTGGTCTACGGCATCATCAACAGCATGAAGACGAAGGAGAACAGACCGACCGTTTCCGCGATACCCATGGCGATGATGCTGAACACGAAGGGCTTACCTTCGCCTTCGCTCATCGCCCGCACCGCCGCCGCACCGATCCGACCCTGCATGGACGCGCTCGCGAGTTGACCGAGGCCGCAGCCGAGGCCAAGGCCAAAGTAGATGCCCAGATATTCGGTGTTCGGTCCATAGAAGCCGCCCCGTAGGGCCACGAGCATCAACACGAACGCGTAGATGGTCTGTGAGAGCGGCAGACCGGTCAACACGATGTACTGAAAGCTGAGTGGCTTGCCGGCCTTCGCCTCCCGCGCCCAGGCCCCGGCCGCAGCCTGACCGGTCGCTCCGATGCCGACGGCGCTCCCGATGGCCGCTAAGCCGAGCGTCAAACCGAGCCCGCTTTGTGCGAGCCATGCGAGGATCGTCGTATCTTCCATAAGTCGCTCACTCCGAGGTCACGCGCGCGGCCCGCGTTGCGGGCAGACAAGGTGGTCTAGCTCGGGCCCGCCGGCGAAGAGGGGCATACGCGAACCCCGACCACCAGACGCCTGCGTTGCTCGAGAACTCCAACATGTTGAGTCGTACACCATGCGCGAAGATGGCGATGACGCACAGGGCGACGTTGAGGCCGTGGCCGAACAACAAGACGGGCAGGCAGGCGAGCCAGTGCGCCTGGCCCGCGACCTGCTCCGCCAAGAGGTTGAAGCTCACGGCGATGTACTGGCTCGCGAGCCCCACCGCCATCAGTCGGATGTAGCTCATGGTGTCCGAGAACGTGTTGATCACCGGTAGGAGACTGCCGGCGACGCCGGCGCTGAAGAAACCGCCGAGTCCTTTGCCCCAGCCGGCGAACAACATGAACATCGCCGCCCCAACGATCAGCAGCGCGCTGGTGGCGCGTGGTGGCCACATTGGCTCCTTGGGAAAGAACATCGACCACACGACGCCCAGCATTCCGGTCAAGAAGAGGGCCCACCCGATCTCCGCCCAGCCCCCCGGGGCTCGCAGGCGGGCCCAAGCGCGGCTGAGCCTCGCCGCCACGAGGTGGGTCGCGCCAAGGCAGAAGCTGACCATGATGATCAGCTCGTGGGCCCGGGTGCTGTCTGCGCTCCCGTTCGCTTCGAGTGGGTACAAGAGCGCCGGGGCCAGCATGAGGCGTGCGGCGTCGAGCAACAGCCCGGATCCGCCCTCGAGAAGACCGCGCACATCGCCGACCGCCTCGCCCGACTCCTGAACGGTGAAGCCGGCCCAGCGGGCGAGGGTCTCGGGAGAGAGGCCGCCGTAGTTCGCGACGAGCACGCCCCATACGACCGTCACCGCCCCGACCACGATCATCAGGCTCATGATCGCGCGCTGCGCCCTCCGCTGATATCGACCGACCAGCCCTGCGATCATGAACAGCAGTCCGTAGAGCGCGTCACCGATCAGCAGCGCCGCGAATACCGGCAGGGCCACCATGAAGAACAGTCCGATGTCCAGCTCGCGGTAACCGGGCCGCGTGTTCAGCAGGTCGAGCAGGCCGGCGACCGGTTGCGCCCAGCCCGGGTAACGAAGCAACGTCGGCGGCGACTCCTCATCGGTCGGCGGCCTAAAGGCGCAGGCAACCAGCACCGCGCCGTCCGAGTTCGCGGCCGCCTCGAGCGTCGCTGCGCGATCTTCGGGCACCCAGCCCGTGTACGCGATCAGCGCCTCGTCGCGGTGCCCCGCCCGTATGATCGCGCTGTCCTCCGCCAACTCTTCGAGGTGGGCGACATGATCTCGCACCGCGGTGAGCGCGTTGGCCAGCTCGCAGAGCCGTTGCTGGTCCGTCTCGTCGCACGCGTCGAGGGTCGCGACCTCGTCCCGCAGGGCGAGTCGGTCGCTCGTCGGCCACGGGACTTCTTCGGCGACCCCGAAGTCGAGGTCGCTGGCCTCGTCCGACACGAGTAAGACCTCGACCCCGCGGGCGTGACGGCTCAGGACCTCGACGGCGCCGATGCTCGCGGCGCGCTCGAGCCACCCATCGATTCCATCGACGGGCACCCGGAAGAGCCGGACGTGGACGCCGCGTCGAGCGAGGTCCTCGAGATCGCCGGGCGCCGTATCTCCCCAGGGCCCGGTCTGGTCGACGTGCCCCGCGAGGGCAGCGCGCCGCTCGCTTCGTTGCGCCTTCGCTTGAAGGAGGGCGTCGACCTCGTCGATCATCGCCTCGGCGGACGGAAGCGCGACCGGCGAGACGACCGGCGTTGCCTGCTCGAGCCCACGAAGCGCTCGGTGGCCGCGCTCGAGGCGCGCTGATGCGTCGTCATCGGGCTGAGCACGACCCGGGTCGATCGGGGTGACGTGCACGACGCCGAAGTCGCGCAATCGCGAAACCACGCTTGCGGCGTCGCGGCGGTGCGCGGCGACGAACACCCGCTGCATGGGGACGATCATTCGCCGGCCCCTCGATCGGATGTGGCCGGCCCCGGCGGCTCTTGCGCCGCCTCGATCTTGCCCTTGGCGATCTTGGCTCTTCCGACGGCCGCGGTCATCTCGTCGCCGAGCCGGATCTGGATCCGGTGAATGGCCTGTTCGGCTTCCGGGATCTTTCGTTTCTCGAAGAGGTTCACGCGCTGCGAGACCCGGCGTAGCGCCATCGAGATCGCGTGGTGTTGTTGCTCGAGCACCGCTCGCTCGGCTTCGGCGACCGCGATGGCGCGGCGGTCGTCGAGTACACGGTCAACCCAAGGTGGCGTCGACAAGAGACTGTATCGAGCCTCGGGAAACGTCACCCGGTCGAGCACGGGGACGATGACCCCCGCCACGTTCCCTTCGTGGGTCTCGACGGCCACCGGGCGGGTCAGCGCGTCCATGTCTATACCGGCGAGGCCACGCTGAACGATGGCGTACTCGGCCAGGCGCGCCTGCGCGTCCAAGACTTTCGCCTCCGCCTCCTTCAAGGTCTGCCCGAGGAGGCCGAGGCGCATCTGCAACTGCTGTTGCTTGAGTTTCAGCAGGGGCAGGTATCGCTGAAACCGAATGAGCGCGTCGCGCTGCCGCCGGAGCTCCGGCCGGGTGAGCTTGACCTTCGACTTCACGCGGACCTCGCCGCGGCCGCGCGATGCTCGACGTCTTCCACCGACGGCGGATCGCGCCGGGTCGCATCGCCTGGCCAGTGTTTCTCGAGGATCTGGCGGCGGATGCCGACTTCGACCGGCGCGAAACAACCCTCGAGCAGCGACCAGCACCGGTCGAGCGCGGCCTCCAGCGGAATGTTGACGTGAAGGCTCATGATCTCGCGCTCGAATCGCTCGCCGTAGATCAGGAGGCGGCGGTCCCAGTCGCTCATCTCGAAGCCCATGTCGCGCTTCTCACGAGTCTGCTGGCAGTCGGCGTAGGCCTGGATGCAAGCGTCCATGATCGATCGGTGATCGTCGCGCGTACGTCCGTTGACCTGCTGCTTGAGGCGGCTGAGCGACCCGAAGGGCTGAATCGCGCCGCCGCTGAGAAAGAACTGGCCCTCGGTGATGTACCCCGTATTGTCGGGTACGGGGTGTGTTACGTCGCCGCCCGGCATCGTTACGCAGGCCAAAACGGTCATCGAGCCTGCGCCGTCAAAGTCGACCGCCTTCTCGTACCGGCGCGCCATCTGCGTGTATAGGTCGCCGGGATAGCCTCGGTTGGACGGGATCTGCCCCATGGTGATCGCGATTTCTTTGAGCGCGTCGGCAAACGACGTCATGTCCGTGAGGAGCACGAGCACGCGCTTGCCCTGCAGTGCGAAGCTCTCACCGACGCCGAGCGCGAGGTCGGGGACGAGCAGTGCCTCGACCACGGGGTCGGCGGCGGTGTTGATGAACATGATCGTTCGATCGAGGACGCCACCTTCGGCGAATCGCGCGCGAAATCGCAGATAGTCGTCGTGCCGAAGACCGATCCCACCGAGAACGATCACGTCGGCGTCAGCCTGCAACCCAATTCGAGCCAACAGGTCATTGTAGGGCTCACCGGCCACGCTAAAGATGGGGATCTTCTGAGACTCGACGAGAGAGTTGAATACGTCGACCATCGGAATACCGGTCCGGATCATCCGCTTGGGCATCGCGCGTCGGACCGGATTGACGGTCGGCGAGCCGACGGCAATGGGCTCCCCCCGGACGTCGGGGCGACCGTCGCGGGGGCGCCCGGATCCGTCGAAGACTCGCCCGAAGAGCTCACTGCCGAACTTCACCTGCATCGAGTGCCCAAAGAACCGAACCCGCGCGTTCGTCGCGATGCTTTGGGTGCCCGAGAAGACCTGAAGAGAGACCTGATCGCCGGCGAGGTGAATCACCTGAGCCAACGACGCGCCGTGGTCTCCCTCGACGACCGCGAGCTCGTCGTAGCCGACGTTGTGGGCGCGAACCGTGACCACGTTGCCCGCAATCCGGGTTATGTCATCGTAGTACTTACGCATCGGTCTTCGCGGGTGTGTTTGACACGTCGGTATTGCGGCCCCTCTGGGCCAGAAAGTTGTCGATCTGAGCGCGGTGGAATTCGAAAGCTTCTCCTCGATGAGTATAGTTCCAGCTGCGGAACAAGTCTCGCGCTTCGATCAACACCCGGCGGGCTTCGTCGGTGGTCTCGAAGGCAAAGTCGGTACGCAGCACCTCGAGCACCTTGGCGAACACGAGCTCTTGCCGATCCCGCGGCGTCGAGCCGTCGACGTCGTCGAAGGCGTTCTGCTGCAGATAACAACTGTCGAACAGGTCGGCCTTCTGCATCGTCGTGTAGTCTTCGACCGACGTCCCTTCTTCGCCCACGACCGTCATCATCTGGCGGACCTCGTCGCCGCGTTGCAGCAGTCGGCGCACTTCGTCGACTTCGTCGGCGTCGAGAATGCCGGTGTACTTGCTCCACGAAGACAGGGGATCGATCGCAGGATACCGTCGGGCATCTGAGCGCGCTCTGCTCAGGCCGTGGAACGCACCCACCACTTTGAGCGTGCTTTGGGTCACCGGTTCTTCGAAGCTACCGCCGGCGGGGCTGACCGTGCCGCCGATGGTTACGCTTGCGGTCCTTCCGTCGCGCAGGTGCAGGACACCCGCGCGCTCGTAGAAGCCGGCAATGCGACTCTCGAGGTAAGCGGGAAACGCTTCTTCGCCGGGTATCTCTTCGAGGCGTCCGCTGACCTCGCGCATGGCCTGCGCCCATCGGCTGGTCGAGTCGGCCAATAGGAGCACGTGCAGGCCCATCTGCCGGTAGTATTCGGCGAGCGAGGCGGCGGTGTACACCGACGCCTCGCGAGCCGCGACCGGCATCGCCGATGTATTGCAGATGATGATGGTCCGCTCCATGAGCGAGCGGCCTGTGCGCGGGTCCTCGAGCTCCGGAAACTCGCGGATCGTCTCGACCACCTCTCCCGCTCGCTCCCCGCACGCGGCGACAACGACGACGTCCACCTCGGCGTGGCGCGAGGTGATGTGCTGCAGCACCGTCTTGCCGGCGCCAAAGGGGCCCGGCACGCAGTACGTGCCGCCGCGAACGACCGGAAACATCGTGTCGATGATTCTTACGCGGGTTACGAGAGGCTCCTGTGGTAGCCCTCTGTTGCCGATGCTCAACGGCCGCTTGACCGGCCAGGTTTGGGTCATCGGTACGCTGTGTTCGTGGCCCGACTCGTCCCGAAGGACCGCGATGACATGCTCGACGGAGAAGGAGCCCGCATCCGCGATGCTGGCCACCAGAAGCCGACCGGAAAGCCGGAACGGGACCATGATGTGGTGCGTGAAGAGGCTTTCGGGGACCGTGCCCAGGGTGTCGCCGGCCTGGACGTAGTCGCCGACGACGGCGACAGGCGTGAAGTCCCAAGTGCGCTTCTTATCGAGGGCGTGAATGTACACCCCGGGCTCAAGGAAGAACGAGCCCTGTTTGGCGACCTCGAACAGGGGATTCTGAAGGCCGTCGTAGATCCGCCCGAGCAGGCCAGGGCCGAGCGTCACCGACAGCATGCGCGGCTGCAGCTCGACGGGGTCGCCGACCCGGAGGCCGCGGGTCTCTTCGAAGACCTGCAGGTCGGCCAGCGGGCCGCGGACACGGATGACCTCGGACAGCAGCCGGGTTCCGTCGCGGCGGCAGCAGTAGCCGATGGCGTTCTGAACCACCGCCGAATCGCACTCGGCGGTCACGATATTGCCGAAGACGGCCAGGATACGCGCCCTCGTCATCGGACGTCCCCCGTCGGCGTCGCGCGGGATTTGGGCGACGCTGACAGCATCGGGGCTTCGCGGGTCTGCCACCGTTGGAGGACCACGAGGCGCAGCGCGTAGGCAACGAGCTCGGTTCGGCTGAAGCCGAACCAGTCGTCGCGCTCGGCGATCCACGCCCATCGGGCCCGCTCGAGTCGGCGCTCGCCATCGAGAGGATCCTTGGCGTGGAGCCAGTCCTTCACGACGGGCGCGACGTCGGCGGGGTCGACGTCGAGGTCGGGCATGAGGTTGTGGTCGGCGAGAGAGCGGCCCAGGTGCTTGGCGCGCACGTCAGCGAGCGCATTAAGAAGCGCGACCTCATACCGCGCCCACGCGCCGAGGAGGGGGACGCCGGTTCGCCGGCCCGCGTCGACGACGTACCCGAAATAGCGAGCATAGAGCCGCTCGGCGGAGGCGCCGCCGCTACGGGTATCGTTATCGTCGTCCAGTGGCTCGGGCAGGCGGAGTCGGCCGCGCAGCTGGGCGGCGGACAGAACCGCCGGCGATGGCTCGATCGTCTCCCCCGCCGTCAAGGCCACGTGCTGGGCGAGGTCATCGCCCAGCAAGACGGCGTCGACCGCGTCACGGTCGTCGCCGGCGAGAAGGTCCCGCAGCGCCGCCGCCGTCAGCGATGGCGCCGTTCCGAGCTCGCCGAGCGGTGGCAATGCGCTGAGTACGAAGTATGTGCTCAACTCATCGGGCCTTTCTCGTCCGCCGTGGCGACGTCGATCAGCTCGGCGACCCGCGCATCGATCAGGGGGCGAATGCTCTCGATGACGCTGTCGACCGTCACTTCGACGTTCGCGCCCTGCACCCGATACTCGAAACCCGCCCGCTGCAGGTGACCCTGTAGATTGACCGAGATGCCCAGCTCCCGATAGCGACGGTCGGCGAGGGTGCCAATGGCCCATCCCACGAGCGCATCTCTCTGCTGGGGGGGAAGGTCGACGGTGAAGGTCCCTTCCTGAAGAGCGTCGGTCTCGACGTAGCGGTCGATAATGGAGCGCAGGACATCTTGCAGGAAGGTCGGAGACTCCAGTCGCTGCTCGATGCCGGCCGCCAAGGCCGAAGTGATGGCCGACTCGAGGGTCGACCGCAGCTTGATCACCGTATCGCGCGCGGCGAGCTCGAGCTCGGACTTTGTCCGCGTCGCGATGCGCGCCTGCTCGGCTTCCGCGTCGCGCACGAGCGCTTCTGCTCGCGCCTGCGCTTCTTCGATCAGTCGAGACGCCTCGGCCCTGGCCTCCTCGACCATCTCCGTCGCTCGTCGTCGCCCCGCCTCGATCCCCTCGGTTTTTAGCTGCTGAACGAATGATTCGACCGTCTTTGCCATGGGTGACTCGCGAGTAGTCCGATCTTACCAAGCGCACCCACGGTGTCTAAGTCTCGGCCATGGCCCGCTAAAGGCGACCCTCGGATATCCCATCCGCGCACAACGGACGGGACCGTAGCTGTATGCCTGCAAATGTAGGTCCGAGACGTCGGCGTCACGGCATCCTTGGTGGCCGCTCGACGCATCAGTCAGGCCGTATACGACCTGGCTCCGACCACCGGCCATGTTCGGAGCGTCAAGTACGGGCCAGACGGATCGGCGACGGCAGGACTGGCGGGCGACGGAGGCCTATTGAAGCCGGCGGTATGGAGGTAAGCTAAACATGGTCAGAAAGGAGGTGCCCGATGAGCGAGACTTTCCCTGCAGGCTCCGGTCGTTTGCTGGAGATGGCGGCACTGCGCTCGGAGCTCGAGCGGCGGCGCGAGGCCAAGGCCCCGTCTCGGCCTCGTCCGGTAGTCACGATATCCCGTGAGTATGGCGCACTCGGCGCCGCGATCGGGCGCAGACTCGCCGAGCGACTTGGCTTCGCGTTCTGGGACCGGGAGCTGGTCAACAGGATCGCGTCCAATCTATCGAAGCCGGTAGGGATCCTCGAGTCCCTCGACGAGCGGCACCACTCGATTGTGCTCGACCTCCTCGCAGCCCTCCTTGCCAAGGAAGAAAGCGCGGGGGAGTACCGGCGGGAGCTCGCTCGCGTTATCAAGACCCTGGCTAGGGAGGGCTCGGCGGTCATCGTAGGGCGGGGTGCGCAGTTCATTGTTCGGCCGAAAGGGGCGCTCCGCGTGCGGGTCGTCGCGCCGGTTTCGGATCGGGTCGAGAGTATCGCGCAGATCGAAAGTCTGTCTCGGGCGGAGGCGGAGCGGCGGGTGCGTGAGGTCGACCAGCATCGAGGGTCCTTCGTGAAGGACGCCTTTGACGGGACGATAGACTCCGCAGCGGGCTACGACCTCGTCCTCGACTCCTCCAGCTTTGGTATCGAAGGTTCGGCCCTCCTTATCGAGCATGCCTACCGAAGCAAGTTCAACGCCCCCGGGTAGTCGGCGCGGCCCAGTCAACGTCGTCGTCGGATGGCCAACGTGCCCGCGGTACCTTCAGGATACCGCAGCCGGGGTGGACGGCGATCGCGGGGTCAGCTCGGCGCTGCCGTCGAGCCCGCGGCGAGCTGCACGGCGGCGAGGAGCAGGCAGACCGCGGTCGCGATGCTCCCGAGGGTCCGAACATGGTTCCACCGGGTCCAGACTCGACCGTAGGTCACCCAATAGGTGCGCCCCTCCATGCTGGTGGGGGCGAGCTTGTCGAGGGCCTCGTTCATCGGGACGTTGCCGCCCACGGTGACGGCGAAGACCAGGAGCACGTAGACGACCGCCGCCGCGATGATGAGCGCCTGCGCCGAGCCGCTCACTCGGAACGAGGCGTACAGCGCGAACGCGATGGTCGCGGGCACCAGGGCGAGGAACGTTGCGAGGAACGCAGAGCGGAACACCGTGCGGTTCAGCTGCTGCATCGACTCCATACCACCGGCCGGCTCGGCCAGGATGAGTCCCCGCATGACGAAGTCCGAGAAGGACTGGAAGACCCCGCCGACCAGCGCGCTCGCCAGGCCGAGGGCGAGCGCGGTGTAGACAACCCAGCTCACGCCCACACCCCGGCGGCGGCGGCATCACGGGCGTAGTCGGCGAAATCCTTCGGCTCGCGGCCCAGGGCGCGCTTCACCCCGTCGGTGAGGTGGGTGTTGCGGCCATCGAGCACGGTCGCGAAGAGGTAGTCGAGCATCCAGACGACGTCCTTCGGCGCGCCGGAGTCCTTGGCGCCGGTCACGAAGGCGTCGTGCGGCACCTGGGTGTAAGTGATCTCGCGGCCGGCGGCGCGGGCCAGCTCGGCCGTAACCTCGCGGAAGGTCAGCGCGCGCGGGCCGGTCACCTCGTAGATCTCGCCGGC
>JANQQN010000425.1 GCA_028289325.1 Myxococcota bacterium | reverse complement strand
GGAGCGGGCGCGGCTGGCTTGCGTGGCCGACGCGGCGCGCGCGCGCGACGACGCGAACGCGAGCCTGGCCAGCCTCGAGCTGCGGGTCCGGCGGCTGGAACGCGCCTGCGGCCGACGGTCCGCCGGCGCATCGCCGACCCCGGCGGGGCCGCTGGCCCGGGCGGTGGCCACGGCCCTCGGACCGCCGGTGCAGGTCACCTCGCCGGCGCCGGGCCGGGCCCGGGGCGAGGTTCCGGTCACCGCGTGGTTCGATGTGGGCTCCACTCGCCTGCGCGCGGGGGCCCACGACCCGTTGGACCGGCTCGCGGGTCTGCTGGCCGAGCGCACGACCGCCTCCGTGGTGGTGGGGATCGGGCGCCCGGAGCCGGCCACCGAAGTCGGTTGGCGGGAGGCGAGCGAGCGGGCTCGGGTGCTGGTGTCGGCCCTGCAGCGCTCGGGTGTGGCCCCGTCCCGGCTCACCCTAGCCGTGGGAGGGCCGCGTTCGGCCGACCGCGTCGTTTTTGTCGTCGAGGAGGGGCCACCCGGGGTTCGGCGCCGAGGGCGGCCTTGATTAGCGGGGCCTTGACAGGCAAGCACGATCCGTATGTTGGACGCCGTACGAACTGCTGACCCCGAAATCTACGCCGCCCTTACGGCCGAGACCCGCCGCCAAGTTGAGGGACTGGAGCTCATCGCGAGCGAAAACTTCACGAGCCAGGCGGTCCTGGAGACCGTGGGGACGCCCCTCACCAACAAGTACGCGGAGGGTCTCCCCGGGAAGCGGTATTATGGCGGCTGTCAGCACGTCGATACCGCGGAGCGGATCGCGATCGACCGGGCCACCGAGCTGTTCGGCGCCGAGGCCGCGAACGTGCAGCCGCACTCCGGCGCGCAGGCGAATATGGCCGTCTACTTTGCGGTGCTGGAGCCGGGCGACCACTACGTCGCCATGAGCCTGGCCGAGGGCGGCCATCTGACTCACGGGTCCCCGGTCAACTTTTCCGGACGCCTGTACAAGGTCTTGGACTACGGCGTACACCCGGAGACGCATCGACTCGACTACGACCGGGTGCATCGGCTCCTGCAGGAGCACAAACCGAAGCTGCTGGTGGCGGGCGCGTCGGCCTACCCGCGGACCATCGATTTCGAGCGCCTGGGGGCCATGGCCCGCGACGCGGGGGCCAAGTTCTTGGTCGACATGGCCCACATCGCGGGGCTGGTGGCCGCCGGCGAACACCCCAGCCCGGTGCCCCACGCGGACTTCGTCACCACCACCACCCACAAGACGCTGCGCGGGCCCCGGGGCGGACTCATCCTGATGAAGTCCGAGCACGCGAAGAAGGTCAACGGACGCGTGTTTCCCGGCATGCAGGGGGGCCCGCTGATGCACGTCATCGCCGCGAAGGCGGTGGCGTTCAAAGAAGCCATGTCCCCCGAGTTCCGGACCTATCAGGCCCAGGTGGTGAAAAACGCGAAGGCGATGGCCGAGGCATTCTTGTCGAGAGGCTATCGCCTGATTTCAGGGGGGACGGACAACCACCTTCTGCTCCTCGACGTGAAGGCGTCTCGCCAAATGACGGGAAAAACCGCGGAGGAGACCCTCGGTAAGGTGGATATCACCGTCAACAAGAACATGATCCCCGCCGACGAGGAGTCGCCGTTCGTCACTTCGGGGATTCGCATCGGCACGCCGGCGCTGACCACTCGGGGTATGAAGGAGGCGGAGATGAAAGCGGTGGTGGACCTGATCGATCGCGCGCTTCAGAACGCCGACAACCAAGCCCAGCTCGAGACCGTCACCCAGGACGTCCATGCGCTCACCGCCCACTTCCCCCTCTATCCGGACTGGCCGCGCGAGTAGGTGCCGATGTCTTGTTGCCCGCTGACCGGGAATGGGTTTCACTGATTCCACGGGAGCTGATCGTGAAGTGCCCATTCTGCGGGAACGGGGAGAACAAGGTCATCGACTCCCGGCTGTCGAGAGACGGCCAGGTGATCCGTCGACGTCGGGAGTGTAACGACTGCGGAAAGCGATTTACGACCTACGAACGCATCGAAGAGGTGTTGCCGATGGTGGTGAAGAGCGACGGGCGCCGGGAGCCGTTCGACCACAACAAGGTCGTCGACGGCATCCGGCACGCCTGCGAAAAGCGTACGGTCCCCCTGAGCACCATCGAAGACCTGGTCGACGAGATCGAAAAGCAGCTTCAGGAGACCGGCGAAAAAGAGGTCGAGTCGTCCACGATCGGGGAAGAGGTGCTGCTTCGACTCGCCGAGATCGACGACGTCGCCTACATTCGATACGCCTCCAAGTTCAAGAACTACGCCGACCTCGCGGAGTTCGCGGATGAACTCAACGCGCTGATGGAACAGCGCCGTCGACGCGCGCAAAACGGATGAAAGACGGCTTGACCGCGTCTGACTGTCCCCGGTGAACGATGTGGGCCCCAAGCTGATCGACCGCGCGTTGTCCGCGGCGCGTCGAGGTCTCGGCCGTACCGGCCTCGCGCCGCCCAACGGGGCGGCCCTCTATGTGCCGGATCGCGCAGGCGTTCGAACCGCGGCCCTCACCGGGCCCGGCGGCGACTGGCCGGCGGTTCGATTGCTTCCCAAGGCCGGGCCCGGCGCCGTGCTCGGCCTGGTGGTCGAGCCCACGAGCGACCGGGTCGACGTCCTACGGAAGGCCGGGGTGACCGAAGTGTGGCTGGCCGGGCTTCATCCGGATCCCCCCCGGCGGCGGCGCTTCGTCAAAAAGGCGGAGCGGGCGGGGCTCAAGGTGGTGGTCACCGACGATCCCCGGGTGACCGAACTTCACGAGGTCTATAACCACGCCACGGCCCGCAAGCGCGCCTACGTGGTCCTGAAGATGGCGACCAGCATCGACGGGCGGAACGCGACCCGGGCCGGCCACAGCCAATGGATCACCGGCCCTCGCGCCCGGGCGGCAGGCCGACGCCTGCGCGCCGAGCTCGATGCGATCCTGGTGGGCATCGACACCGTTCTCGCCGATGACCCGCAGTTGACCGCCCGGCGGAAGGGGGTCCGCGACCCGGTCCGCGTGATCCTCGACAGTCGGCTGCGCCTCCCGGTGGGCGCGAACGTCGTCCAGACCGCCCGTCATGTTCCGACCATTGTGTTGACCACCCGCCGCGCCTCCGCGAGCGCCAAGGCGGTCCTCGGCGCCCTGGGGGTCGAGGTCGCGACCGTGCGCAGCGACAAACAGGGCCGGGTCAACGTGGCCGCGGCCGCCGAATGGTTGCTCGCCGAGGGGCTGCCGGGCCTGCTCGTCGAGGGCGGAGGCACGGTTCACGGGGCGTTCGTCGACGCGGGGATCGTCGACCGCGTGGTCTGGTTCGGAGCGCCGATGCTGCTGGGCGGGCAGGGGCTCTCGGCGGTGGGCGGACGAGGCCCGGCGAAGCTCGCCGAAGCCCTGCGGTTCACGCGATGGACGGTGCGGCGGATCGACACCGACTGGCGGATCGATCTTAGGCGGTAACCCGGGCTTGGGCCCCGACGGCGGCGGCCGCACCTCGGTCCACGGCCGCGGAGGCGGGCTTCGGTTGACCTCGCGGCGGGCGGGCCCCAACGGTGAAGGCATGTTCACCGGGATCATCGAGGACATCGGCCGTGTGGTGCGGGTTAGCGCAGGGGCGGGTGGAGGACGGGTTCTCCAGCTCCGGACATCGCTGGATCCGAGCAGTCTGGCCGTCGGCGACTCCGTTTGCACCAATGGGGTCTGCCTGACCGCGACGGCCGTGGCCGGCGACACGTTCACGGTCGATGCGGGGCCCGAGACCCTGAACCGAACCACGGTCGGACGCCTCGAGGCCGGCGCCAAGGTGAACCTCGAGCGGTCGGTCACCCCCAACACCCGGCTCGGCGGCCATCTGGTCATGGGCCACGTCGACGCGGTGGGCCAGGTTCGGACCATCACCCAGCGGGAGAACGCCTGGGACCTGACGGTGCATGCGCCGGCGGAGATCCTGAAGCTGATCATCCCCCGGGGTTCGGTGGCCGTGGACGGCATCAGCCTGACCGTGACCGGCCGGGACGCGGAGACCTTCGGGCTATCGATCATTCCCCACACGTGGAAGGTCACCACGATGGCGGACCTCAGACCGGGCGCCCCCGTGAATCTGGAGGCCGACGTGATCGCGCGCTACGTGGAGGGGCTGCTGGGTTTCGAGGCGGACAGATCGGCGACGGCGGCCGCGGGGGAAGCGAGACCGGGCCTCGAAGCGCTCCTCAAGAAACACGGGTACTGATCGCGACCGGGTCAACGGATCCAATGGTTGCCCCGTCCGGCCGCACGGTCTATCCGCTCCCCGAGGCTCCGCCATGTTCGAGAACGTAACTGCCGCCCTGAAAGACATCGCAGCCGGCAAGATGATCATCCTCGTCGACGACGAGGACCGCGAGAACGAGGGCGACCTGTGCATGGCGGCCGAGAAAGTGTCCGCCGAGGCGATCAACTTCATGGCCAAACATGGCCGAGGCCTGGTGTGCCTGACCCTCGACGAAGCCAAGATCAAAGAGCTCGGACTACCGATGATGGTCGAGAACAACTCGTCGCCGTTCAAGACGGGATTTACGGTGTCCATCGAGGCGGCGAAAGGCGTGAGCACGGGGATCAGCGCCCACGATCGCGCGACGACCATCCTGACCGCGGTGGCCCCGAACGCGACGTCGTCGGACCTCGTGACCCCCGGCCACGTTTTTCCGATCCGGGCTCGCAACGGCGGGGTCCTCGTTCGCACCGGGCAGACCGAGGGCTCCGTCGACCTCGCCGTGCTCGCCGGCCTTCGGCCGGCGGGGGTGATCTGCGAGATCATGAACGACGACGGAACGATGGCTCGACGTCCCCAGCTGGAAGACTTCGCGGCCAAGCATGGGCTGCGGATCCTGACCATCGCCGAGCTCGTCAGCTACCGGCTCACCCACGACACGTTGGTGGCCAAAGTCGCCGAGCGTACCCTCAACACCCCGGAGTGGGGTGAGCTCAAGGTCTCCGTGGTCCGCAACAAGCTCGACGGTTTCGAGCACCTCGTCCTGACCATGGGAGACATCCACGGCGAGCCGCCGCCGCTGGTTCGCGTGCAGTCGATCAACCTGCCCGCGGATCTGCTGGGCATCGCGCTGTCCGGCGGCGGGGCGGAAATGCGGGCGGCGCTGGGCCAGATGAAAAAGGAGGGGCGGGGCGTATTCATCTACCTGAATTCCCCCGCCGCCAGCGCCACGATGGCCGAGAAGCTCGAACGTATCGACGCCGACGCTCAGCGCATCGGGGCCAAGATGGATCTGCGAGAGTTCGGGACCGGCGCTCAGATCCTCAAGCTGGTGGGGATCAAAAAGTTTCGACTGCTGACCAACAGTGAGTTTCGGATCGTCGGTCTCGAGGGTTTCGGCCTCGAGCTGACGGACCGAGTGCCGCTGCCGATCACCTCGGCGACGATCGCCGCGTGGGAACGGTCCGCGTAGGGCCGAGCTACAGGAACGCCATGAAGACCTTCGAAGGTAAACTGGACGGCCAAGGGATGCGCTTTGGCATCGTCGTAGGCCGCTTCAATTCCATGATCACCGAGCGTTTGCTCGAAGGCGCGGTTGACTGCCTGGTTCGACACGGCGTCTCGGACGCCGATATCGACGTCGCCCGGGCGCCGGGAAGCTGGGAGCTCCCGCTGGCCCTCGAGTGGATGGCGTCGAGCAAGACCGGACGAAAGTACGATGCCTTGCTGGCCATCGGATGCGTCATTCGGGGCGGCACGCCGCATTTCGACTACGTTGCGAGCGAAGTCACAAAGGGGAGCTTCGCCGTTCAAATGTCGCACGGGATGCCGGTTGCGCTGGGCGTCTTGACCACGGATACCATCGAGCAAGCCGTCGAGCGGGCGGGGACCAAGATGGGGAACAAGGGGTGGGAAGCCGCGATGGCCGCCCTCGAGATGGTCAGCCTCCGCCGCAGCATGGGTTGACGGATGGGAGCGCGACGCCGGGCGCGCGAACGCGCCTTGATGATGCTGTATGCCATCGACGTGGCGGGCGGCTGGCCGGATACGGTGATCGAGCGCTTCTACGATGCATTCGGAGACGGCGCGCCGCTCGATCCCTCGCCGGACTATGTTGACGCGCCGTCGGCCGCCGACCGCTATGCGATCGATGCGAAAGATGACGAGGTGCGTCGGTATGCGGACCGATTGGTGCAGGGGGTTGCGCGGGAGCGCGATCGCCTCGATGCCGCGATCCAGGGTATTTCTAGCCGGTGGCGGCTTTCACGCATGGCCCTCGTCGACCGAAACCTGCTTCGTCTCGGGGCATTTGAGCTGACGCTGCTTCAAGACGAGGTACCGAGGAAGGTCGTCATCAACGAAGCGGTCGAATTGGCCAAACGATTCGGCTCCGCCGAGTCGCGCGCCTTCGTCAATGGTATCTTGGACCGGGTCGGCCGCTGAACCGGACGACCCGATATAGAAGAGCATGGGAACCGTTCGTATCGCCCGCGCGGATCTGGCGGGCCTGGATTCGCTCGCCGCCGACTCTTTGGTGCTGCCGATGTTCGAGGTCTGCGCCCAGCCGAGGTCCGTGGCGGGCTATGTCGATTGGCGGCTATCGGGGCGGCTGGCCAAGATGCTGAAGACCAAAAAGTTCAGCGGTCAGGCGGAAGAGGCGCTGCTGATGTCTTCGCTCGGCCGAATCGGGACCGACCGCATCTTCCTGTTCGGTCTCGGTCAGCCGCAGCCTCCGAACAAACTCACATCGATGATGCGTCAGCAGGCGAGTATGCTGTTCGAGGCGGGGACCCGTCATCTGGCCCTCGCCCCGCCGTCCCCGGCGGTCGCCGACGCGCCTTCGCCGGCGTTCCTGATCCGCTGGCTGGAGGCCATCCCGGCCACGGCGGCTCGGTTCGATGAAGTGGTTCTCTTGGACCCCGGCGACGAGCTGTTGATGGCGCAGGATGGCTTGCATACCGCGACCAACAAGGCGGGCATGACCTGGGGGGGTTGATATCATAGAGCTCGAGAACATCGTGCAGGTGGTGTGCGACAAGGTGCCCGAGGTGATCGGCGCCGTATTGTGCGACCAGCAGGGCGAATCGATCGTGTCCGCCCTGGGCACCGCCGACGCGCCGCCCGAGGCGCACGACAAGGCCAAGGAACACGTCCCGACCCAGATGGGCTTGTCGATGCCGGTCGGCGAGTTTCTGGTTCGGCTGGCCGGCGCGGAACCCTGCGGCCTGATACGTCAGCTTCAGATGGCTCAAAACGAACGCGGCGCAGGGACGCTTGACGCCTATGTGGCGCGGTACGCGGAGATCGACATCATCGTCGAACAGCTGCCCGAAGACCTGTACTTGTTCGTGGCCCTGCGCCGACCCGCTTCCATCGGCAGAACCCGCTTCTTCACCCGACAGGCGGCCAAGGAGCTTGAGGTCTTTCTCGAATAGCGCACCCGTGCTACGCATGCACGGACATGCGAATCGCGGCACGAGGGGGTCATGGCTGGCCTGGAGTTTGACTTCGTTCTCTACCTCGGCGACCCCGATGAGGGCGCCGAAACGGTCGAAAGCCGCGCGCTCGTTCAAGACCTCGACCGATACAAAGACCGGATCGACGGCAGCGGCCCCATGGGGCCCTACGGAGCTCTGGTGGTCAAACAGGACGGAAAGTCGCTGTTGGCCCCACGGCCGGACCCGGTGCTCCACCTGATCACCCACCTGTTGAAGGCCGTTCC
Organism: Myxococcota bacterium; assembly: GCA_028289325.1. GTDB lineage: Bacteria > Myxococcota > Kuafuiibacteriia > Kuafuiibacteriales > Kuafuiibacteriaceae > JANQQN01. The sequence goes on along the minus strand of JANQQN010000425.1, from coordinate 10,823 downwards.
GTACGTCGTCGACGGGGAGGCGGAGAGCATCCTGTTGTCCGAGTCCGAACACGGCATCACCGTGGCCGGCGGCGCCGACAACGTGGTGGTCACCTTTTTCGCGGGTGATGCGTTCGAGCCCGACGAGCTGCTGTTGCCGGAAACGCCGGCCCCCATGGATACATTCGGAACCCAGGTCGTCGGCATGGGCGAGCGGCTTCGGACCGTGGTCGACGCGGTGGCGCCCGACCTGCTCACCGATGGGGCGCTGGCCGAGTTCCTCGAGCTCGCCGACGAGGCGGTCAAGAAATACAAGCTCGAGGTCGAGCGCGGCATTCGCGCGACCTGACCGCGCCGCGTCGTCCGGCCGCGGTCCGCCCCCCTTGGTTCCGGGGGCCGAACCAGCGCCGAGGCCGTCGCCGACCAGGGCGGTGGGGCGTCCCTGGTCATGGCCCCCCGGTTGATTCACGCAGACCCCGCGGGGGATGATGCGGCATGTCCCGGCGAATACAACCGCGACGCTGGCGGCTGGGCTCCGATGGGGGCGTGGTTCCCGAGGATATCGAGGCGCTCGAGGAGCGCCGCGACAAGCACGCCCGTCTCACCCAGCGGCCGGCCCGGTCGTTTGCCGAAGTGCTCCAGGCGCGGATCCAGACAGACCGCCCTGAACCCGACGATGACCGCGAAGACGCCGAAGATCCGTCGGGGGCGCGTGACCCCCTGCTGGGCCTCTCGCCCCGCCAGAGCGTCGGCCTCGCTAACCCGGCCTCCGGCCGCCGAAGCGGCCGGGTGATTGTCAAAGGGTGAGCCGACTCGATCCTAGTGCCCGGGAGGTGGCGGTGCTCGCCCGCGCCGGATACCCCCTGATCTACCTCGTGACGCACGAGGAAGCGCGGGCTCGGCGCCTGGTCGAGCAAGCGGCGTCGGCCGCGCGGCGGACCCTGTGGCGGTGGTCCGCGACCGACGGCCTGGTGCAGGACACTGCGGATCCGAGCCTCTCAGAGCCGGAAGCGGCGTTGGATGCCCTGGCCGAGCTCGTGGACCCCAGCCTGGTCATCCTGTTCGACCTTCACCGGTATCTGGACGACCCGCGGGTGGTTCGCCGGCTGAGGGATCTGATCGTCGATGCCCCCCGGCGGCGTCAGACGCTCGTGGTCATCGCGCCGGTCCTGTCGCTGCCGCCCGACCTGGAGAAGGACTGCGCGGTGGTCGACCTGCCGCTGCCTCGCACCGACGAGCTGCTGCAGGAGCTGCAGCGGGTCGCGGAGTCCGAGCGACGGTCGGTCGAACCCGAGGTTGCCGAGCGGGCGGTGCGATCCGCGCTGGGGCTATCGCTGAACGAGGCGGGCCGGGTGTTTCGAAAGGTGATGGTCCTCAAGAAGGGCTTGGCCGACGCCGACCTGAAGACGGTAGTTGAGGAAAAGAAAGCCGTCTTGCGCCGAAGCGAGGTCCTCGAGTTCCACGAGCTCGGCGACGGCCTCGATGAGGTGGGGGGGCTCGGCGAGATGAAGCGCTGGTTGCACGCGCGCAGCCGTGCCTTCGGCGAGGCGGCGCGAGACTTCGGTTTGCCGCCACCGAAGGGTCTGCTGTTGCTTGGGGTGCAGGGCTGCGGCAAGAGTCTGTCCGCCAAAGCGGTGGCCGAGCTGTGGAAGTTTCCGCTGCTCAGGCTCGACGTGGGGGCGCTGTTCTCGAACGTGCAGTCGCCCGAGGCGTCGATTCGAGAGGCGATCAAGATCAGCGAGCGGCTGGCCCCGGTCGTGCTGTGGGTCGACGAGATCGAAAAAGGTTTCGTGCAGGCCGAGGGCGGGGAGTCGTCGAGCCGGGTATTCGGGAGCTTCATCACCTGGCTGGCGGAGAAGAAGGCGGAGGTCTTCGTGGTCGCGACGGCAAACGATGTCTCGGCGCTGCCTCCCGAGCTCCTGCGAAAGGGTCGATTCGATGAGATCTTCTTCGTCGACCTGCCGAACGTTCACGAGCGGTTCGAGATTCTGAAGATCCACCTCCAGAAGCGGGGGCGGGACCCGGCGCTGTTCCCCGGCCTCGCGCCGTTGGCCCAACAGGCGGAGCACTTCTCCGGGGCCGAGCTCGAACAGGTGGTCATCGCCGCCCTGTACCGCGCCTTTTCGGAGGACCGAGAGTTGACCGACGAAGACCTCGGTCTTTCTGCCCAGCAGACGGTGCCGCTGTACCGAACCTACGAAGAGAAGATCAAGCAGCTGCGCGATTGGGCCAAGCGCCGGGCTCGTCCCGCGACCCAAGACTCCACGGTCCTCGATCTGTTCGGCTGAGGGCCCATCCCCCGGTTGAGGCCCGTCTTCGGCAAGGTCAGGATAGGGGCATGGTTGGACTGATGAGGCGGACGCCGCGCCTATCCGTGCTGGCATGTGTCGCCCTGGGAGGATGCTTTGCGGATGACTTGGCTTTGGTATCGGTCTCCGCTTCGCGATCGGAGTTTCAGCTGGTCATCGACCGGATCGGGGGCACGGTAGACGTCGACAACTGTACGGAGTCGGATCGGCGAGGAACGTTGACCGTGGAGTTGTTCGAGCGGTTCGGCGCCGAAAGCGTCGATCAAACCGTGGTCGACGTCGACGTCCCCGCGCGAACGTCGGACTCGGTGTTTTTCGAGGGGCTCGAACCCCAGCAGGTCGGGGCGCATACGTTGACCGTCCGCTTCAAAGACCAGGAGGTCCAGAGCGGAGAGTTCAGCGTGCTGTAGATCGCTGGCGCCGAGGCGGCGCGACGGGTAAACGAAGGCCATGTCGACATTAGAGGAATCCACATCCGCGCTGTTTGACATGCTTTATCAGCGGTCTTTCGAGCGGCGGGAGGTGATCCTGTCCTCCGGTCAAAAGTCTGACTTCTATATCGACTCCAAGCAGGTCACCTTACACGGCTTCGGGCATCTTCATGTCGGGCGCTGCTTGTTGGCGGCGCTCGAAGGATTCGAGGCCCGAACCGGCCAGCGGTTGGGGGCGGTGGGCGGCATGACCTTGGGGGCCGACCCCATCGCGTCGGCGGTGGCGATGACCGCGGCCCTCGCCGACCGCCACCTGCCCGCGTTCATCGTCCGAAAAGAGGCCAAGGGCCACGGAACCGGCGCGTACCTCGAAGGCGTGAAGCACATCCCGCCGGGGACGCCGGTCGCGATCGTAGAGGACGTGATGACCACTGGCGCTTCTTCCGGCAAGGCCCTGCAGCGCACGCGAGACGCGGGCTATCCGGTACCGGTGGTGCTCGCGCTGGTCGACCGACTCGAGGGCGCACGGGCGTTTCTCGAAGGGCAGGGGGTCGAGGTCGTATCGATATTTACTCGACACGACTTCATTCCTCCCGAAGGAGACCGGGAAGGGGCTCAGGGCCCCGCCTAGACGAGGTCGCGACGGACGAAGAGACTGTCTTTCGCTTCGTTCGTCAGGTCGGGATAGTCGAGGGTGAAGTGCAGACCGCGGCTCTCTTTTCGCTGCAGCGCACACTTCACGATGAGCTCGGCGACGGTGCAGATGTTGCGCAGTTCGATGAGGTCGCGGGTGACGGTCGCGCGCCAGTAGAACTCCCGGATCTCTTCCTTGATGGTGTCGATGCGGCGCTGGGCTCGCAGCAGGCGCCGGTCGGTTCGAACGATGCCCACGTAGTTCCACATGAATCGGCGGATCTCGTCCCAGCACTGAGAGATGACCACCAGCTCGTCGGAGGGCACCGCGTTGCCCGGGTCCCACTCCGGGATGTCTTCGGGTGATACCGTCAGCGCCGTGGCGCAGTACTCGGTCGATTTGCGGCCGGCCCGATGACCGTACACCGCCCCCTCGAGAAGGCTGTTGGAAGCGAGTCGATTGGCGCCGTGAAGGCCAGTGCAGGAGATCTCTCCGGCCACGAACAGGCCCGGGATGTTCGTTTCTCCGTTGTCGTCGCACACCACGCCGCCGCAGACGTAGTGGGCGGCCGGCACGACGGGGATGGGTTCGGTCGTGAGGTCGATGCCGAACTCGAGGCACTTGGCGCGGATGTTGGGGAAGCGCTTGGCCAGAAAGTCCGCGTCGAGATGGGTCATGTCCAAGAAGACGCACTCGTCACCGGTCCGCTTGAGCTCGGTGTCGATGGCCCGGGCCACGATGTCGCGAGGCGCCAGCTCCTTGAGCTCGTGGTAGGCGGCCATGAACGCCGTGCCGTCTTTGCGACGGAGGATGCCGCCTTCGCCGCGAAGGGCCTCGGAGATGAGGAACGACTTGGCCTTGGGATGATACAGGCACGTAGGGTGGAACTGGATGAACTCCATGTTCGCGACCTCGGCCCCGATGCGCCACGCCATGGCGATGCCGTCGCCGGTCGCGATGTCGGGATTCGAGGAGTAGAGGTAGACCTTCGACGCCCCGCCGGCGGCGAGCATGACCGTCTTGGCGATGATGGTCTTCACGTGGCCGGTCTTCTCGTCGAGGACATACGCGCCGAGCACGCGGTTGTCGACCGGTGGCCGGGTGGTGGTCGGGCCGCGCTTGAGGTTGGCGACCTTGCGGGTGGTGAGCAGGTCGACTGCGGTGTGGTGTTCGAAGATTCGGACCCTGGCCCGCTGGCGGAGCGCGGCCAGCAGTCCCCGCATGAGCTCGGCGCCCGTGATGTCGCCGGCATGGATGACCCGCCGGTGACTGTGACCGCCCTCGCGGGTCAGGTCATAGTCGCCGAAGTCGTAGTCGTGGGCCTCGCCGTTGCCGTTACGGCCATTGCCGTTGCCGTCTTCGGCTCGATCGAACTGTATTCCAAGCTCGGTGAGGCGGCGGATGGCCGCCGGACCCTCGCGCACCACCCGCTCGACGACGTCGCGCCGGCACAGACCCGCGCCGGCGCGCAGGGTGTCTTCGACGTGGGCGTCGAACGAGTCTTCCTCGCGGAGCACGGCCGCGATCCCACCTTGAGCGTATCGGGTGTTCGCCTCATCGACCTCACGCTTGGTCACCAAAGTCACCGCATGGCCCTGCCGGCTCACTTCGAGCGCGTACGTGAGGGCCGCGATCCCGCTGCCGATGACCAGGGTGTCGCAGGTCTCCGTCATTAGCCGCTCAAGATAGCGCGTTGACGAGGCCGGCGCGAGAGATCCTTGGCCGATCCGAGAATGGGTTGCTAACCTACAGTGGATGTTTCGCGCGGCAGGGATCGGGGGGTTCTCTATCGCGGTGCGGCGTGGTCGAGGGCGGGATGGGCCGAAGTCGAGCCCCCGTCCGTGTGGCCACGGCGCCTCGCTCGTCGCCTCGATGGTCGCGGCTTCGGTGGGGCTGGGTCTGGTGTTGTGCCCGGGCCTCGCTCGGGCCGAGCTGTACAGCTGGGTGGACGACTCGGGGGTCATCCATCTGACCAACGTTCGTGACAACGCCAACGCCAACTACCAGCCGTACCAGAGCCGAGAAGGCGAGGGCTTCGGCGGGCAGAAGCCGATCGAGGTCACCCTTCCTGGCGGCAAGAAGCGCGTCCTTTACAAGGTCAACGTGACCCGCTTCGACACCATCTTCGAGCGGGCCGCGAAGCACTACCGGCTCCCGTTCGCGTTCCTGAAGGCGGTGGCCAAGGTCGAGAGCAACTTCAACCCGATGGCCGTGTCCCACGCCCACGCCAAGGGCTTGATGCAGCTGATCGACAGCACGGCGGCGGCGATGAAGGTCGAGGACCCCTTCGACCCCGAGCAGAACATCTTCGGGGGCGCGCGCTACCTGCGCGTGCTCGCTAATCAGTTCGACGGCAACATGGCCCTGGTGGCCGCCGCCTACAACTCGGGGCCCGACCGGGTCCGTCGGTTGGGCCGGATCCCTCGCATCCGCGAGACCCAGCGTTACGTCCGGAGGGTGCTGCAGATGTACCGGCACTACCGGAGCCGCGGCTCGTGAGCGAGCCTTCCGACCACGCGCCAGCGCCCCCGACCCTGAGCGAGCAAGCACGCTGGCTCCCGAACCTCGTCACCTACGTTCGAATCTTAGCCATCCCCGTGGTCATGGCGATCATGCAGGCCGACTCCCCCACCAACGCGTTCATCGCCTCACTGATCTTTGCCGCCGCCGCGCTCACCGATGCCCTCGACGGTTACCTCGCCCGCCGCCTCAACCAGGTCTCGATCATCGGCAAGTTCCTCGACCCGCTCGCCGACAAGCTGATCGTCCTCGGCGCCTTGGTGATGCTCATTCAACTGGATCGGGTCTCTCCCTGGGTGGCGTTCGTCATCGTCAGCCGGGAGATCGTCGTCTCCACCCTCCGCACCATCGCCATGGGCGAAGGGATCGTGATCGCCGCCCGCCCTCTCGGGAAGTGGAAAACCGGCTTTCAGATGGCCGGCCTGTGGGCTCTCCTGGTCCACTACGACGTCTCGCTGGCCCCCTTCGGCGTCGCGACGAGCCTTCCCATGCATGGCCTGGGCACCGTCCTCCTGCTGGTCTCCGTCCTCCTGTCGCTGCTGTCGGCCGCCGACTACTTCCGAGCCTTCATCCGCGCCCGAGGCCCGCAAAACGCCGCCGATCCCGCGCTTTGAGCCCGCTGAGGGGCGACGAGGGCGGCTCGAAGCGGGGCGATGGGCTCGATTTTTCTGTCTTGACAGGGGGGCATGGGTGCGCGACAACCTCGGTCCCACTGCGGGAGTAACTCAGTGGTAGAGTGCAACCTTGCCAAGGTTGAAGTCGCGGGTTCAAATCCCGTCTCCCGCTAAATGATTCCAACAACCTAGACGGAATCATCGTCCCAAAGTCCCCGGTTTGTGAGTTTGGTCCCCGGTTGAGTCCCCGGTTTCGTTTACTCGGTTCGCTCCACGCTCAGTATCGGCGCTCGGCGCAAGCAGACCGAGACGTTGCCGAAGACGGCTTGCAGCCTCCTGCTTCTCCTCGATGTCTACTTGTCCGTAGTGCCGATGCATTTTGTCCGTCAGATGCCCGGCCACCGCCTTAGCCACGGCGCTGTCAGCGACCTTGCGGTACATACGCGCTGCGGTCCGTCGAGGTCCGGTACTTGGCGTCAGCCGCTTCTCAATCCCAGCGCGTTCGAGGATCGCCTGATACGGCTTATCGAGCGCTGACCTCGCACGTACGCCCCCAGTCTTTGTTGGGAACAAAAGACCTGAGGCGAGCTGGGCCTCGTTGAAGGACTCTCGATGCACCTCGAGGGCATCGATCACCTCCGGCCATAGAGGCGGAAAGTCGGCGCTCCGTCGCGACCGCTTGACGCCCTGCAGAATCTCCGAGCCCGAGATCCGACGACGGACCCGAATGATGCCTTGCTCGAGATCGAGGTCTTCCCATCGCAGCGCACGCACGGTGCCCATCCTCATGGCCGTCGAGAACATAAGGACGATCATGGCGTAGTGCTGTGGCCAGTCGCGGCGAGCGACTTCGAGAAACCTCGTGAGCTCATCCTCACTGAGCAGGTTCGGGTCGTCGTCGGTGGTCCGCGTATCGTCCTCCGCCACGGCCCGAACAGTGCGCGCCGCCGGATTTCCAACCTCCTGAAGGACAAGTCGCAGGACGCGAAGATGTCCATTCACGGTGGATGCGCGGTAGCCGCTCGCGACGAGGTGGTCGCGCCAGGCTTCGATGTCGCGGGCGTGGAGTTCACGAGCGTCCATCCGCTCGAAGAACGGCACAATGAAGTCCCGAACGGACCGCCGATATCTCTCCTGCGTCAGCGGTGCCAGGGTCGACGTTCCGTCACTGCGCACGCGGGCTGTGGCCTGCTCGAGCCAGTCAATCGCGGTTTCGCCAACTGTCCTGCGCTCTGATGAGCATCTGCCTCCGTTGGTCTCGAGCGCTCTGCTGAGCGCCTGCTTCTTCTCGAATGCCTCCTCTACGCTTCTCGCGTTGATGATCCGGTCGCGTTCGCGATGGCGCCCGGTGAGAGGGTCCGTAAAGTACACCCTTACGCGGTAGCGCCCGTTCCCGAGCGTATTGACGCCCCGAAACCTTGTCTTGCGGCCTTGTTGCCTCATTGTCTGCTCCTTTGCCGGCTGGCTGGTCGGAGCGTTGCCCAGGCGAAGCTGATCCCCTTTTCCGGACGAGGGCAAGCACCTCGCTCTCCTTGAAGAAAGCTCGACGGCGGGCCCCGCGGCCAGCGATTGGCAACTCGCCCCGCCAGACGAGGCAACGAACGCCGGACGTGTTCTTGTAGCCGAGGGCCTCGGCCACTTGCTCGATCGACAAGAGCCGGTCGCCGTGGGCGTCGGTCAGCGGCAACGTGGGCTCCGCCGCGGTGTCAGGACGCGCATAGTTGCCGGTCAACGACGTCGATGCGACGGACTAAGCCGTTCGACGATTGGCGATCGGCGGTGGTGCCGCCTGTTCTTCGCATTTCAAACATATCGCCGTGGGGGCGCCCCCCAAATGGTTCCGGCGACTAGATGAGAATGCGGTCGCGATGATTGCAGGATTCTGTTCATCCAGTCAGGGCGACCACATTCCGTGCCAACGGCAACTGGGCCCGTGCGGCACGCCTGGAGCTCTTGAGACCGTCGGGTATGCGAACGACCATCGTCCACCGTACGGTTGAGCAGACGCTCTGTGCGGCTGGGACGACGAGAACTGTCGGAAGAGACCTAGGGCTCAGAAGCCCCAGGTCGCCGGTTTAAGTCCGGCTCCCACAACCCGCCAAAAACCGAAATCAAAAAAAGAACCGTGATGACCGTCAGCGGCGAATGGACGATCGGCCACCTGTCACCCACGCCGTCCCCCGTTTTGGTCGGGCGCCGATGAGCGGCCAAGGTTCGCCATGCGCCCGGGCGCGAATGCCGGGAATGCGTCCAATGGTCCGACGAAATTCGGAACGCCTTCGATTTCCGGACGCCGGGCGACGCCGTGGGTCAGGTGGACGGCATGGCATGAAGGCTGCGGTACGAGCCGGCATGCTCTGTACCCTGGTCCCGCATCCTGCACCGCGACGGTCGCTCAGTCCGGCATTGCTCGAAGCCTGCGATGTCGCCGAAGACCTCTGCGAACGCATCGCGGCTCGCTGGCGATTCGATATAATCCCGCTGAACGAGGCCAGGCGGTGGGCGTGGATGATCCGTTCGAAAGGGGCGTTGGACGCCTCGGTGGCGCGCCGTCTCTAGGCGCAACCCCACGGATGTCTTCGCGAGGGCAACGATGTCTACTGCTTCGGACTGTCCACCGCGCATGAGTCGGCCCATGGAGAAGGTGGCGTGGAGGTGCGGGTCAGTCGCTGGTCGATCCATACCTCTCGATTGGGCTCACAGCGTCGTCCGCGGTTGGGCTGGCAGCGGACATCGTCGGCGAACGATCGGTACGGTGAGTCAATGCAATCAAGATTGCGATGAGGCGGTATGCAAATTCCTGCGCCGCTATGAAGAGGTCTGCATGCTTCGGCCGAAAAGCCGAGTCTCAACGGTGCGCATAGTCTGTGCAGGCCGAATTGCGGATGAATCGCGTGCGGCCCAAGGATCTTGTCACGGCGGTCGAAGCCACGGCGGTGCATGAACGGCTGATCCGAGCCGCCGAACCGACGGGGATCGTTAGCGAGCAGGCGACGTCTATGCGGTGCTCTTCCGGTTGGAACGGGGATGATGCGCCGGTTGAATCGATCTTCGGGCGGCGAGGCAAGCCCATCGACGTCGACGACACCGAGGGCGCCAAGCGATGAATCTGGATCAGAAGAGCGCCCTCGTGATGGGCGGCTGTGGCGTCCTCGGGGCGCCTGCGTTCACCGTGATGACCGGTTCGGTGGTGGTAGGCGTCGTCGCGGCCATCGCGACCGCGGCCGCGACGGTCGCCGAATATCGTAGTTTGGCAGACCCGCCCGAGCTACCGTCGTTGCCGCCCTTCGAGGGCGGTCGGACAATCACGCCAGCGGCATTGCGTAAGGCGAAGCGAAGCGCCGCCGCGAAGAAGGGCTGGGCGACCCGCCGGCGTCGAGCGGCCGAGCGTGTAGCGGCGTCCGAGCGTGCGGAGCGAACGGCGGCCGAGCGCAAGGCGAAGCGACGGGCCGCGGCGCTGAAAGGCTGGGAGACGCGGCGGCGACGAGCGACGGAGCGGATGCGCCAGGATCAGAGTCGACTGTGATTTCGGAGGGGCGTGGCGCGAGTTGTCGGACACGTAGATGGTCCGGAGCGAAGCGTCGAACGCACCTCTTGGCGGGGAGCGAGAGGTCGAAGGCTCGAATCCTTCGTTCCGACATTCTCTCAGACTCCGGGTCGGCTGATGGTGCGGCGATCTGGCCTCATGCACGCGAGGTGATGATCACCGACGAGCAGGTGAGGTTGTTGAGGCGCAACGGATGGCAACAAGACCTCGGAGGCAGCGGCGGCCATTTCTGGAATGTCGGAGCGGATCTCCAGGAAGTCGCAGCAGTGTCTCGTCTCTCTGACCCATCCTCCCGCCGAGCGTGTCCGGGCTAGTATGTAGCGTCCGCGGTCCCCTGGCAGAGCGAGTCGGCGGACACCGGCGCCTGATTGCGAATCCACGCCGACCTTCGGTTTCCGTGAGGAGCCGTTGAGGAGCTCCGGCCGAGCATCCAGCTCGACGTGGCGACCATACGCGCCGGATAGCCTTGACTCTACGCCACATCTCCCAAGACGCCGTCGCTGGGGCAACACCATCAGTCTCCGTAGACTCGAGCGAGGCGCCCGAGATTGAGAGTGAACGCGCTACAGACCGAAGCGGCGAAGATAGAGGTCGAGGTCGAAGAGCGTGCGGATGTCTCCGTCGTTCGATTCCTCGCGCTGTCTTAGCAGGGCGGCTCCGGCTTGGCCCGTCCCTTCGATAAGGAGGAGGTCGCGGTAGAACGCGACGAAGCCCGGGGTGTCTACGAAGGCCGCGACCCGCGGCGGGGGCTCGTAGGTGGCAACGTCCGTTCGCGTGGCGGTGCAGACC
>JANQQN010000408.1 GCA_028289325.1 Myxococcota bacterium | reverse complement strand
GCCGGCGCCGACCTGAGCGGCACCCTCCGACTCCATCACCCCAAGACGCTGCACGCGAAGATCGAGCGGGGCAACTACGTCTTGTTCGACCGATTCCTGCAGTTCCCGAAGCCCATCCTGGCCGCGGTCAACGGGCACGCGATCGGGGCTCCAGTGACCTCGGCCACGCTCTGCGACGCGATCATCGCCTCGGACCGAGCCTCATTCCGAACCCCGTTCGCGCGCGTCGGTCTGCCCCCCGAGGGCTGCTCGAGCATCTATTTCGCTCGCCTCATCGGCGAGGCGGCGGCGACCCGCATTCTGGGCAAGGAGGGTTGGCGGCCGTCGGCCGCGGAGGCGCTCGACATCGGTCTCGTCGACGCGGTCGTCCCCCACGACGCGCTGCTCGACGAGGCGCAGAAGATGGCCGAGGGCTGGGTCGCGGCCCAAAAGCCCCGTCAGTTTCGAGCGGGGGCCACCAAGGAAGAGCTGGTCGCGGCCAACGCCCGGGAGTCGGCCGAGATCGCGAACGCGTTCCTGTCTCCCGCGTTCTTGATGGGGCAGTACCGGTTCTTGATGTCGAAGAAAAAGACGGGTCCTGCGGTCACCTTCCTTGCTCTGCGGCTTACCCGACCTGCGTGGTCGCTGCTCCTATAGCCGTGGGGCGAGGTCGGCGCCGGCTCAGCGTCCGAATCGGCGCCAAGCATCGGATAACGGGCGGCCCATGAGGCGCTCGGCGCCCTCGGCGTCCAACACCGCGAACCGAAAGCTGCCCGTCATGCAGTCCTGGTCGTCCTGTCGGATTTGAATCCCCACGTCGGCGAGTCGGCGCAGATCTCGGTCGATCCAGCTGCGCGCCTCGACGACCTCGCCGATCCGCACGGGGTGGTGCAGCGCGCACTGAAGCCGGGCCGTGAAGCCGAACTTGCCGAGTAGACCGATGACCGCCCACGCCGCGATCTCGTCGGCGACAGTGGTGACGAGGCCGCCGTGCATGATGTTCGGCGGCCCCTGATAGCGCTCGGTGGGCGTGAAGCGAGTGACCATCTGGTCGCCCTCTCGCCGGAATCGAAGTCGGAAGCCGACGGGATGGGCTGGCCCGCAACCGAAGCAGGGTTGGTCCCCACCGAAGAGATGACCGTCGAGCTCCTCGCCGTCTTGCATCGTGGTCAGCTTGGGCCGGGCGCGGGCGGGAGGCAAATCAGCGGCGGGGTTTGTTGTCGGTCGGCGGTCGAGTACGCTCGCGGGGGTGAGAAGCGTTGTCGTCGTTGGTTCAATGCTCTTGGCCCTCGTGGCCTTGATGCCGCTTGTCGGCGGGTGTAGCGCGGCTTCACGCGTCCTCAACTGCTCGACGATCTGCGATCGCTACGAGCAGTGCATCGACAGCGAGCTCGACACCGGCCAGTGCGTCAAGACCTGCGAACGAAAGGGCGCCGAAGATCAGTCGTTCGCCCAGAAGGCCGAGGCGTGCAAGCAGTGTCTGGCCGGACGCTCGTGCGTCGGCGCGAGCGCGTGCGTCCTCGACTGTGTCCCGGTGATCATCAGCAGTACATAGGCGTGCGATCACCGCAGCGGAGGAATGTCCGCCGAGCTCACCGGCTTGATTCGACAGAGCACGGTCGCCCCTCGCGCCGGCGCCACCGTCGGGGGTCGAAGGTCACGGGTGTCGGCGGTCGACAGCGCATCCTCGAGGTCGGCACTGGCGTCCGCCTCGACCTTGGGTGAAATCCGGGACAGTGGAATGTCGAACCAGAAGGTCGAACCCCGGCCGAGTCGGCTCCGAAACCGCAGCTCGCCGCCCATGACCCGCACGAGACGCTGACTGATTCCGAGCCCGAGTCCGATGCCGCCGTGGCGCCGGGTCGTAGACTCGTCGGCCTGAACGAATGGCTCGAAGAGATCGGCTTGTTGGTCTTCCGCGATGCCCACGCCGGTATCTCGAATCTCGAACAAGACCCTGCCGTTGCTCCGGGGCCGGACGGATAGCTGAACCCAGCCACGGTCCGTGAACTTGATCGCGTTGCCGGTCAGGTGGGTGAGGACCTGTCGTAACCGAACGGGGTCGGCTTGGGTCCAGTAGCCCGCATCCAGATCGTAGGCCAATCGAACCTCTACCCCCTTCGCGGCCGCCGACCCCGCCATCAGATCTCGGAGCGAGTCGACCAAGGCGTCGAGATTGAACGGCGTTCGCTCGAGCTGCAGCCGGCCGGTGTCGATCGTCGATAGATCCAAAATGTCGTTCAAGACGTCAAGCAGGGCCTTTGAAGACGTGTAGACGGTGTCCGCCATGTCCGTTTGATCCGCGTCGAGGTCGGATTGTCGCAGCATCTCGACCATCCCTAGGATGCCGTTCATGGGCGTCCGGATCTCATGGGACATGTTGGCGAGGAATCGACTCTTCGCTTGGCTCGCCGCCTCCGCGGTCTCGCGGGCTTGAGCGAGCTCTTCGGCGCGCGCGCGTTCGCGAGCGAGGGCGCGGTGGGTCAACGCAATATGTCCCTGGATGATCAGCGAGGACATGACGAGGAGCCCGCTCACGCTCAACAGGTGAAGAAGCCGGCACGCTTCGGGGCTCAAAGCGTTGGACACGATGCCGGCTTCGGTGAGGGGCAGCATCGCCACGGCGAGGATCAGCCCGACGAGGCTCCATATGGTGCCGTCGAATCGACCGGAGATCAGCAACGATATGCCGGGGACGGCCGCCAGCCAGTAGATCGTCGGTGACTCGATGCCTCCCGTATGGGCGCACACGAACGCGAGCCCGGTGAGGGCGGCGGCACAAGCGACATGGATCGAAGGTTCGATGCGGCCGGTGCGATTGATCAGCAGGGGGGCGCACACGACCGGCACGCCGCAGACGATAAGGCCCCAGGCCGGGGCGGAGATCCCGAGCGCGAGGTAGACCAACGCGTACCCCAGGAAGAATGGGGCGTAGACCAAAGTGAAGACGAGGAAGATTCGCCCCCGGCCTCGGTCGCCGTCGTTCAGCCGTCCGAGGATGCGATCTTCGATCAGACTCGCGTGCCGTCTCGCGCGGGCGAGGCGCTCGGCGAAGACTCGGGGCATATCAATGCTATCGATCCGTTTCGGGGATCTTTAAGTCTGGCCGAACCGGATCCCGACCCCTTTCGACGAAAGCGGCGTCGAGACCTTCGTGGTGGTTCGGCGCTCGGGACGAGTGAGGACCGCGCAAAAGCCCCCAGTCGCGTTCGCACCTACTCAGAAGAATCTTCGGCGCATACGCGCTCCAAGAAGCGGGGGCGCCCTTCGGGGACACCCACGAAGCGGGCGGGCAGGGGCGCTCCGTCCGCGGTCGTGACCTGAAAGTGTAGGTGGGGGTAAATCGTTCGCCCGCTCATCCCGGACTGGCCGATGGGCGACGTGGACGTGACCACGTCTCCAACGTCGACCCCGATCGATGGGCCGATCAGATGGGCGTAGGTGGCCCGGGTCTGATCTGCGTGTTCGACCACCACCACGTTGGCACGAAAGAACCCGGGCCGGTTGGGCTGGTGGCGTTCGACCATCACCACCCGCCCTGCGCGCGCGGGGTAGATCGCCGTGCCGGGCGGCATGAGGAAGTCGAAGCTGCATCGGAAGCGACCCCGATGGCTCGACCACGTATTGTTCTCTTGCGTCACCCAACGACATCCGCGGCGCCACGGCGCGCGCAAACGCGCCGCGGCGCCGTCGGCCGCGTCTAGACATGGAGGGCCTCGCAGCAGGACGAAACCGGCCGCCGCTGCGAGCAGCGCGACGCCGACGATGACCGCCGCGACGCGGCTCGCGATCTTGACGAGCGTCTTCGACACCACGGTTGATCCCTCCCTCATCTTTGCGCACGCCACGGCGCCCATCCAGTCCCCGTCGGTGGCCGTCCGCCGGGTACCGGCCGATGGTGCTGGTTCGCGTTACCGGACCTTCGTACGGGCCCGCGGACACGAACGCGTCGTGTTGGTGCGAAAGAGAGAATCTTGTCGCGGCGGGATATCCGCCGCTGGGGCCTACGTTATCTTCCATCCACATGAACGCGGTTGAGCCGTCTCGCGCGATCACGCCTCCGGCGGGGTACGCGGATCTAACGCTGTGCGGAGCGGGGGCGACGAGCCATGTGTTCCGGGCCATCGATCGCAAGCACGACCGGGTGGTGGCGCTGAAGCGCTTGCACCGTCATCTGGCGCGGGATGCGGAGGCGATCGCTCGCCTTCGTCGTGAGCTTGATGCGCTGGGTCGGCTCCGCCACCCGAGCATCGTTCCGGTTCGGGCTCTGATCGCGTGGCAACGTCAGCCGACGATCGTGATGGACTTCGTGGACGGTGAAGACTTGAAGGCGCGAATCGTCCGGGCCGGGCGGTTGCCGTTCGAGGTCACGGAGAAGATCGGGCGGGCGCTGCTGGGCGCGCTGGCGACGACCCACGCGGCGGGTATCGTGCACCGAGACGTGAAGCCGCAGAACGTCCGTCTGTCGTCCGACGGCGATGTTTACCTTCTGGACTTCGGCTCGGCGCGACTGGACGCATCTTCTCAGCTGACGACGACGGGGACGACGGTGGGAACGCCGGAGTACATGGCCCCGGAGCTGTTCGCAGGATCGGCGTACGATCCTCGGGTGGACATCTACGGTGTGGGGGCGACGCTGTACGAGTGCGTGACGGGGCGGCCGCCGCTGTGCGCGGACAGCCTGGCGGAGCTGGCGTATCAGCGGGCCACGGTGGACGTGCCCCCGGTGTGGTCGGTCGAGTCTTCCGTGCCGGAGGGCCTGGCGCGCTTGATCGACCGTTGTCTGCGCCGAGCGCCGGAGGACCGCTTCGCTTCGGCGGCGCGGG
>JANQQN010000397.1 GCA_028289325.1 Myxococcota bacterium | reverse complement strand
ACGCAACACGACCGACAGGGCCCAAGCGGTCCAGAGGAGATCGATAGATGCACGACATTGGATGGGGCTTCGCCCTCGGAAACGTCCTCGCGGCGGCGGGGTTCATAGCGGTGATGTCGCTGGTGCGCGAACCGAGCCGCTTTCAGCTCAACGCGGTGATCGGGGGCGGCCTGGCCGCAACCTACCTCGGAGGAAAGCTCGGTGTGTACGAAGTGATCTACATGGCATTGGCCATCGGCGTTGCATTCCTGGCCGTCAAGAGAAGCTCTTACCCCCTCATCGGCGTCTGCTGGTTGCTCCACACTGGTTGGGACACCGTGCATCACGCCATCGGATCACCCATTTGGCCCTTCATGCCCCTCTCGTCGGCCGGTTGCGCAATGTTCGACGCGTTCGTAGCGCTGTGGTTCTTTGCCGGAGCGCCGTCGATCTTCGTGCGCATGGGAGTGGTGCGCCGACGGCTGGTATAAGAGCTAAGGGCGCGCCCGCCAACGGCTCGGCGTGGCTGAAGCGAGAGAGATTCCAAAGGATGAGCGCGTTCGATAATGATCCTCGGTATTCTGCGCCCGAGGCTACGGACGCCGGTCATTCGGCTTTAGGCCCAGGACGGGGCTAGGTGCGACCAGCGTCGACATCGCCTACGCCACGGCCTGCAGCGCGGCGTGTACTGGCCGCGCAGACCGACGGGAACTCAGTATTCGCCCCGCCGTCGCGCCCACGAGAATCGACACAAATCGTCCTCCACGCGTTGAAGAAACGCATCGAACCACTGGACGATCCAAGGTCGGTGCTTTGCATTGCGTCGACACAAGGACACCCACGATGAAGAAACTCAATGTCTTGAACCGTTGTGCTGCTGCTCTTGTTGTCCTCGCCGCGCTCGGCGTCGCGACGCCGGTCTTGGCTATGACTGAGGCCAAGCAGGCGCCCGTCCCCAAGACGGTCGCGAATGAGAAGTCCGAGCCCGCGTTGACGGCTAAGCAGCGTCTGAAGCGTAAGCGCGCCAAGTTCCCGCGGGAGTGGGTTTGGCATCGCCCGACGATAAGCTTCGCGTCGATGTACGCGCGCCGATAGGCGAACGCGACCCGACATCCGGCGGCCGACGAGCGAGCGACGGGTCTCTGGGAGACGCCCTGTCTCTGCGTTACCCTGCCGCTATGGCACCTACGGCCGACCCGACCGCGCGACGTCTGGCTCGTTGGGGTCGACGTATCCTGGTTTCGCTGGTCGTCGCTGCGGTCGCGCTCACCGTTGGGGCGGTGACCGTCGCGCGGCTCGGGGGCACCGCAACGGACATCTTTGCCTGGCACTACTATCCTCAGCAAAGCCGACGAGGACCGGTCGCCTCCCGACGAGCCGCGCCAGGTCGGCTTCTGGATGCAAACAACCTCGACGAGGCCGCACACTGGGCCGACCACAACGTGACTACCGTAATGGTCAGAGTGGTCGAGCGGAAATGAGCTGAGCCTGGACACGAACGCAGAGCAGTGAGACTCGGTCGGATGTGGAACGATCCCGCGCTCTGATGACGCTTTTGCTGGCGAGCCTCGCGAGCTGCGTCTCCGGTGATGCGGCCCGCCCGACGGCCGCTCTCGCCCGTACCTCGGTCGAGTCCATTGCTGCCGAGACAGTGATCGGGATCGAGTCCGAGCTCCGCTCAGCGATCGAGGACGGCGGTCTCGTAGGCGTTTCGGTCGCGGTGGCGGCCGGCGGTGCACCCGTGTACGCCCAAGGCTTCGGTCATGCCGACGCGGGGCGGTCGATCCCCGCAACGAAGGACACGGCATTCGATGTCGCGTCCATCGGCAAACACTTCACCGCAGTGGCGATCCTCTTGCTGCGCGACGAAGGCCGCCTGTCGATCGACCAAAAGGCCCGCGACTGGGTTCCCGAGCTGCCAGATCATTTTCCCGATGCGACGATAGAGCAGCTTCTGCGGCACACATCCGGGTTCGTCGATGGCGAGCTCGACGAGCAGAACCCTCCACCGGAATACCGGAAGAAGAGATACGGCGCCGAGCTGCTCTCCGATGTTGCGATCGCTCGAGGGTCAGCGGAGTTCCCGCCCGATCGCACCTGGGTCTACAGCAACGCAGGCTACGTCGTGCTCGGGATCATCGTGGAGCGGGCGAGCGGAGCTCGGTACGACCGCTTCGTCCGCGAACGACTGTTGGATCCACTCCGTCTCGACGGCATTTCGGTTCTCGAGAGGGTATCCGAGCCTCGTATGGCCCAGGCGCTCCGCAGGACAGAATCGGGCGTCGCCGAGATGCCCTATATCGACATGACTGCCTACGGCGGTGCGGGATCGATCTGCGCCAGCGTTGTCGACTTGATGACCTGGTGGCGCGCCCTGAACGACGGCTCGCTTCTGTCTCCCGAGTCACTCGCGACTCTTCGTTCAGCTTCGACAGTCACTGGCGTGGCGGACCGCGCAGAGGTGCCGTATGGAATGGCCCAGAGACTGGGCAGGCTCGGTGGCCACCGGAAGGTCGGGCACACCGGCACCTTTGATGGCGGTTCCGCCGCGCTTTACTACTATCCAGACGACGATCTCGCGGTCGCCGTCCTCAGCAACACGCGCGGCCTCGGCACGCCGCACGCGCGATCGCTCGAAGCCGAAATCGCGCTCGAGATCCTCGACACCGAGCCGACGGAGACCCGCCGAGCCCCGTTGAGCGAAGAGCAGAAGGCTCTGATTCGAGGTCGATACGGGCACGGTGGCAAAAAGCGCTTCATTGCCCAGTTCGAAGGAGACGAGCTGATTGTGGTGATCGATGACAGGCCCGCCGAGCGCCTCGTCCACGTTGGAGGGCTCGAGTTTCGAAACCCCGCCAAGCCGCTGGTCCACGAGTATTTCTTGATGGATGGGGCGCGTGTGGGCTGGTGGGTTTACAACGAAAGCGCGAGCTACGTCGAAGTGCTGCGACGGCTCGACTAAAGGGGCGCAACTAGCGCTCACCGGATGACGAAGGCAGTCGGTAGCCTGCAACTATGCGCATCACTGGCTTCACCAGCGACCGGTGAGCTATGACCGTGGCTCACATGCCAGAGTCGAGGCGGGGTCTGGTGCACGCGGCGCAGTCTCGCGCCTGGTTTTCGGTCAAGCGACATCCGGCGGCCGACGAGCGAGCGACCGGTCTCTGGGAGACGCCCTGTCTCTGCGTTACCCTGCCGCTATGGCACCTACGGCCGACCCGACTGCGCGACGTCCGGCTCGTTGGGGTCGACGTATCCTGGTTTCGCTGGTCGTCGCTGCGGCCGGGCTCGTCGTTGTGGCCCTGACCATCGCGCTATGGGGCTCCCGGGGCCATCTGCCGGCGGTGATCGATGGCCAGTTCGATCCGGGGCCGGCGCTGACCGACCTCGACGTCAGCGCGCGTCCGCCGGCGCTGGCGCCGGTGTCGATCGAGATTTCTGTCGACACCAGCACCGTCCTGCGTCGGGTCGACGAGCGCTATCTGTCCTTCGCGATCGATACATCGGCCGTTGTCGGCGGCAAGTGGTGGGACCCTGAGGCGTCGGGCCCGGAGACGGGCTCGGGCACGGTCAATGCGCCTGTATTCGACTTCGATCGCGAACGTCTCGATACGCTGACGCGCGCTTTGGCCCCCGCGTTTCTTCGCATCGGGGGCTCGGAGGCGGACAAGGTGTATTACGACATGAGCCCGGGGTCGGCGACATCGAGCGCGCCCGAAGGGTTCGAGTCGGTGTTGACGAGGCGCCAGTGGGATTCGGTCAACGCATTCGCGCGACGTAATCAACTCGCGCTGGTCATGACCCTCAACGCGGGACCGGGCAGTCGTGACCCGAATGGACAGTGGGACCCGGACCAGGCCTCGGCCCTGTTAACCTACAGCCGACAACAAGGGTATGAGGTCTACGCCTGGGAGTTGGGCAACGAGCTCAATCTATTCTGGTTCATTCACGGCCTGGACGCGCAGGTGGATCCTGAGACTTACGTCGACGACCTGCGTCGACTACGACGCGTCGTCGAAGAGACCTATCCCCACGCCCTGGTCAGCGGACAAGCCGCCGCATTCTGGCCCGTCCTCGGCGAGCCCCTGGGGGCGCTGTTCGGCTTTCAAGCGGACTACGCCCGGCTCGGGGGCACCGCGACGGACATCTTTGCCTGGCACTACTATCCTCAGCAAAGCCGACGGGGACCGGTCGCATCCCGACGGGCGGCGCCGGGTCGGTTGCTCGATCCGCACAACCTCGACGAGGCCGCACACTGGGCCGACCACAACGCACAGCTTCGTGATGCCTACAGCCCCGGCCGGCCGCTGTGGCTCGCGGAGACCGGCAACGCGCAGTTCGGAGGGGAACCGGGTCTCTCGGATCGATACTTAGCCAGCCTGTGGTGGCTGGATCAACTCGGGTTGCTGGCCGTCCATCATCACGACGTCGTCGTTCGCCAAACGCTCGCCGGTTCGAACTATCAGCTGCTGACCGCCGATACGCTGGAGCCGCTGCCCGACTATTGGGCCTCCCTTCTGTGGAAGAAGCTCATGGGGCGTCGAGTCTTGGCGGTGCAGGCGACCGGCTCGGATCGGGTTCGGGCTTATGCCCACTGGACGCCGAACACGGATGCCGTAACCCTACTGGTCATCAACCTGAACCATCGACGGTCCGTACAGTTCGACGCGCCGGGCGTTCCCGGTGACGGTCATGTGTACGCGGTGACGGCGGAGAACCTCTTCGGCACCGAGGTGCGGCTCAATGGTGCGGCTGTCACCATGGTCAGCGACACGGAACTCCCGGAACTCAAGGGAGTCGCGAAGCCGGCTCAGGTCCTCGTGCATCCCTTGTCTTATTCCTTCGTGACTTATCGCCCCGTGACGCCTTGAGCTCGACCGAGCGAACCTCATGGTCCTCCTTGCCGCCGAGACGATGCGCTGATTGGTCGCTCGGTCGACGAGCTGCTGTTCGTCGTTCGTCACTCATAGGTACTCGAGGGATACGTCGCGGCCGACCGCGACGAGTTGCCACCGTACAGCTGTACGCCGTCTCGCAAACACGGCTCGGCGCGGAGGAACATCGATGCTGCCGAACCGTACCGCCCTCTGAGATCCCTTCGGGGTTAGGCGCCGAGTTGTCTGGCTACTGTCCTACCGTCCTGGAGACGGACGTTCGCTTCAATCACGAAGCGCTGCCAGGGAACCCGTCGGCGGTCCCGGCCATGCGTGTTGTTGTTCGCGGAAGCCGTCGTGGGTCGGAACGTCGAGGGCTGTAAGATTTTGGAATTACTTAGATTTTGTCGTGTTCAGGTCGGCGTGTGACCGGGACTCGGCGGGCGAGGCACAAAAAAATACCCGTCGTGCATGCCGCTTAGGTAGATTCGCGGATCATGGGCCGGCGCGAGGGGATCTTGCAGGCCGTTGTGTCCGTTGCGGAGCAACTCCCGACGGCGCCTTTCTTCGTTGACGGACTCCGCCTCGGACCGCGCTACCGAGACATCGAGCTCTTGCAGACCTGGTCCAACGTGTCGATCTATCGCGGCGTCCAGAGCCCCTTGGAACGGGAGGTCAGCATCAAGGTGCTCCACGCTACGGCGAGGTCGGCCGCGGGGCGGCGCCTACGCGACGCGTTCCTGCGGGAAGCCAAGCTGCTGTCCGAGCTTCAGCACCCGCATCTGGTGGCCATCCACGACCTCGGCGAAACCGAGGAAGGTGCGCTGTACGTCGTCAGCGAGCGCCTCACTGGGCGACCGTTGAGCGACGTCCTCGGCGGCGAACCGCTCGGCGTCGAGAGAATCTTCCATCTCGCGTTCCAGATCGCCACCGCGTTGGAGGCGGCCCATGAAGACGGACTCCCGAACGTGGTCCTGCGCGCGGAGAACATCATGGTCGTGCGGCCAAAACCGGGCGGCAAAGAGTCCATCAAGATGTACGGCTTCGGGCTTGCCGACAGCCTCGAAATGCCTGGCGGGGCCGGGCTGCGCGCGAGGGCCGATAGCGACCCGTCGTCGCGCCGGTTGCTGCGGACCGAAGCGACGCCGGAGTCCGAGGTCCGTTCGTTCGGGGGGCTGCTGCGAGCGATGCTCTCCGGGGAGCGTTTCGCGCCGGAGGCGGCGAACGCCGAAGCGGCGCAGGAGGCATGGACGGCCGGCCGAAGCGCGGTACCGATGGGGCTGATAGCGGTGGCCCGCCGATGCCTCGTTGGCCCGCCGGAGTCTCGATATCACTCTATCGCCGAGGTGAAGCGGGGCCTGCGCGACTGGTACCTCGACAGCAACGACCTCACGATGGGGCGCATCTCCACGCTCCACCGGCCGGCCAGCAGCGCCGACGGTGAGCCCGCGGAGCCGCCCGAGCCCATACCGAAGCGAGCGCCATTCGACACCGATGCCCCGGCCCCCGCCGCGCCCGAAGCGTCCGCGCCCCGGCTTGACGCCGAGCGGGCTTCTTGGCCCGTCCTCGTCCTGACGCCCCCGCCTTTGGACGCCGGGGCCTCGGAGCCTAGTCCTGAAGGGCCGCCCACTGACGCGGTTCCGGCTCGGCGTTCACGGTGGTGGCTGTGGTTGCTGGTCGGGCTGTCGATGCTGATGTGCGCGGTGGCGGCGCTGCGGCTACTGACCCTCGACGCGGCGAGCGATCGGGGGGGGCAAGCGC